>NZ_JAMYPU010000013.1:0-176205 GCF_040320535.1 Mesorhizobium sp. M0676
GAATTTCTCGCGGATCTCGGCTTCGGGCAGCGCTGCGGTGACTTCCTTGTCGGCCAACAATTCCTCAAGGAAATCAGCGCCATGTCCCCATACCTTCATGGCGTTGCGCTGCACCAGGCGGTAGGCGTCCTCGCGGCTGACGCCGGCTTGCGTCAGCGCCAAAAGCACGCGCTGCGAATGCACAAGGCCACGGAACTTGTTCATGTTCTTCAGCATGTTGTCGGGATAGACCAGCAATTTGTCGATGACGCCGGTCAACCGCGACAGCGCGAAATCGAGTGTTATCGTGGCGTCCGGGCCGATCATGCGCTCGACCGAGGAATGCGAAATGTCGCGCTCGTGCCAGAGCGCGACATTCTCCATCGCCGGCAAGGCCATGGAGCGCACCATGCGGGCAAGGCCGGTGAGGTTTTCGGTCAGCACCGGGTTGCGCTTGTGCGGCATTGCCGACGAGCCCTTCTGGCCCGGCGAAAAATACTCTTCCGCTTCCAGCACCTCGGTGCGCTGCAGATGGCGGATCTCGGTCGCCAGCCGCTCGACCGACGAGGCGATGACGCCGAGCGTGGCAAAGAACATGGCATGGCGGTCGCGAGGGATGACCTGCGTCGACACCGGCTCCGGCTTCAGCCCAAGCTTTTTCGCCACATGTTCTTCCACATAGGGATCGATGTTGGCGAAGGTGCCGATCGCGCCCGATATGGCGCAGGTGGCAATATCCTCCCGTGCGTGCACCAGCCGCTCGCGGCAGCGTGAGAACTCGGCAAAGGCCTGCGCCAGCTTGACGCCGAACGTGGTCGGCTCGGCATGAATGCCGTGGCTGCGGCCGATGGTGACGGTGTCCTTGTGCTCGAAGGCCCGGCGCTTCAGCGCGGCGAGCAGGCCGTCGAGGTCGGCCAGCAGGATATCGCTGGCGCGGCCGAGCTGCACCGCAAGGCAGGTGTCGAGAACATCCGATGAGGTCATGCCCTGGTGGATGAAACGCGCATCCGGCCCGACGAATTCGGCGAGATGGGTGAGGAAGGCGATGACGTCGTGCTTGGTGACGGCCTCGATCTCGTCGATCTTGCCGACGTCGAATTGGGCGGCGCCGCCTTTTTCCCAGATGGTCTTGGCGGCTTCTCTGGGGATGACGCCGAGCTCGGCCAGCGCATCGCAGGCATGGGCCTCGATCTCGAACCAGATGCGGAAGCGGGTTTCCGGCGACCAGATGGCGACCATTTCCGGCCGGGAATAGCGAGGGATCATCCGTCAGTCCTGATGTGTCGGTGGTTAAGTGCGCCTCCTATCAGAGGCGGACCGAATGCTCAACGCTGCCGGCGTGCAAACCACACGCTGGCGGCGGCAAGCGCGATGAATCCGAGCGGAAAATAGAGCCTGATACCCAGCACCACGAACTGGTAGAGCGCCGTCAGCGAGGTGAAGACCAGTTCGAACGCCCACCGGGCGGTGAAGGCCTCCGCGTGCCATTCGGCATAGTAGGAGCGGTATTGCAGCGCAAACAACCCGCCGGTGAAGGCGAGCGTCGTGGCAAGCAGGCAGACGAAGGCGGCGGCGAACGCCACCTCCCAATGCCGGTCGAGCGAGACCAGCCGCGCCGCGAACAACCCGACGGGAAAGGCCAATGCCGCGCCGGTCGCAAACAGCAGGACGACGAAGCGGATCTTTTCCGGGGTCTCCCAATTGTCGAGCCAAAGACCGGTCAGCGCGCTGGCGCCCATGGCCATCGCCCACAGCAAGGCGCCGACAAGCGCCGCGCCCGTCGATGGTATGGCGCGGCTGACGCGATTTCCGGCGCGCTTGCGCCAACTGGATTGATCGAGCGATGTCACAGGCGTCCGGTCACGGCGATCCAGCGAAAATCCGGTCCTTCGAAGCCGTATTGGCGCACTGCGATCAGCACCGCATAGGCGCTGATGCTGTCCATCGAGAACGTCTGCACCGCGCCGATCCTGTAGCCGTTCGGGCAGCCACGGCTTTTCGGGATCGATTTATCCTCATGCAGCAGATGGGTCTGGCCGCCATCCCTGGCCTCGATCCGCAGCAGGCGAAAACCGTTGACCTCGCCCTGGCTCTGGCAGCTTTCGGTGTCATTCATGCCGATCTCGTCCAGCCGGAATTCCAGCGGCGGGTCGACCGGCGAAAAGATCGGCCGTGGGTTCACCACCATGCGGAACGGGTCGGCCGACAATTCGGTCACCGGGTTGAAGCCGGCGGTGATGCCGCGGTTTGCGGTGAGTTCGGCCTGCACAACGACGGCTTCGCCCTTCTGCCTGGCCTGCTGACGGGCCGTATCGAGCGAGGCGGTCTCATCCTCCAGCCGGACCCGGATTGGCGTGCCCTTCAGGAACGTGTCGTCGGCGGTGTTGATGTAGTAGCGATTGGCATAGGGAAAGCCCGAACCGTCTGCCACACCATATTCCTCGAAGGCGAAGACGCTGCCATCCTTGCTGAAGCCGAGGATTTCAAGCTCGGCGACATCGCCCGCTCGGGCGGCCATGGCGGATGCCAGATGGACCAGCAGGCAAACGCCAATCAGGACGAGATTTCGCATCGGGGTTCCGCTCCGCCTGCCGTGGTTCGATCGTTCCATATCACGAGACAGTCAAAACATCGTGCTATTCGAAAGGCGATGCATCCAATTTCGCCTCTGTTTGTTATCGTCGATCGTTTTCAAAAGGAGAACACCCCATGACTGAGGCCAGCAAGATTCGCGAGCATATGGAAGTGGTCGGCGCCGACGGCGTTCACATCGGCACCGTCGACAGGGTCGATGGCGAGCGGATCAAGTTGACCAAGGCCGACAGCGGCGAGGGCGCCCATCAGGGGCATCACCACTACATTCCCTTGAGCCTGCTTGCCGAGGTCGAGGGCCAGAAAGTCTGGCTGTCGGCAAATTCGGATGTCGCGGTCAGCTTCGAGGAAGAAGAGTCCGACCCGACCTGACTGA
This sequence comes from Mesorhizobium sp. M0676, assembly GCF_040320535.1. Classification (NCBI taxonomy): domain Bacteria; kingdom Pseudomonadati; phylum Pseudomonadota; class Alphaproteobacteria; order Hyphomicrobiales; family Phyllobacteriaceae; genus Mesorhizobium; species Mesorhizobium sp. M0676. The sequence goes on from NZ_JAMYPU010000013.1 coordinate 2,948, forward strand.
AAATCAGCGCGACGACCACACCGCAAACAGGTCGCCTTCGGCCGGCGTCGCGGCATGGATGCCGCGGCTGATTGCGCGCGCCATGGTGGCGCCGGCAGTGGCAAAGAAATCGACGGCATCGTCGGCGCTGAGTTCTATGCCGCTCTTCCCCGTCGCCAGCGCGAACACCAGATCGCCGTCGGCCGGCGTGTGCACCGGCCAGATGGCGCGCACGAAGCCGTCATGCGCTGAAATGGCCAGCCGCTTGGCTGCCGCCTTGGTCAGCACAGCATCGGTGGCGATGACGGCGATGGTGGTGTTGCCACCGGCCTCCACTTGTCCACCGACACGCTTGTCGCGGTATTTCAACAGGATCCGCCTGGCGTCGTCCGGCATCGGCGAGGGATAGCCGAGGCCTCCGAACTCATCGCCGATCTCGAAGGGTGCCGCCCAGAAATAGCGTGTACGCGCAATCGTCACCGAGCCGGTCGGGTTGGCGGCGGCGAGCGCGCCGATGGTGATGCCGCTGTCGAGCGCGGTCGAGGCCGAGCCGAGGCCGCCCTTCAGCCCGGAGCTTAGCGCGCCGGTGCCGGCGCCGATTGTGCCGAGCGGAAAGTCGACTGTTGCCGCCTGGGCGGCTTCGTAGCCGAGGTCGCGGTAGGGAGGATAACGGCCCCAATCCTTGTCGCCGCCATTGCGCAGGTCAAACAGGATCGCCGCCGGCACGATCGGCACCCGAAAGCCGCCGACATCGACGCCAATGCCTTTTTCACGCAACGCCGCCTGCACGCCCGACGCGGCGTCGAGGCCGAAGGCCGAACCGCCCGAAAGCACGACGGCATGAACCGCCTCGATGGAATGGTGCGGTTCGAGCAAATCGGTCTCGCGCGTGCCCGGCGCGCCGCCGAGGATCTGCACGCCACCGACCGCCGGTTCGTCGCACAATACGGTGGTGACGCCCGATTTCAGCGTGGCATCCGACGCGTTGCCGACGCGCAAGCCGGCGACATCGGTGATCAGATTGCGCGGCCCGGTGCGAAACATCAGTTCGTCTCCGCCGGCACGAAACGCGTCCCGTCGAAGCGGAAGGCGCGATAGAGGTTTTGGCTCAGATCGCCTTTGTCGTCGAACCGCAGCGGGCCGATCGCGGTGGTGAAATCATGCCCGGTTAGCGCGTCGGCCAGCCCCTTGCCCGAGGTCTCGGGCGCGGCCGAGGCCGCCTTGGCAATCTCCACCGCCGCGTAGGCCGGCAAGGCATAGCCATCCGGCGCGATGTTTTTGGCCGTAAACGCCGCCAGCACCTTGGGATCGGCGACATCGGCCCATTCCGGCGGCGCGATCATCAGCGTGCCGATGGCGTAAGGCACATCGCCGGGTGGCGTGCGCAAATTCTCGCCGCCGGCAAAGACGATGCCGGCCTCGAGCTGGCCGGCGTCGCGGCCCATAATGGCGATGTCGTCGCCGTCGCCACCGGCAAAGACATGCGTCGCGCCTGATTTCTTCAGCCGGCCGATCAGCCCGATCTGGTTGTCGAGCTGGGGCCGGAACGTGTCTGTGAAGACCGGCTTCAGCGCCGCCTGTTCGGCCGCTGCGCGCAGCGTCTCGGCGATTTCGCGGCCATAGATGGTCCCGTCATCGACGATGGCGAACAATTCGCTCTGCCACAGCCGGGTCAGGATGCCGGCCACCGCATTGCGCTCGTCGTCGCCGCGTGGCCCCAGCCGGTAGACCGGCCAGCCGGTTTTGGCGCGGCGATCGGTCAGGCTTTCGGTGCGCACGCCAACGGTGATGACCGGTATGTTGGCGTCCTTGAGGATCGGCAGCGCCGCCTGGATCGCCTCGGTGCAGAGGAAGCCGACGACGATATCGACCTTCGCAGCGGCGAATTCCCTGGCGGCGGCAGCCCCGCCATCGGCGGTGCAGGCATCGTCGACCGTCCTGATCTCGGCGCCGCTGGCTTCTGCTGCCAGGGCAGCACCCGCCTCGATCTGCTTGCCCAGGATCGCCGACGGACCGGACAGGGGTGCGGCGACGCCGACAAGCAAAGTCTGCGCGCCGGCGCTTGCCGGCAGCAGCCAGAGCAGTGCCGCTATTACAGCTGTTAGGGGTCGCATTCTGACGACGAATTCCTCCGTGCCGGTCGCATGCTTCCAGCGTCTCTTCCGCCAAGACCTAAAGGCTGCCCGCCCCAGGCGCAACACGGGAATTTGCGGATTGGCGTCAACCACTTCGCTTGTGGCCTATTGTGTGCCGCCATATATAACGCTTGGATTCCCGCTTATGGAAAATCATCGGTGTTGAAGTTGAACGACATAGGGCCTCAGGCCTATCGCGACGCGATGGCGCATTTTGCCGGCCACGTCCATGTGGTGACCACCGACGGGCCCGCCGGCAAACGCGGCACCACGGTGATTGCCGCCTGTTCGGTGTCGGACACGCCGCCGACGGTTCTCGTCTGTCTCAACCGCGAGAATGCCAAGAACGAGCTGTTCGTGCAAAACGGCCGGTTTGCGCTGAACACGCTGGCTTCGCACCAGCAGCCGCTATCGGTGGCGTTTTCAGGCCTAACCGGGCTGTCGGCCGATGAGCGTTTCGCGCTTGGCGAGTGGGATGTCATATCGACGGGCGCGCCTACCCTGAAGGGCGCTCTTGCGGTTTTCGACTGCGCTTTGATGGACACCAAGGATCTCGCCACCCATCGTGTGCTTTTTGGCAAGGTGACAGGCCTGCGCATGGGCGATAATTTGCGGCCGCTGATCTACCACGCCCGCGACTACCACGTGCTGCAGAGCGGAGCAGAGGCGGCAACGGAGAAAGAATGACCGAGCTGAAACCGCGCCCCGCGCCGCGGACGATCGACGAAACGCTCGATCTCCTGACCGGCGCGGACTATGTCGCGGACCGCTCGCTCGCAACGGTGCTGTTCCTGTCCCTGCGCATGCAGCGGCCGCTCTTCCTCGAGGGCGAGGCCGGCGTCGGCAAGACCGAGATCGCCAAGGTGCTGGCGCAGGCACTCGGCCGCCGGCTGATCCGCCTGCAATGCTATGAAGGGCTCGACGTCTCGTCCGCTGTCTATGAGTGGAATTACGCCGCGCAGATGATAGAGATCCGCATGGAGGAGGCGGCAGGCTCGGTCGACCGCTCCGACATGGAGCGCAATGTCTTTTCCGAAAAATACCTGATCCGCCGGCCGGTGCTCGATGCGCTGACCGGCAAGGCGGGTGCGGCCCCGGTGTTCCTGATCGACGAGCTCGACCGCACCGACGAAGCCTTCGAGGCGTTCCTGCTCGAAATCCTGTCCGATTTCCAGGTGACGGTGCCCGAGCTTGGCACGATCAAGGCGGAGGAGCCGCCGATCGTCATCATCACCACCAACCGCACCCGCGAAATCCACGACGCGCTGAAGCGGCGCTGCCTCTATCACTGGGTCGACTATCCCAATGCCGAGCGCGAGCTGGAGATCGTGCGCCGCAAGGTGCCGCAGGCCAACAGCCGACTTTCCGCGGAAGTGGTGTCGTTCATCCAGAAGCTGCGCCGGGTCGAGCTGTTCAAGGCGCCGGGTGTCGCCGAAACCATCGACTGGGCCGGCGCGCTGACCGAACTCGACAAGGTGGCGCTCGATCCCGAAACCGTCTCCGACACGATCGGCGTTTTGTTGAAATACCAGGACGACATTGCCCGCATCGGCGCGGGCGAGGGCCGGCGCATCCTCGATGAGGTCAAGGCCGAACTGGCGGCGGCGGAGTAGGGCAGTGAAGGCGCCGGGTGCTTACCCCAAAGAGACCGACCCCAGAGAGGCGACGGAAGACGGGCGCATCGCCGACAACATCGTCTATTTCGCCCGCACCTTGCGCAAATCCGGCATGCGGGTCGGGCCGGCTTCGGTCAAGGATGGGATCGAGGCGGTCCTGGCAGCCGGCATCGGTTCGCGCGACGATTTCTACTGGACGCTGCATGCCGTGCTGGTGTCGCGGCACGAGGATCACCCTGTTTTCGACGAAGCCTTCCGGCTGTTCTGGAAATCGCGCGAGCTGATCGAGAAACTTCTGGCGATGTTCTCGCCGGTGGCGCCCGACACCAGGGAGAAGCAAAAGCCGCGCACGGCAGAAAACCGCGTCAGCCAGGCCATGTTCGAAGGCCACGAGAAGAATCGGCCGGTCAGGGAAATCCCGGAGATTGAAGTCGACGCCCGGCTAACCTTCTCTGGGAATGAAGTGCTGCGCGGCAAGGACTTTGCCCAGATGAATGCCGACGAGATGGCAGACGCCAAGAAGGCGATTGCCCGGCTGCGGCTGCCGTTCGACATGGTCCGTACCCGACGCTTCAAGGCAGACCTGCATGGCCGCCGTATCGATCCACGCGCCATGATGCGCTCGGCCGCGCGCACCGGCGGCGAACTGATCCTGCCGAAATTCCGCTCAGCCCGCGAAGTGCATCCGCCGCTGGTGGTTCTCGCCGATATCTCCGGTTCGATGAGCCAGTACACGCGCATCTTCCTGCACTTTCTGCATGCGCTGACCGAAAAACGGCGGCGCGTGCACACCTTCGTCTTCGGCACGCGGCTGACCAATCTCACGCGGCAGATGCGCCATCGCGACCCCGATGCCGCCCTTGCCGACTGCTCGGCGGCGGTGAAGGACTGGTCGGGCGGCACCCGCATCGGCGATACGCTGGCGGAGTTCAACAAGCACTGGTCACGCCGCGTGCTCGGGCAGGGTGCGGTGGTGCTGCTGATCACCGACGGGCTGGAGCGCGACGATGTCGCCGGCCTGTCGGAGGAGATGGATCGCCTGCACAAATCCTGCCGGCGGCTGATCTGGCTGAATCCCCTATTGCGCTTCGACGGTTTCGAGGCCCGCGCCCGCGGCGTCAGAGCGATGCTGCCTCATGTCGACGAGTTCCGCTCGGTACACAATCTCGATGCGCTGGCCGACCTCTGCGCCTCGCTGGACAAGAAATCCGCCGCTTCGGTCGATCCGCGTCGCTGGCTGGACGCTGGTGTCAGGCGCGCCGCATAGCCATATTGGATTCCGAAAACAGGCTCCAGAGAAAAACAGACTTTGAGGCAAGCGATCATGGACAACAGCATCTATCTCGATGAGGCCCGCGACCCCTTGATCATCGCGGAAGGCTGGATGAAGGACGGCAAGGATGTCGCCATCGCCACTGTGGTCGAGACCTGGGGTTCGGCGCCGAGGCCGGTCGGCAGTCATCTGGTCATCGACGCCGAAGGCAATTTCCACGGCTCGGTCTCGGGCGGCTGCGTCGAGGGCGCCGTGGTAAGCGAGGCGATCGACGTCATCGATAGCGGCAAGGCCAAAATGCTGGAGTTCGGCGTTGCCGACGAAACCGCCTGGCAGGTCGGCCTGTCCTGCGGCGGCCGCATCAAGGTCTATGTGGAGCGGCTTGGTTAGGCATGGATCCCTACGCTCTCAAAACGCTCAATGCCGAACGCCGGGCCCGCCGCGCCGCGATCCTGGTCACCGATCTCGGCGACGGCCGCGACCGCATCGTGCGCGAAGGCGACCAGGTTGCCGGCGATCTCGGGCAAGCGATCGCCAAGGCATTTCGCACCGGCAATTCCGGTGCGGTCGAGGCTGAAGGGCGCACCTTCTTCCTCAACGCGCATTTGCCGCAGCCGCGCCTGGTGGTAGTCGGCGCCGTCCATATCAGTCAGGCGCTGGCGCCGATGGCCAGGATCGCCGGCTATCCCCTGGAGATCGTCGATCCGCGCACCGCCTTCGCCACCCCGGACCGTTTTCCCGATGTAGCACTCCATGCCGAATGGCCGGAGGATGTGCTGAAACGCCAGCCGCTCGACAGCTATACGGCGCTCGCCGCCGTAACCCATGATCCGAAGATCGACGATTTCGCACTGAAGGCCGCGCTCGACGCCAACTGTTTCTATGTCGGCGCACTCGGCAGCCGCAAAACACACGCCAGGCGCGTCGAGCGCCTGCTGGCGCTCGGCGCGACCGCCGACCAGATCTCTCGCATCCACGCCCCGATCGGCCTCGACATTGGCGCGGCGAGCCCGGCCGAGATCGCCGTCGCCGTCCTGGCGCAGACGATCCACGCCTTCCGCTCGCGCGGGCTGGAATCGAAAGGCGCTGCGGCGTGAGATTCGGTCCGGTTCCAATCGACCAGGCGCAAGGCGCGGTGCTGGCGCATGCCACGACGGCCGGCGAGCGGCGTTTCCGCAAGGCGCACAGGCTAAGCACGCAGGACGTGGCCGTGCTGAAGGCGGCCGGCATTACCGAGATCGTCGTGGCGGTGCTTGCCGCCGATGACCTCAGCGAGGATGCGGCGGCCGAAAAGATTGCTGCCAGCATGGCCCACCGCAACATCGAGGCAAAACCTGCCGCGACCGGCCGCGTCAACCTCCATGCCAAGGCCGCCGGTCTCTTCACCGTCGATGCCGCCATGATCGACGCCATCAATGCGGTCGACCCGACCATCACCATCGCCACGCTGGCGCAGCACGCGCCGGTCGAGACGGGGCAAATGGTGGCGACGGTCAAGATCATCCCCTTCGCCGTCGCCTCAGCTTTGGTCGACAAGGTGGTGAAAATCTGCGCCGGTGGCGAGATCTTCGCCGTCAACGCTTATCAGCCGGTGCGCATCGGCGTCATCCAGACGATGCTGCCCGGCATCAAGGCCAGCGTACTCGACAAGACGCTGCGCGTCACCGAGGCCCGGCTGGCACGCTCCGGCGGCCGGCTGACGACGGAGCGCCGCACGCCGCACGAGATCGCGCCTGTAGCCGAGGCAGCGGCCGCGCTGGCGCGCGACAACGACATGGTGGTGATCTTCGGCGCCTCGGCGATGAGCGATTTCAACGATGTCGTTCCGGCGGCGATCGAGGCAGCAGGTGGCACGGTGATCCGCGCGGGCATGCCCGTCGATCCCGGCAATCTGCTGGTGCTGGGCACGCTCGACGGCAAGCGCGTCATCGGCGCGCCCGGTTGCGCCCGCAGCCCCAAGGAGAACGGTTTCGATTGGGTGCTCGACAGGCTGATCGCCGGCCTCGACGTCACAGCCAAGGACATTGCCGGCATGGGAGTTGGCGGCCTCTTGATGGAAATCCCGACCCGGCCGCAGCCGCGCGAGCCGCTGCCGGCGAGAGCCGGGCTGAAGGTCGAGATCGTGCTTCTGGCCGCCGGTCGCTCCAGCCGCATGGGCGGGCCGAACAAGCTTCTGGCGCTGTTCGACGGCAAACCGCTGGTGCGCCGCACCGCTGAACGGGCGCTCGATTCCAAGGCTTCTGCCACCGTTGTCGTCACCGGCCATCAGCGCGAGCGGGTGCACGCCGCGCTCTCGGGCCTCGACGTGATCTTTGCCGACAACCCGGATTTTGCCGACGGCCTGTCCTCGTCTCTAAAAGCCGGCATTGCCCGCGTTGGAGCCGAGGCGGCCGGCGCCATGATCGTCCTCGGCGACATGCCGGGTATCTCATCGGCCGATCTCGACCGGTTGATCGAGGCCTTCCGTAGGGACGGCGGCCGCTTAGTGGTGCGTGCCGCCCATGACGGCCGCCGCGGCAATCCGGTGCTGCTGCCACGCGCGCTGTTTGGAGGCATCGCCCACCTCGAGGGCGACACCGGCGCCCGCCATCTGGTCGAGGCCGAGGGACTGGATGTCATCGACGTCGAGATCGGTGACGGCGCGTCGATCGATGTCGACACCCGCGAGGCGCTCGAAGACGCCGGCGGCATGCTGCAGGATTGACAAACCGAAGCTGAAAAACGCATGCCATGCAGTATGGCTAATCGTACCGCCGCACCCCCCTCTGGCCTGCCGGCCATCTCCCCCTCAAGGGGGGAGATCAGCAGTTTCGATGGCGGCGCTCATCTCGCAGTTTTTCCTGCAGCTTTGAAGATTGGCGGAAGGCGGCGTGATATCCAATCTCCCCCCTTGAGGGGGAGATGGCCGGCAGGCCAGAGGGGGGCGGCCGCGCTCCATAGCCTTCTGATTTCGCTCTTTTTCCTGTTCTCTGCCGCCCACGCCGACGCGCTCGAACTAAAACCCTACAAGGATGACCTCTTCGCCTATCCGGCGACGCTCTCGTCCACGGACAAAGGCGCCTACACCGTCATCGACTATCGCGAGATGCGCGACATCAACGACCGCGACGAGGTGCCGGAAAAGCGCGTGCAGGCTAAGTATACCGACACCGGCGTGCGCAAGGTGCAGCGGGATTTGATGCTGAAAACCGATGCCGGCGATGTCAGGCATGTCGCCGTCGGCAAGACCGAAGGCGCCGGCATCATCGTGCTTTACCTGCACGGGCAGGGCGGCAGCCGCAAGCAGGGCGTCGACGACTTCACCTTCGGCGGCAATTTCAACCGCATCAAGAACCTGATGGCCGGCAATGGCGGCCTCTATCTCTCACCCGATTTCACCGATTTCGGCGACAAGGGCGCGGCCCAGGTCGCGGCGCTGATCGGCCACTATGCCGAGGCCTCGCCGGACGCGAAAATCTTCGTCGCCTGCGGCTCGATGGGTGGTGCGCTGTGCTGGAAGCTGGCCGGCCGCAACGATACGGGACGGCGCATCAACGGGCTGCTGCTGCTCGGCTCGCTATGGGATGACAGTTTCCTGTCGAGCCCGGCCTACAGGCGCCATGTGCCGGTGTTCTTCGGCCAGGGCAGCAAGGACCCGGTCTTTCCCGTGGAGAAGCAGGAGGCCTTCTTCCGCTCCATCATTGCGAACTCGAAAGCCTATCCGACCCGGTTCGTCCGGTTCGAGACCGGCACCCATGGCACGCCGATCCGCATGGTCGACTGGCGCCAAACGCTGAACTGGATGCTGTCGAAGGCGCCCTGAGGCATATCGCCCAGAGGTGCCCCTTGGTTTTGGCAATCATGGTTCGGCCGATATCCTCTTAGGTGTAGGCTGATATGATCCAACAGATCGGAAGCACAGCGATGGACGCCCACCCCTTCAAGATCCAAATTCCGAACGAACAACTTGAAGATCTCCAGCGCCGGCTTAGCGCAACAAGATGGCCAATTCCGCTAAGCGAAGCGGGCTGGAGCGATGGGGCCGAGCTGCCGTTCATCAAGCGCCTTGCGGATTACTGGCGAGACCGCTTCGACTGGAGAGTGCAAGAGGCGCGGCTGAACCGGCTGCCGCAATATCTGACGAGGCTGAACAACCTAGATGTCCACTTTGTCCACCAGCCAGGCAACGGACCGGCGCCGCTGCCGCTGATCATAACGCATGGCTGGCCCGGCTCGTTCATCGAAATGGAACACGTCATTCCATTGCTGGCAGACCCAGCTGCCCATGGTGGTGACCCGGCCGACGCTTTCCACGTGGTAGTTCCCTCCTTGCCCGGATACGGCTTTTCCCAGGCGCCGACGGAACCAGGCTTCCATTCCGGCCGCATCGCGGAATTATGGGTACAGTTGATGCGCGGGCTCGGCTACGACCGCTTCGCTTCCCAAGGAGGCGACATCGGCGCGGGCGTTTCCGCCTGGATGGCACGGCTCCATTCCGAAAGCGTGCTTGGCGTCCACGTCAATTACATTCCCGGGAGCTATCGGCCACCCTTGGGTGCAGGTCTGCCACCTGTCACCGTTGAGGAGCAGGCCTTTCTGGAAAAGGCCGCGGCCTGGACGGCAACGGAGGGCGCCTATGCCCATCTGCAGGGCACGAAGCCTCAGACGCTTGCTTATGCTCTGACAGACTCGCCGATCGGTCTCGCAGCCTGGATGATCGAGAAGTTCCGTAGCTGGAGCGATTGCGACGGTGACGTGGAGCGCACCTTCGGCATGGACACGCTCCTTACGGATGTTTCGCTCTATTGGTTCAGCAACGCGCTCACCTCGTCCTTGCGGCTCTACAAGGAGAATCGACTGTTCCCTCTTGCGTTCGAGACGCTGGAACGCGTTTCGCCGCCATTTGGGGTAGCGCTTTTCCCTCGCGAGTTGCCGATGCCGCCTCGATCCTGGGTGGCGCGGGTCTTTGACGTTCAGCGATGGACATCGATGCCGCGAGGGGGCCATTTCGCTGCGCTGGAGGAACCGAGTCTTCTGGTCGAGGACATTCGCGCCTTCTTCCGGCCGATGCGTTCGCGGCCTGAAACGAGAAGGCGAATGTGAAGGACTGCTTGAGCGCGGCGGTTCCTGATAAGATCCCTACGGCGCGGTGTTGTAGTCGACCACCGTCTGCGGGTTCTCCTCGCCATCGTAAGACGCGTCCACATCATATTGGACGAGGGAAAAATCGCCGTTACGGAACAGGTATATCCCCTTGTCCGAGGCGTCGCCGATGCCGCGCCATTTGTTGAACGTGGTCAGCGTCTTGGCGTCTTCGTCATATTCGGAATTGGCCGCCCAGCCGGATGTGCGGAAGCCGATGATATCCATGCCCAGCAGTTTGCCGTCGCTGTCATTGTTCTCGTAACGGATATCCATTTCGGGCTCGGTGAACTGCAACTGCCGCACGCCCGATACTTCGTCGGTCATGTAGTAGACCGAACTTGCGTTATAGGCTGCCGCTTGGCAGTAGAACTCGAAAAGCCGCGTTTCCTTGTCGGGATCGCTGGCAGCCGCGTCCTTTGCCTTGTATTTGATCGAAAAGATGTTCGGCTCCTCGCCGAGAAATTGCTTGTCACACTGATCGCCATAATCGGCGGCGAACAGTTTCTTCACCTGCTCGAGTGCGGTGTCCTTCTTCGGCGGCGGCGGCCCGTCACCACAGCTTGGCGGCAGCGCCTCCTCGAAATCGGCCTTGGACGGCTTCAGCGCGCCCTTGTCGATAAAGATCGGGCGGAATGGCGGGGCCTGGATCTGAGCGCTGACCTGGCGCAGCGTGTAGCAGCCGGCGAAGACTGCTTCCTTGCCGTCCTTGTCGGTGGCGCGGATGGCGACAGGAACGCTGTAATAGATGCTGCCGGCCGCACCTTCATCGGAAATGGCGCCGGTTTCGACGTCGACCTTGTCGGTGCCGTCATAGCCCTTGACGAAGGTATCAAAATCCTTTGCCGGCTTGGTATCGCCGTAGTAAGCCCAGGCGCGGGCGAATTCGTGCCGGTTGATGGCGCTGTAGAGCGAGCGGATGACGGCTGCGGCATCCGACCTGTCATCGACGTAAGGGGCTTGGTCATCGGCTGCCGGTTCATCGTCGGCGAACACAGCCTGGCCGGATGCGGCAAGGGAGCAAAAGGCGGCCGCTGCCAGAAAGACGCGTCTCATCGGAGAATCTCCACCACGAAAGGAGCCTATCATAGAGATTGCGGCGACGTGGTGACGCTTGAAGAATCGCCCGGGAAGGCGCTACGTCCCGCGGTCGGCGCTTCAGCCGCAATGGAGATTTGACGTGACACTATCGATGTATGAAGCCTCGGTGCCGGTGTTTTCGGCCAGGCTGAAGGCGCTGTCCGGCGTGCTGTCGGCAGCCGAACAGAATGCAACTGAACGCAAGATCGACCCGCAGGTGTTTTTGACCGCGAGGCTGGCGCCCGACATGTACGCACTGGTCAGGCAGGTGCAGGTTGCCACCGACCACGCCAAGGGCGCGCCATCACGGCTGGCCCGTCGCGAAGTGCCGAAATACGAAGACAATGAAGCGACCTTCGCCGAGTTGCAGGCGCGCCTGACCAAGACGCTCGATCTGCTGGCGTCATTCTCGGCCGCCGAATTCGAGGGTTCGGATGAAAGGGTGGTCGAACTGAAGTTTGGCCAGCGCGAAGCTTCGATGCCAGGCATGCAGTATCTGCTGCATGTCGCCATGCCCAACTTCTATTTCCACGTGACCACCGCCTACGACATCCTGCGCCACAATGGCGTGCCGCTGACCAAGGGCGCCTATCTCGGTAATCGTTGACGAATTGCGCGTTGCGAGGTTTCCCGGCCGCTGCCGGGAAACCTCGTATGACGCTGGTTCAGCGCCAAGGCTTACTCAACGCAGTGACATTTGGCGCGCGATGCGTGGGAAATCGGCCGGCTTGACGCCGATGTCGGCGCGATCGGCATTGCTCATCGAGTGCAGCAGTGCCAGGGCGGAACGATAACGCTGATGCTTCTGCGGACGCGGACGGGCAAACATTTCAGTGAAGAACCCCATGATTCGGCCCCTTGTTGATCCTCCACGGCGCCGAGTATAGGAAAATTGTGAAGATTGTGCAGTGCAGCATTTGCATGGCAGCCATGCCAAGCGATTTTTTTTCGGCACAATTGCCGCGTGCGCTGAAACTTGTGGCGCATCCCCACCGTATGCATAGACGCTGGCACATGGCCGGCTTTTCCTCGCCACTCCTGGCGAATTTCCGGACTGCATGCAAATGCAGTCCGGCTTTTTGTTGGGTCTTGCGCATCGCCAACCGGGCCCGCCCAAACCGCAAACGCCTAAACTGGTTAAGATCAGCGGCATTCATTTTTAACGAGCCGGTTCTATGCTGCGACCGGCTCTGTTCGCACGCTTAAACGAGGGGAGGCTGACATCGGCGCCAAGCGGGATTTCGCTTCCTTGCTCGACGATCTGTTCGTTGCCTCCGACAAGGATGAGGCGGCGGAAGAGACGAGCGCCCGGCCGTCGATCCCGTTCGACTATCTCTCCGTGGCCGACGAGCTTCATTCCGGCCGCATCAAGGTCTCCGGCGAAACTTTTGCCGCCGAATATCGCGAGGCGGGAGCCGATCTGGCCGCCGAATTCGCGGCCCTTCTCGATCATGCCAAGCTGGCGCTGGCCGGCGAAGAGACAATGCCCGAGGAGAAGCTGCCGCCGATCGATCCTGACGCGATCGCCATCGAGCTCGGCCTCGATCATCCCGTCAAGAGCGCTGACCTTGGCCGCATGCGCCGCAGCTTCGCCTTCGCCAACCACCCCGACCGCGTCGCGCCGCATCTGCGCCAGCGCGCAATGATCCGCATGCAGGTGGCCAACATGCTGATCGACGAGGCCAAGCGGCGCGCTTTGGCTGGCGTCCGGCGCTGACTTCCAGGGTTCACGCAAAAGTCGGTCCGCTAAGGGTTGGAGAGCGGCGCCGCTTTCCCTATAGATGCGGCTTCCTTCCCGCGTAGCCGCGCAATTCCCGCCGGAGAAAATTCGATGCATAAACGCCGTCTCGGTCGGACCGATCTTCTTGTGACCCAGATCTGCCTGGGGTCGATGACCTGGGGCGAGCAGAACACCGAGGCCGATGGCCATGCGCAGATGGATCTGGCTTTTGAACGTGGCGTGAATTTCATCGACACCGCCGAGCTCTACCCGATCCCGCCCAAGGCCGAGACGCAGGGGCGCACGGAAAAGATCATCGGCAGCTGGATGAAGGCCAAGGGCAACCGCGACAAGGTGATCCTGGCCTCGAAAGTGGTCGGCCGTACCGCCAGCAGCTGGTTTCGTGGCGACCGTCCGTCGAAATTGGTGCGCGCCGACATCTTTGACGCCATCGACAAATCGCTGTCCAAGCTCGGCACCGACTATCTCGATCTCTATCAGATCCATTGGCCGGAGCGCGACATCCCCTGGGGCGCCAACCCGACCCGCGTGGGTGCTGTGCCGCGCCGTGCCGATGCCGTTGGCGCGCCGGCCGGCGAGACGCCGATGGCCGAGACACTCGCAGTCTTCGAGGAACTGGTGAAGGCGGGAAAGATCCGCCATCTCGGCCTGTCGAACGAAAGCTCCTGGGGCGTTATGCGCTTCATCGCCGAGGCCGACAAGGGCGTCGGCCCGCGCATCGTTTCGCTGCAGAACGCCTACAATCTGGTCAACCGTACCTTTGAGGTGAACCTGGCCGAAGTCTGCGGGCGCGAGGATGTCGGCTTCCTCGCCTATTCGCCGCTGGCGCAGGGCTATCTCACCGGCAAATACGACCATGGCGCACGGCCGCAGGGTTCGCGCTCGCAGTTGTTCAACCGCGGCCAGCGCTACGAGACGCCAAATGCGGCGGAGGCGCAGCTCGCATACAACAAACTGGCGCGCTCCTTCGGCCTCGAACCGGCGCTGTTCGCCAACGCCTATGTCGCCAGCCGACCCTTTGTTACCTCCAGCATCATCGGCGCGACGACGATTGCCCAGCTCGAGATGGCGCTGTCCTCAGTCGACGTGACCTGGACCGACGAGATGCAGAAGGCCGTCGACGCGATCCACCAGCGCGTCGGCAATCCGTGCCCATAAGCAGACCGTTTGGCCGGGATTGCCGAGCAAAGACAAGGGGAAGGGGACAGCCATGGATTTTCCGATCGAGACCGTCAGGGGAAAATTTCCGGCGCTGGACCTGACCGACAAGGGCCGCCGGCGCATCTATCTCGACAATCCGGCCGGCACGCAGGTGCCGCAAGCGGTTGCCGACGCGGTGGCGCGCTGCCTCCTCACCACCAACGCCAATCTCGGCGGCTATTTCGAAACCACGCTTGCCGCGCAAAAGGTGTTCGACGACGCCCATGCGGCGATGGCCGATTTCCTGGGTGCAGCGAGCGCGGAGGAAATAATCATCGGCGCCAACATGACGACGCTGACCTATCACATGTCGCGCACGCTCGGCCGCGGCTTCAAGCCGGGCGACGAGATCATCGTCACCCGCATGGATCATGAGGGCAACGTCTCGCCCTGGCTGCAACTGGCCGAAGACCTCGGCCTCGTCGTGCGCTTCCTGCCCTTCGACGAGAAGAGCTGGCAGGTCGAGGAGGCGGCGCTCAGCGCTCTGCTCACCGACAAGACGCGGCTCGTTGCGCTGAACTATGCTTCGAACCTCACCGGCTCGATCAATCGGGTGAAAGCGCTGACGGCCATCGCCAAACAGGCCGGCGCGGTGGTCTATGTCGACGCCGTGCAGTTCGCGCCGCATGGGCTGGTCGACGTGCAGGACCTCGGCTGCGACTTCCTGGTTTGCTCTGCCTACAAGTTCTTCGGCCCGCACATGGGCATTCTTTGGGGCCGCCGCGACATCATCGATGCGCTGAAACCCTACAAATGCCGTTGCTCGTCCAATGGCCTGCCGGAGCGCTTCGAACTCGGTACGCCGCAGATCGAACTGATGGCCGGACTTACCGCAGCGGTCGATTACTTCGCCGAACTCGGTGCTGCGGCCGGCGAGGGCGGTTCGCGAAGGCAAAAGATCGCAAAGGCATACGAAGTGTCGATCGCCTACGAGAACCCGCTGGCGCTAAGGCTGATTGAATGCCTGTCGGATATCGAGGGCCTGACCATCCGCGGCATCACCGATCCGGAGCGCGTCAGCGAACGCGTGCCGACGGTTTCCTTCACGGTCGACGGCATCGTGCCAGAGACGATCGTGCGCCAGATGAATGCCGAAAACATCTTCCTGTGGTCGGGCCACAACTACGCCTGGGAGATCGTCCACCAGCTCGGCATTCCGGCCGAGCAAGGCGTCGTGCGCATCGGCATCGCGCATTACAACACGGCAGCCGAGATCGATGAGACGCTTGAGAGCGTGCACCGGGTCATCGCCATGCTGAGGCAACAGCGGGCCTGAATCAGCGCTGTTTGCCTCCGAAACCGGTGAGGAAGGCAGTGAGATTGTCGCCGAGTTCGTCGCAGAGATAGCCGCCTTCCTGGACGATCACCGTCGGCAGCCCGAGTTTGGCAATCGCCTCGCCGATGCGTGCGAAGCCGGGCGTGGTCACCGAAAGCCCGCCGAACGGATCGCCCTCGAACGCATCGAGACCGAGCGCCACGACCAGCGCGTCCGGCGAAAAGGCGTGGATACGCTGGAACGCCACTTCGAGGGCCTCCAGAAACGCCGCGTCCGCTGATTTGCGCGGCAATGGCAGGTTGAAATTATAGCCGAGGCCCGGACCTTCGCCGCGCTCATCGGCATGGCCCCAGAAGAACGGATAGAAGCGCACCGGATCGGCGTGCAGCGACACCGTCAGGACGTCGGAACGCGTATAAAAGATGCCTTGCGTGCCGTTGCCGTGATGCAGGTCGACATCGAGGATCGCCACCCGCGCCGCCTGCTTGCGCAACACCTGGGCTGCGACCGCCGAATTGTTGATGAAGCAGAAGCCACCGGCGACATCGGCAAAGGCGTGGTGGCCGGGCGGCCGGCAGAGCGCATAAGCGGCAGGCGCGCCTGCCATGACAGCTTCCGCCGCTTCGACTGCACTCCAGGCGCTCCACAGCGCGCTGTGCCAGGTTTCGGCCGAGATCGGGCAAGCGGTGTCGGCCATGTGGTAGCCGGCCTGGCCGACCGCCGAGGCCGGATAGGACCCTGTGCGGGCCAGTGGATGGATGTTGGGGATGACTTCCGCGGATGCGCCCTCGATGCGCTGCCAGCGCGCAAAAATGTGTTCGAGGAAGGCGAGATACTCCGGCGTATGCACGGCCGCCACCGGGCCTAGGCCATGTTCCCTGGGCCGCTCGATCATCAATCCGGCGGATTTTGCGCCGGCTAACAATCGCTCTACCCGCTCCGGCTGTTCGGGATTGGGCTGCGGGGCGCCGCTCGACAGAAAGGCCTTCGGGTCGTGGCGTTTCTGCTCCTCGGCAAAGAAGGTTTTCATTCCGCGTCCCCATCCTGCGCTGCATCGGCAAAGGCGAAAAAGGCATCGCCAACAATCTTATGCGTCTGCTCGTAGCTCGACCAGGCGATGCCCAGCCTCTCATAAAAAGCCTTGGCGCCGTCATTGTCGGTATCGACGGACAGCCTGAGATAGGCGCCGCCATCCCGGCGGCAGTCGCGCGCGACCCGGCGCAGCAGTCTTTCGCCGACCTTGCGGCCGCGAAACCGGTCCTCGACATAGAGGTCCTGGATATAGACGCCGGGCCGCCCCATCCATGTCGAGAAGATCGGGAAATGCAGGCAGAGCCCCGCAAAATCGCCGCCGATCTCGGCGATCAGGGTGGAGAAGGCGGGTTTGTCGCCAAAGCCGTAGCGGCGGAGATCGTCGGCAGTGGACGTGATCTCCTGATGCGCGCCGATATGGGTGCCGAGCTTGAGCAGCGCGGCATGGATGGTGTCGACGTCGTCGATGGTGCCGGGGCGGAGGGTGACTGTACTCACCATAGGCAAGGCGCCCAGGCACCCCCCTCTGTCCTGCCGGACATCTCCCCCTCAAGGGGGGAGATTGGACGTCGCCACGGCCTTCGCAAACTTCCAACGTTGCAGGATGGACGGCAGCGCAGAAACTGCTGATCTCCCCCCTTGAGGGGGAGATGTCCGGCAGGACAGAGAGGGGTGCGACTGAGCGCCGCCATCTCACTCATCTCAAAACGCCACCCTATCGCCACCCTTCAGCGCCAGCATCTCGCGCGCTTCGGTCGGCGTTGCGACTTCCAGCGACAACCCGTCGAGAATAGCGCGTATCCTGCGCACCTGGTCGGCATTGGATTTCGCCAATTGCCTTCCATCGTAGAGACTGTCCTCCAGCCCGACGCGGACATTGCCGCCCATCGCCGCCGCGATCGAGATCAGGGGCATCTGATGGCGGCCGGCGGCAAGCACCGAGAACTGGTAGCTGTCGCCGAACAGCTTGTCGGCGATGCGCTTCATATGGATGAGATTGTCGGGATCGGCGCCGATGCCGCCGAGAATGCCGAGCACGAACTGGATGAACAGCGGCCCCGACACCAGCCCGCGGTCGCGAAAATGCGCCAGCGAATAGAGATGGCCGACATCGTAGCATTCGAACTCAAAGCGCGTGCCGCAGCCCTTGCCGAGCTTTTCGAGCACGCCTTCCATATCGGCAAAGGTGTTCTTGAAGATGGTGTCGCGCGTGGCTTCGAGCAGCTTTGGTTCCCACTCGTGCTGCCACTCCCTTGGCTTGTCGAGCATCGGGAACAGCGCGAAATTCATCGAGCCCATGTTGAGCGAGCACATTTCCGGCTCGGCCCGCAGTGGTGCCGCCAGCCGCTGGTCGAGCGTCATCAGAGACGAACCGCCGGTGGTGATGTTGATCACCGCATCGGTCGCTTGCTTGATGCGCGGCAGGAACTGCATGAACACCTCAGGATCGGCGGTCGGCCGGCCGTCTTTGGGATCGCGGGCGTGGAGATGCAGGATTGAGGCGCCAGCCTCGGCCGCCGCGATGGCGTCGGTCGCGATCTGGTCCGGCGTCACCGGCAGATAGGGCGACATGGACGGGGTGTGCACCGAGCCAGTGACCGCGCAGGTGATGATGACTTTCCTCGGCGCCATTCTTTAGCCCTCAGCCTTCGACCGGCAGGTCGAGTTCGGCGGCCAGAACTTCCAGCGAATCGCCGATGATGGAAATGATCTCGCCGACCTCTTCAGCCGTGACGATCATCGGCGGCGCCACCATGAAATTGTCGCCGTCGACACCGCCCTTGACCCTGCGGCCGTAGATGATCAGCCCGCGCTCGTAGGCGAGGTCGAGCAGGCGCTGCGTGGCTTTCTTGCCCTGTTCGATCGGCCGTAGAGTTTCGGGATCGGCAACCATCTCGGCGCCGGTGAGCAGGCCTTTGCCTCGGACATCGGCGATGAACGGAAAACGCTTCGCCAGCCCTTTCAGCCCGTCCATCAGCACATCGCCCATCGCGGCGGAGTTGGCGATCAGGTCGAGGCGGTCCATCTCGCCGAGCACGGCAAGCCCGGCGGCGCAGGCGAGCGGATTGCCGGCATAGGTGTGGCCGTGCTGGAATCCGCCCGACGCCAGCAGCGGCTCGACCAGCCGCATCGGGGCGGCCAGCGCGCCGAGCGGCGCATAGCCGGAGCCAAGCCCCTTCGACAGCGCGACGATGTCGGGCTTGCAGTTCCAATGGTCGCCGCCAAGGAATTTTCCGGTGCGGCCGGCGCCGCTCATCACTTCGTCATGGATGAGCAGGATGCCGCAGCGGTCGCAGATCTCGCGTATACGCGGATAATAGCTGTCCGGTGCGACGAGGGCCGAAGTCGCCGCACCGCCGATCGGCTCCATGATGAAGGCGAGCACGCTGTCCGGGCCCTCGGCCTGGATCTTCTCCTCCAGCATGTCGGCATAGCGGACGCCGCGCTGCTCCATCGAAAGATTGTCGCGGTCGCGCCATGCCGTCGGCGCCGGCACGGTCGGCATCACCCGCATCATCGGTGTGAACGTTTCGGCCAGCGCATCGTCGCCGGTTATCGAAAGCGAACCCAGCGTGCCGCCATGATAGGAGGGAAAACGCGTGATAACCTTCCAGCGCTTCGGCTGGCCGGTCGCGACCGCCCATTGCCGCGCCAGCTTGATGCAGGATTCCGTCGCCTCCGAACCGCCGGAGACGAAGAAGATTCGGTCCATGCCCTCCGGCAGTTTGCCGGCGAGCTCCCGCGCCAGTTCTTCCGCCGGCTCGTTCTCGAAATGCAGGCGGTAGGCGAAGGTGGCGCGGTCCATCTGCCGCTTCATGGCGTCCAGCACATTGCGGTTGGAATGGCCGATATTGGCGACCATCGGCCCGCTCGATCCGTCGATGAAGCGGCGGCCGTCCTGCGTCCACATATAGATGCCTTCGGCGCGGTCGATCAGCGGCCGGCGCAGGCTGGAGAGGTAGAACAGGTGCGATGGCGCGCGCGTTTCTGAACCAGTTGATGAGGGCTTCTGCATGTCAGGTCTTTCCGAGATAGCGGTCGATTACATTCCTGGTCACGCGCTCGACCATCGGATCCTGCCTGAGCAGGCCGGCCACCCATTCGCAGCTTCCGGCGTGGAAAACCTCGCCCTTGCCGCGCGGGAAATTGACGATCATGCCGTTGCCGCGTTTGACCTTTTCCAGATTGGCGTCGGTCGCCTCGCCAAACAGCGTTTCGGCCGTAAAGCGGCCATCCTCGTCGGTGAGAAACTGGTCCTCGATCGGGATGTCGGCGCTTTCCTCGACCTGGCTCGCCATGCCGACGGCCAGCACCTGCAGCCCGTCAGGCGCACCGCTGTCCGGTGTCGGATAGGGCAGGCCGCCGCGGATCTCGAAATCGAGCCCGTCGACCTCATAGCCATAGACATGGCTGTCGGCGCCAAGCAGGTCGCCATAATAGATTCCGGTGCCGGCAAAGGCCCAATGCTCGGGCCGATAGACCGGAAAGCCGCGCACGCCGCGTGGCGCGCAGCCGCCCCAGCCGGCATAGACGCCCCTCGTTGCGTTAAGGCCGAAGGTCAGAGCGCCGGGACGGCCGATCTCCGGCGCTTCCCAGGAGTTGGTGGCGCGGGTGACGTCGCCGCCATAGGCCGGGTCTTCGGCCCGCGCGCGGTATTTGTAACAGACCTGCCGGCGGCCTTCGTCCTCCAGCCTTGTCTGCCACATGAAATTGCCGGCAAAGCGCGCCGCATGGCCGCCGCGCTCGACGTAGTTGTCGACGGCGTCCCGCATTTCCCAGGTCCAGTACTCGTCATGGCCGACGAAGACCACGCAGTCATAGCCATCGAGGATTTCGGGCGAGAAGTGCAAATCGTGCTGGCTGGCGAGATCGACGCCGTAGCCGGCGCGCTCGGCAAAGCGGAAGAAGTGGCAGTCATAGCTCGCCCAGCCGGAGGAGGTGTATTTCTTCGAATGTCCGGTGGCGTACGCCCATTCCATGTGCGGATAGCGCGGCACGGCTTTCGGCGGCACCGCGACCTCCAGGGGCACGCGCGGCGCGTCCTTGGGCAGCACGACAAAGCCGCGGCACCACGGCCGCTGCGTCGACACCATGCGCGCATATTGGTCGCGGCCAGGTCCGGTGATACCCTGATAGGCGTTGGAGCCGCCCCAGGTGTTGTAGGACAGCCAGGTGCCCGTCGCCGCCACCTGCAGCACGCGACCGGGCTTTTTGCCGGGCAGGGGCGCGACGATGATGAGGTGGTGGCAGTGGATCGGCTTGCCGTCGCCGCCGTCCGCCGTCAGCGTTAGCCGGTAGGCGCCGGACGGCCAATCCTTGCCGATGCTGAATTGAAACGACGCCTCCCAGCCGCAGCCTTCGACCGAGCACTGGTCGGGCGTATCCTGCCAGCGCGCCGATAGCCCCGTTTGCTCGAAGACCTTTGTCTCGCTGCCGCCGTCGCGGACAATGACAATGCTGAAGCGCGGCGCCGTCGAGCTGACATGCAGCGTCACGGTCTCGCCGGCGCGGTAGGAAAATCGATCAGAATAGCACCAGATCTCGCCCCGCTCGCCGTCCATTCCCGGCCATTCATAGTAATGGCCGCGCACCGCCTCGCGGCGCTGCTCGGGCGTCAGTCCGAAATCGGGAAATTCGGTTGGCAGATGGGTCATGAACACCGGAAAAGTGACAGGCCGCCATTTCGGCCATCTGCCGGCCAAGCGTCAAATGGAAACGATCGGGCCAGCAATTGCATACGACACAATTGCTTGGCCGCTCTTGGCCGCACCCGGCAAACCGACTATCTCAGGCGAGGCGGCATTTTCCGCCTCGGGAGCCGGCATGCTGAGAGTGCAGAAGGTCAAGGTCGATGACATCTACGTGCCGACGGCGCGCAAGAAGACGCTGCATCCCGAAACGGTCCGGCACCTGGCCGAAGACATACTGGAAAACGGCATGAAGACGCCGATCCAGGTTCGCAATGACGGCAAGCGCCACATCCTGGTCGAGGGCCTGCACCGGCTGGAAGCCGCCAAATGGCTCGGCGAGACCGAGATCGACGCCTATCTGGTGCAGGCCAAGCGCCATTGAGGCGCGCGACCCGATCGAAAACAGCCAAACCGGTCATTCTTCCGCGGATTTTTTCGCAGGGCATGTCGGCATGCGGCGTGCTCGCTCGTCCTTGGGGCGGAACCCGAGGAGACCGACATGTCCAGACCAATCTATTTCGCCATTCTTGCCTCGGTCGCTGCCTTGTTTGCAGCGCCCGGCCCAGCCAATTCAGTGGAGACCAAGCCCGCCATGACCACCGGAGCAACAGCCATGCCGAAGCCGGAAAAGTCCGGCTTGCTGCCGATCGACGGCCTGAATTACTACTATGCCGTCTACGGCAAGGGCGAACCGCTGCTTCTGCTGCATGGCGGCCTTGGCACGTCGGACATGTTCGCGCCGCTGCTGCCGAAGCTGGCGGAAAACCGCACCATCATTGCCGTCGACCTGCAGGGCCATGGCCGCACCGCGCTCGGCGAGCGACCCTTCAGCCTGGAGGGGATGGGCGACGACATGGCTGGTATCGTCAAGGCGCTCGGCTATGACAAGGTCGACGTGCTTGGCTATTCGCTGGGCGGCGGCGTCGCCTTCCGCATGGCCGTTCAGCATCCCGAGACGGTGAGACGTCTGGTCCTGGTCTCGACCGGCTTCGCCGCCAATGGCTTCTATGACGAGATGCGCGGCCAGCAGGCGCAGGTCAGCGCGGCCGCCGCCGATTTCATGAAGGACACGCCGATGTACAAATCCTACGTCGCCGTCGCCCCACGTCCCGACGATTTCCCCAAACTGCTCGATGCGCTGGGCAATTTCATGCGCAAGGATTACGACTATTCCGCCGATGTGGCGAAGCTGAAGATGCCGGTCATGCTGGCCTATGGCGACAGCGACATGTACAAGCCCGAGCACGAGATCAGGTTCTACCAGATGCTCGGCGGCGGGCTGAAGGATGCCGGCTGGATGCGTGAGAACCTGTCGCAGAACCGGCTGGCCATCATTTCCAACCGCACCCATTACGACGTATTCTTCGCACCGGAACTGACGGCCGCGGCACTGCCCTTCCTCAATGGCGAAACCAAGGTGAAGACCTGGGACGAAGTCCTCAGCGAAACGAAATAGCTTGCCTGAAATACATGCCGGCCGTCTCGAAGAGGCGGCCGGCTTTTTTGTGCCTGCGAAACCCCGAAACCTTGGCGCAGCCATTGGTCGTATCAGCGCAATCGATGGCGCCATCAGGGCTTTTCAATTGACCGAAAGGTACCTGTCGATATCTTCAAGAGACATTCAGTGCGATGGGTTCGAATGATGACGAAATACCAGGGCGGATGCCATTGCGGGGCAGTGCGCTACGGCACCGAGGCGGCGCCGCTCAACCAGCGCGTCTGCCACTGCCGACGCTGCCAGAAGGTCATAGGCGCGGCGTTCAACGCCCGCCTTTTGTTTCGCATCGACGATGTCACCGTCGAGGGAGAGGTGGCGATGGTCAACACCTCTCCGGACCTCAAGCGCGGCTTTTGCGCCGCTTGCGGCACCACGCTGTTTTCCCGACGCGACTCCGCCGGCATCGTCGGCATCACCACCGGCTCGCTCGACGATCCCTCGCTGTTCAAGCCGGAAATGCATATGTGGACCGCCTCGAAGCAGCCCTGGCTGCAGCTCGATGACGGCCTGCCGCACCATGAAGGCGCGCCGCCTCCGAACTGACGCCGGCCTTACCGGAAATTAATCCCGAAACCACGACATAGCCGGCAAAGCGTCATTGGCGGGCCATGATTGCCTGCCTATCTATCGTCTGCGGGCCGGTATCGAGGAGACGACCGATGAGCGACAGAATCAGCACCCTGGACGAGCTTTTGAGCGATCCGATGGTCCTCCTCGTGATGGAGCGTGACCGCGTGCGCCCCGAACAGGTTCGCCTGCTGCTCGAACGTGCCCGCCGCCCGGCCGCCGACGAACCATCGGTGCCGCCGGCGCATGTGGTGGCCAAGACTTGTTTGCAGCAATGGCTGGGAAGGTAAGTTTATGATCCTTCGTCGTCCTCGGGCTTGACCCGAGGATCCACGCCGTGACGTCGGCCGAAGTATGTCGCGGTCGAGAATGGCTTCCTTGCTCGACCCGTTTCGCCCAAACTCAATCTTGAACCGTCTTCATGCCATGGATGCAACGGCATGGATTCCAGGGTCTGCCCGACGTCGCTTCGCGACTGCTTCGCCCTAGAATGACGAAGGTAGGTTATGGCCGCCGAACATACCCCGGCCAATTCCTAACAACTTGATTCAAACTTTATTGGTAATTTCTCGTTAGTAATCGAGGCCGGTTTGTCCGGCGGCGTCTGTTTGCCTTCGGTCTGTTGTGTTTTGCGTACAGGTCCAGATGCGGATTTCAGGCGTCGTCAGTTTCATGTTGGCATCGCTGTGGCTTGCCGGCTGTTCGTCCACAGCGGGCGTCGATGGCTTGCAGCCGTCGAACGAGACGACCAGTTCGGTCGTGCGTCCGAGCGCGCCGGTCACAGCGGCTCCGGCGGAGACCGCCGACCTCGCGCCGATGCGGTCCGACATGGTGGCCGACAACGCTGTGGCCGACAATGCGCCGCCCTTCTCCATGGTCGAGGAAGAAGAGGCCATCGTCGCGGGCACGCCGCAGGGGAGCACCAGACCACAGCTCGAGCCCACCGCTCTGATGTCTGCGCCGAAGCGGTTGACGCGCGCTGCGCCGGCCATGCTGGCCTCGCCGGTCACCCGCTACGGTTTTCGCGACGCCAAGCCGATCAATTTCGGCAAGGCTTCGCCACGCTACCTTGCCGTCCACGGCGTCGACGTCTCGCGCTGGCAGGGCAATGTCAACTGGGGCAAGCTGCGCGCCCAGGGCGCCAACTTCGCCTACATCAAGGCGACCGATGGCGGCGACCATCTCGACCCGATGTTCATGAAGAACTGGCGCAATGCCGATGCCGCCGGGCTAAAGCGCGGCGCCTATCACTTCTTCTACTGGTGCCGCACCGCGGGCGAGCAGGCCGACTGGTTCATCCGCAATGTGCCGAGGGTCGAAGGCGCGCTGCCACCGGTAATCGATGTCGAGTGGAACGGCGAATCTTCCTGCAAGCGGCGGCCGTCGCGGGCCACTGTGCTGGAAAAGATGAAGGTGTTCATGGACAAGCTGGAGCGCCATTACGGCCAGCGGCCCATCATCTACACCGCACCGGATTTCTATCGCGACAATCTCAAGGGTGCGTTTCTCGATTATCCGTTCTGGCTGCGCGCCGTGGCGCGGCATCCCTCAAAAGTCTATCCCGGCCGCAAATGGCTATTCTGGCAGTACTCCGGCTCCGGCCTGTCGCACGGCGTGACCGGCCGCATCGACCTCAACGTCTTCCATGGCGACGAGCGCGCCTGGCGGGCATGGGCAGGCGGGCAGACGACCGTCGCCGACGCCGATTGAACTCAGGCCGGTGTCGGTGCGCCTGCGCCGCCTGCCGCTGCGCCTTGGGTTGAATTTTCAGCGTCTCGCTAACGATCCGCTCACTCTGTCCTTTAGCGGTATGGCAACAGCCTTCCAGTAACGTGCCCGTGATCGGGTTTCGGAGGGGTCCATGCGCAATCCAGTTGTGGCTGTCGCTGTTGCCGCCGCTGTCGGCTACGGGTTTTTCAGTTCGCTCGGCCACATGCCGGGCGGAAGTGGCACTTCGCTGGCCGAGTCGAAGCAGAACGTCGTGTCCTATTCCACGGAGGACAAGGCGATGCAGGCCGCCAAGGACAGCGGCCGCTCGACCCTCAAGCGCTTCCACGAACTGATGGACGCTGGCACGCCCGGCACCTACACGGTGAAATTCCCGCTGACCCAGAACGGCGCCACCGAGCATATCTGGCTGCAGCTGGTCGGCTACAGCGACGGCTCCTATATCGGCCTGCTTGCTGACGTGCCGGTCAATGGCAACAAGTACAAGATGGGCGACAGGATGACGGTGACCGAGGCCGACGTCGAGGACTGGATGGTCAAGAACGGCAAGGTGATCTACGGCGGCTACACCACGCGCCAGGCGCTTGCGGATATGCCGAAGGAACAGGTTGCAAAATACGGGTTGACCTTCAAGGACTGAGGGTTGAGGCGGGGGCGAGTTTTATCGCGGTGCCTAGAGGGCTGTCGCGCTTTTCGCGTTCGCGTATCTCAGCCGTCTGCGCCAGCACCCAGTCGCGAAACACCTTGATTTTGGGCGCGTTGCGGCGGCTCTCCAGATGCACCAGCCAATAGCCGTCGCCGTCCGATCCAAGCACGTCGAATGGCTGTATCAACTGGCCCTTTTCCAACAGGGCGCTGTAAAGGTTTTTGGTCAGGATCGCGGCGCCCTTGTCAGTCAGCGCCGCCATCGCATCATAGGCCTGCGTACCCAGTTTCGGGCCAGCGATGACGCGATCGGGCTCGAACGGCACGCCGGCAGCCTTGAACCAGATTTCCCACCAGGGATCGTCGGAACAGCATAGCGGCACTTGGTAGAGATCCTCGGGGCGGTGGATGCCGCCGACGCTTTCGGCGAGTCTCGGGCTGAGCATCGGCGTATAGTCCGCCTTGAACAGATAGTGAGCCGTCAGGCCCGGCCAATTTCCACTGCCGGTGCGAATGCCGACATCCATGTCGCCGCGCGTGAAATCGACCAGCCCGTGCGATGTATTCACCTTCACGGCAAGGTCGGGATGCATCAGCTGGAATGTTCCAAGCCATACGGCCAGCCAGTTCGATGCGAAGGTTTCCATGGTCGTCACCGACAGCACGCCGGTCGCTCCACCCTTGGTCGCGACCCATGCGTCGGCCAGGGTCGAGAACGCGCCTGTTGCGTGCGGCGCCAGCTGCTGTCCGGCCTCGGTCAGCGCGATCTGCCTTGTTTTTCTTATGAAAAGCGGCGTTCCGGCACGTTCTTCCAGCACCTTTATCTGATAGCTGGCAGCTGATTGGGTCATGCCGAGTTCTTCGGCTGCCTTGGTGAAACTGCCCAGCCGGGCCGCGGCTTCAAAGACCCTGATGGCTCCTAATGGTGGTAGTTCCCAGCTCATGACGCATCAATCCCGCTGATGCATACTACGCGACGTTCGATTGGAAACCAAGCCCGGAAAACGGCATGCTGCATTCATCGGATCAAAAACCTGAGGATACGGCAATGACCACCACCATCGCTCTCTACAACACGCTTCGCCGCCCGGTGCTCGACCTCTTCACCGCGCCGTTCAGGCCTCGCAAGCGCGGCCTGCTCGACCGCCGCTCGCTGTCGGATCATTTCCTCAGGGATATCGGTATGCTTGACGGACGCGTGCCTCCCGGCACCATTGGCTAAGCAAGCTCTTTGACCAGGGGAGGGAAAGATGACTGTGCCATCCGAGGATCTGGCGAAGAGCCGCGAAACGATCAACGCCTATGAGGACTATGCCGAACGCTACGACGCTCTGGTGCGGCACGTTCCGAACCAAAGAGAACAGAAATGGCTGAAGCGCCTGGTGAAGATCGCCGGCAAAGGTGGCCGGATTCTGGAAGTCGGTTCGGGACCCGGATACGATGCGGACTTCGTCGAAGGGCTCGGTGTCCAGGTTCGGCGCACAGACGCAACGAAGCGGTTTCTCGAGTTGCAGGCCGCACGCGGCAAGCATGGTGAGTTTCTCGATCTCATCACCGACGATCTCGGCGGCCCCTACGACGCGGTGCTCGCATTGTGCGTCCTGATCCACGTGCCGCGCGAGCAGGCCGACCAGGTGCTTGCCAAGATTGCCGGGTCGCTGCGGCCGGGCGGCGCCTTACTCGTCTCGATGCGCATTGGCGATGGCGAGAAGAGCGGCCAATATCATACGGTCTACTGGCGCAGGGACGACTTCGCGGCCCGACTCGAAAACGCCGGGCTGGTCCTTGTCGGAGACGAATTCAACGTCGGCCGCGATCGCGAAGAGTGGACCACCTTTCTGGCTGTGAGGCCGTCATGACGCGCCGCGGACTGTTTTTGTTCGTGCTGCTCAGCCTCCTGTGGGGCATTCCCTATTTGTTGATCAAGCTGGCGGTTGCCGAGGTGTCGGTGCCCTTCCTGGTCTTTGTCCGAACAGCCGTCGGCGCCCTGGCGCTGCTGCCCTTCGTCCTTGTCCAGCGCAGTTTCGGATGGCTGAAGACACATTGGCGGGCGGTCGCCGCATTCTGTCTGGTTGAGATGATCCTGCCATGGGGGCTGATCACCCATGGCGAAGTCAGCATCGACAGTTCCACCGCCGGACTGCTGATTGCCATGACGCCGGCCGTAACCGTCGCGCTCTCAAAGCTGATGGGCTCGGATGAGCGGCTGGGGATACGCCGCTGGACCGGCCTTTTCCTCGGTTTTGCCGGTGTTTTCGTGCTGGCGCTGCCGACCTTGGGTGGCGGATTTCTCGCGGTCGTCGAGATTCTCATGGCCGCGGCCTGCTATGCCTCGGGTTCGATCATCGCGTCGCGCTGGCTGAACGATGTGCCGGCAACCTCGCTGACGGCAGTCTGTCTGGCAGGGGCCGCGCTGATCTACGCTGTGCCGGCGGCGTTGGCCTGGCCGGCGGCCATGCCGTCGACAACGGTGGTTGGCGCAATCCTCGGTCTTGGCGTGTTTTGCACGGCGATTGCCTTCGCCACCTACTTCCTGCTGGTGCGGGAGATCGGCCCCGAACGGGCGGTCGTCATCACCTATGTGGCGCCCGCCGTCTCCGTGGCAGCCGGCGTGCTCGTCCTTTCGGAGCCGCTCGATATCGGCATTGTCGCGGCCTTCGCGCTCATCCTGTGCGGATCATATCTCGGCACGTGGCGCGCTCCGCCAGAACCGTCCGCGTCCGCGACCTCGGCAAGTTGACCGGCGGCCGCCAGCCGCCGTCAGAAATAAGGTCGCAGGTTCTCGCGAATGCGGTCCAGCACCGTCTTTCCCGAGATATCGGCGGTGAAGGTCTTGCCGGTGATGGTCTCAAAGGCCTGCGTGTAAACCCGCGATGTCTGCTCGATGAGCTCGGCGGGGATTTTCGGAATACGATCCTTGTAGGGATCGCAGCGCGCGGTCACCCAGGCGCGAATAAAGTCCTTGTCGAAACTTTGCGGCCGCTCGCCCGCCTTGAAACGCTCTTCATAGCTTGCCGCAAGCCAGTAGCGGCTTGAGTCGGGCGTATGGATTTCATCGGCAAGGATGATGGCGCCATCCTTGTCCGTGCCGAACTCGTATTTGGTGTCGACCAGGATCAGGCCGCGCTTGGCGGCCAACGCTTTGCCGCGCGCAAACAGCGCCAGCGCATAGCGCGAGACTGTGTCCCATTGCTCTTCCGATAACAGGCCGCGCGTCAGGATCTCGTCGCGCGTCAAGGGCTCGTCATGACCGCCATCGAGCGCCTTGCTGGTCGGCGTGATGATGGCCTGCGGCAGCTTCTCATTGTCGCGCAGTCCGTCCGGCAGGCGGATGCCGTACATATCGCGTTCGCCGTTCTTGTATTTCGTCAGCACCGAAGTGCTGGTGGTGCCGGCGAGATAGTCGCGAACGACGATTTCCACCGGCAGAATGTCGAGCCTGGTGCCGACGACGACATTGGGGTCGGGATAATCGAGCACATGGTTGGGGCAGATGTCCGCCGTTTCCTCGAACCAGTAGCGCGCCGTCTGCGTCAGCAGCTCTCCCTTGAGCGGTATTGCGGTCAGGATCACATCGAAGGCGCTCAGCCGGTCGGTGGCGATGATGATGCGGCGGCCATCCGGCAGATCGTAATTCTCGCGGACCTTGCCTTTGTAGTGGTTCGGGAGTTCCGGAATGAAGGCATCCGAGAGAACGCGCAGTGCTGTCATCCTGGTCTCATGGCTCCTAACAGTTTGGGCGACTCTTAACAAAGTTGAGGGGGCTTCGATACCCGAGGAAGGGCGGTTCGTCCTTTGCGAATAATCAAGACATTGCCTTCGCCGTGCTATCTATTTGCAGCTTCCGGCACTCCTGGGGGACGCGGTGGACGTAGAGCTCAAATTTCTGATTGTCGGATTTGCCTGCGCGATCGCGGGCGGTCTGTCGTTCATCACCTTCGTCAAATGGCGCGAGGTGCAGGCGATGAGCCACTGGCTGCCGGCGCCGGGCAAGATCATCTCGTCGCGCGTCGAGGCGCGCGAAGTCAGAAGGTCGGGCGTCGGCTCGGACAGCAGCGACACCACCGAGATGCGCAATTTTCCGGCGGTCACCTTCGAATACAAGGTCGGTAAAAAGAAATTTCAAAGCTCGCGCTACAGCGTGAAGGAGAATCTGGGGAATTTCGAAGTCACCGAAACCTTGGCGCAGTTTCCCACCGGCGCTGAAGTGACCGTCTTCTACAATCCGGCCGATCCGGGCAAGGCCGTGATCGAACGCACCCTGCCGGACGGCGCCTTCAAGTTCATGGTCAAGCTCTCGGCCGGGCTGGTGATCGGCACGGTGGTGCTGGTGTTTTCGCTCGGTGGCGTGCTGGAGGCGATCCGGCCGCACCTGCCCAAGCCGCAGAACCTCGGCGCCGGAGCGCTGCTGCTGTTCATGGGCCTGATGATCCTGCGCATGGCCTTCGTCCAGAAGTCGCTTGCCGAGCAGGCGGCAAAATGGCCGGTCGCCCCCGGCCGCATTGACTCCTCGGGCCTGCAGACGCTGCGAAACTACAGCAGCCATCGACGCTGGAGCACCGTCTTCAAATCCCGCATCGTGTACAGCTACGGCGTCGCAGGCCAGCACTACACCTCAGACCGCGTCACCTTCGGCGCCACGGTCACCGCTTCAATGCCCGGCCTCGTCAGCGGCCAGGCGCGCAGCTATGCCGAGGGCGGCAAGGTCGACGTGCATTACGACCCAGCCAACCCCGCCTCGGCAGTGCTCGAATGCAGGGTGCGCGGGCTTTGGCTGCTGTGGGTCTGTTCGGCCGCGTTTTTGGGCGGCGCGGCTTGGCTGGTCGGTTTTATCTGAGGCGCCACTTTCATGACGAGACATCCAATGATCGTTCGCAGGCTGGCCGTCGTTTGCCTGGCTCTGCTCGGCGCCGTGCAGGCAGCGAGCGCAAGAGAGTGTCTGCTAAGCCACGCCACCTATCGCGAGCCGCGTTCGGGCGCGGTGTTGCAATTCCGGCCGCTCGACAATGAACCGGCGGCACTGACGGCCGAAGTGTTTTCGGTGACCGTCCCCAACACCGACACGCGCTTGCCGGCCGACATCACCTGGACCAATGGCAAAAATTCGTTTCCGCTCGGCACCATCCGCCATGCCTGCACCGACGACGACCGCGAAGCGGGGCTGGAGGACGGCAGCGGGATGTGCCGGATATGGATGGGCCAGGTCTATGCCTTGACCGGAGGCGGCGCCGAGCAGCTGAATTCGCGCGAAGCGACACCGGCGCCGAAAGGGCTGTTGCTGCCCGATTTCGGCGCGGGCTTCACCGAATTTGCCGTTTTCGCCAATGCCAATCCGGACGGCTCGGCGTGGGACGCCTTCACATTGACAGGATGCAGCGATGAATAGCGCCATGAGATCGATTGTCTGGATTTGCGTGCTGTTTGCCGCCGCGGCGATATCAGCCGCTGCTTATGCGGACGAGCCGTCGCCGTCGCGCCCGCCGATCGACAAATGCGTCTGGGAAAAACTGGCCGACAAGACGGTTGGGCTGGCCGCTTGGGCGCAGCGCTGCGATTTCGGCTTCCGCCAGATCCATTTCGAGTTCGCCGGCAATGCGCTCGCCATCAAATACAGCGATGGCGGCACGCCCGATCCGCTGGTCGAGGTGTTCGACATTCAATCCGGCGAAACCGCAGAGGCCGCAGTGCTGCGACTGTTGCTGGAAAAGACCGACAAATCAGTCAGCGCCCGCTGCGTGCTGACGCCCTACACCGAGGGCACCGTGCCCACCGGCGTCAAACGCTACACATTCAGCCCCGACGCCGCCTACGCGAAGGAGTTGAAGGCGCTCGCCAATGACGAGGTTCCCGAACCGCCCTGCGGCAACTGGGGCGAAATGCCTGACGGCATCCAGTATTTCGAGGTGCCGGCGGGGCGGAGGGTGCTGTTCGTTCGGGCGGGGCAGGACGAGCCGCTGTTTGATGAGCAGACGCTAAGGGTGTTGTAGGAGGTTGTCCTCAAGGTTACCGCTTATGCCTCTACGTATTCCGCGAGACTGATTCCTTTGGGCACCTCCAGCCCATCGGCACGCAAGCCCTCGATGTGAAAGCGTATAGCGTCGCGAATTTGAATTTCTACTTCTGGCACGGTAGCACCAGTTGCGATGCAGCCGGGTAGGTCCGGCACATAGGCAGAGAAATTGTTGCCTGCTTTTTCAATCACCACCGCGTAACGCATATAGTCACTCCTTCAAACCGGACTGCTTGAGGCGCCTGGCGCAATTTCCTCAAACGGCTTGCCGGCCGCGGTGACGCGGCCGGCAAACTTCGCCTATCAATGTTACTTCTTGCGCGGCGGTTCGTTCTTGGTGTCCCCGTAGCCGGGCTTGGGGACACGCTCGACTGTGGTCGTGTTCGGGCGGCGCTCGGCTTCTTTCACAGAAATGAATTGGCCGCTCTTTGAGCTTCGTCCAATGTCGAAAGTCTTACGTTCATTGGTGGGCATTTGGGTATCTTTCCTCTGTGTTGCCAGAGCTACCTCGACTCCGAGAACCGACTCCCCATATGATAACCTTGCTAGAGGAGATGGGATTTCGATCTCGTCGCCCCGCGTAGGCTCCGGCCTGTTCGCGGTATCCAAAGCCGGCTCTAACGAGCCGGCTTTGGTATTTCTGCGGCTTTGCTTTGCATTCCTGTAATTGCCGTCTTGACCTGATGCGGAATTATATGTGGCTCTGAGATGCCAAGATTTTGGAGGCGTTTCTCGGCGGCTGTCCTACTCACAGCAAAGAACGGCATGATTTCCAGAACGTCGGTGAAGTCACGAATTAGAGTCTCCGGCATAAGAAAACCGGCGGCAAACGCGTTAGCTTGCCATTCTGCGCTCGCGTACGCAGGCAACTCTTTCATCTGAGAATATCGCCTAGGGGCTCGATCAAGGGGAACGGCCGATTTGTGAAGAACCAAATGCCCTAGCTCATGGGCCACAGTCCACCTGCCGCGGCCTTCAAAGTTCGCCGCGGATTGATACGTTGTGGCTGACAAGACAACGCAAGGCGGATCAAATTCGGTATACCCTTCCGCTCCGTCCATCAGGTGGTCATCTTTGACAACTAGTGCGAAATCGCCAAAAAGCCGGGGCATTTCATTTTCAAGGACACTAACCATATCAGGTGCTTGGCAAGTAGTGCCTATGCGAAGTGCTTGGCGCCATGCCGCTGCTAATATCTCGATCTCAGCGCGACTCTTGGCGGATACGCAATAGTCATGACTCATCTGTCATCTCCTGGGAGTTCTGCGTCCAGTTTTCGTATCTCGTCTGGGGACATCTTGTTGATCTTCCTAAATAACCTTCTAGCAAGAGCTGCGCGTTCTTTGTTTATTGGCGTAAAGCGAATAACGTTAATGCGGGCATCTGCGAGGGCCTGTAGGTGCTTTCTCGTAACGATGTCCAATTTCAACCAGTTTCCAAAGTTTTCTACGTACCCCTCTGGAACTTGTTTTCCCCCAGTCTCGACAGCGGAGATAAATGACGGCGAACACTTGAACTCCTTTGCTTGATCAATCATCCGCAACCTTCGTGCCATTCTGATTTCCCGGCATGCGGACCCAAATGCCGTCAGAGTTTTTTCGACCATCTTTATGTTTCCCTATCTTTTTCACCTGTAGGTGAAACTCTCCCTCAAAAAAAACCTCTCTGCCGCGTTGGCGGCAGAGAGGTTCGTTCGTGTCAGCTGCACCCGCTCGTCGAACCACAAGTATCGCACTTCTCGCAGGTGCCGTTCCGCACCATGGTGAAGTTGTGGCATTCCGAGCATTCGTTGCCGGTGTAGCCTTGCATCAAGGATTGCTGACGCCGCGTGGAGGCAAGCGCCTTTGCCTCGGCCGCTTCTTTCGCTGCTTCGTCGGTGAACAAACCGGTGGGGTCGGCTGCCTCCTCGGAAACAATATCTTCGACCAATTCCTTGGCTCGCTCCTCATAGTCGCGCTTGTAGGCGATGGCTTCGTCGCTTGCTGGTTTAAGCGCCAACACGTTGGAGCCTGAGAACGCAGTTGGAGTGACCCGGGCAGGGGCCGCGGCAGGCGATCCGGCAAAACCCTTGGGTTCGCCACCTAAGCCAGACACCAACTTGACCGGCGAGGCGCCGCGGGTAAGGCCCTTCGAGAACGGCGTCGCCTTGCCTTCGTTGATGCCGCGTCCGAGCGCCGTCTTGTCGAAATCCGACTGGTCGACATGGGCGAGGTCGTGGCGGCCCAGGTAGGACACAGCGAGCTCGCGGAACACATAGTCTAGGATCGACGTCGCATTCTTGATCGCGTCGTTGCCCTGCACCATGCCGGCCGGCTCGAACTTGGTGAAGGTGAAGGCCTCGACGAATTCCTCGAGCGGCACGCCGTATTGCAAGCCGAGCGAAATGGCGATGGCGAAGTTGTTCATCATCGCCCGGAAAGCAGCGCCTTCCTTGTGCATGTCGATGAAGATCTCGCCGATGCGGCCGTCATCGAATTCGCCGGTGCGTAGGTAGACCTTGTGGCCGCCGACGACTGCCTTCTGGGTGTATCCCTTGCGGCGGTTCGGCAGTTTTTCACGATCGCGGTAGAGGCGTTCGATGACGCGTTCGACGATCTTCTCGGTCACTTGCACGGCGCGCTGTGAAGCGGGCGCCGCGATCAGCTGCTCGACCGCGTCGTCCTCGTCGTCCTCGCTGTCGGCGAGCAGCGACGAATTCAGCGGCTGCGACAGCTTCGAGCCGTCGCGGTAGAGCGCGTTGGCCTTCAGCGCCAGCTTCCACGACAGCATGTAAGCGCCCTTGGCGTCTTCCACCGTCGCATCGTTGGGCATGTTGATGGTCTTGGAGATGGCGCCGGAGATGAAGGGCTGTGCCGCCGCCATCATCTGGATGTGGCTGTTGATGGACAGCGAGCGCTTGCCGATCTTGCCGCACGGGCTGGCGCAGTCGAACACCGCGAGATGCTCGGCCTTGAGGAAGGGCGCGCCTTCCAGCGTCATCGCACCGCAGACATGGATGTTGGCGGCTTCGATGTCCTTCCTGGAGAAGCCGAGCGCCGGCAGCATCTCGAACGAGAAGTCGTTGAGCTGCTCATCGGTGAAGCCGAACGTCTCCTTCACCCAGTCGGCGCCGAGCGTCCACTGGTTGAAGACGAACTTGATGTCGAAGGCCGACTTCAGTGCTGCATTGAGCGCCGCGATCTTGTCGTCAGTAAAACCCTTCGCCTTGAGCGAGCCGGGGTTGACCGCCGGCGCCTGGTTCATGTTGCCGTGACCGACCGCATAGGCCTCGATCTCGGCGATCTGGCTTTCTGAATAGCCCAGCGTGCGCAGCGCTTCCGGCACGGCGCGGTTGATGATCTTGAAATAGCCGCCGCCGGCGAGCTTCTTGAACTTCACCAAGGCGAAGTCGGGCTCGATGCCGGTGGTATCGCAATCCATGACGAGACCGATCGTGCCGGTCGGCGCAATCACGGTCGCCTGCGCGTTGCGGTAGCCATGCTCCTCGCCGAGTTCGATGGCGCGGTCCCAGGCAGCCTTGGCGTGCGTGGCCAATTCCTGCTGCTTCAGGTCGGACGCGACCAGCGGCACCGGATTGACGGCGAGCTTCTCGTAGCCCTGTTTCTCGCCATAGGCGGCACGGCGATGGTTGCGCATGACGCGCAGCATGTTCTGCGCATTGCGGTCGTAATCGGCGAAGGCGCCGAGCTCGCCGGCCATCTCGGCCGAAGTGGCATAGGCAATGCCGGTCATGATGGCGGTGAGTGCGGCGCAGATGGCGCGGCCCTCGTCGGAATCATAGGGAATGCCAGACGTCATCAGCAGGCCTCCAATGTTGGCATAGCCGAGGCCGAGCGTGCGGTACTCGTAGGACTGCTTGGCGATCTCCTTCGACGGGAACTGCGCCATCATCACCGAGATTTCGAGGACGACGGTCCACAGCCGCACCGTGTGCTCATAGGCGGCGATGTCGATCGTGCCATCGGCATTGCGGTAGGGCAAAAGGTTGATCGAGGCGAGGTTGCAGGCCGTGTCGTCGAGGAACATGTATTCCGAGCACGGGTTGGAGGCCCGGATCGCACCGGCCGAAGCGCAGGTATGCCAGTCGTTCATCGTCGTGTTGAAATGCAGGCCCGGGTCGGCCGACGCCCAGGCGGCGTAGCCGATCTTTTCCCAGAGGTCGCGAGCCTTGAGCGTCTTCAAGACCTTGCCGTCCTTGCGGGCGGTGAGGTGCCAATCGGCGTCGTCCTCGACGGCGCGCAGGAAATTGTCCTTCAGCGACACCGAATTGTTGGAGTTCTGGCCGGAGACGGTGAGGTAGGCGTCCGAATCCCAGTCGGTGTCGTAGGTCTTGAACGACATCGAGGTGTAGCCCTGCTTGGCGAACTGGATGACGCGGTAGATGTAGTTCTCCGGCACCGCCGACTTCTTGGCCGCCTTGATCTCGCGCTTCAGCGCGGTGTTGATCGACGGGTCGAAGCAGTCGTCATCATGGCCTTCGCAGTTGATGCA
This sequence comes from Mesorhizobium sp. M0676, assembly GCF_040320535.1. NCBI lineage: Bacteria > Pseudomonadati > Pseudomonadota > Alphaproteobacteria > Hyphomicrobiales > Phyllobacteriaceae > Mesorhizobium > Mesorhizobium sp. M0676. Next base: position 39,031 of record NZ_JAMYPU010000013.1, read on the forward strand.
GGCCTTCATGATCGCTTCGAGATGTTTTTTCACGATCTTGGAGCCGGTGACCAGCGACGCCACCTTCTGCTCTTCATTGACCTTCCAGTCGATGAATTCCTCGATATCGGGATGGTCGGCGTCGACAATGACCATCTTGGCCGCACGACGCGTGGTGCCGCCCGACTTGATGGCGCCCGCCGCGCGGTCGCCGATCTTGAGGAAGCTCATCAGGCCGGACGAACGGCCGCCGCCCGACAGCTTTTCGCCTTCGCCGCGCAGCATCGAGAAATTGGAGCCGGTGCCCGAGCCATATTTGAACAGACGCGCTTCACGCACCCACAGGTCCATGATGCCGCCTTCGTTGACGAGATCGTCCTGCACGCCCTGGATGAAGCAGGCATGCGGCTGCGGATGCTCGTAGGAGGACTTCGACTTGGTCAGCTTGCCGGTAAACGGGTCGACATAATAGTGGCCCTGGCTCGGACCATCGATGCCGTAGGCCCAGTGCAGGCCGGTATTGAACCATTGCGGCGAGTTCGGCGCAACGCGCTGGGTGGCGAGCATATAGGCGAGTTCGTCGCGGAAGGCGCTCGCGTCTTCTTCCGACTTGAAGTAGCCGCCCTTGTAGCCCCAATAGGTCCAGGTGCCGGCCAGCCGGTCGAAGACCTGGCGGGCGTCGATTTCGGAACCGTAGCGCTCGGCTTCCGGCAGCTTGGCAAGCTCGGCCTCGTCGGCGACGGAGCGCCACAGGAAGGAGGGGACGTCGTTCTCCTCGACCTTCTTCAGGCGCGCGGGCACGCCGGCCTTGCGGAAATACTTCTGCGCCAGGATGTCGGCGGCAACCTGCGAGAACTGCGCCGGCACATCGATATTGTCCAAGCGGAACACCACCGAGCCGTCCGGATTCTTGATCTCCGAAAGCGCCTTGCGGAATTCGATCTCCGCGTAAGCTGATTGGCCTGGCTTGGTGAAACGACGCTCGATGCGCATTGGTCCGGTCCCTTTTGTCTATATATAGCGCTTTTCCCCGGGGATTTCTGCCCCCAATGCGAAACGCGCATGTCTGCCGTCTGCCGGCGTTCGAAAACACCGGCTCTCCTTGTGGCAGTCTTCGTCGCCTTGCTGGTCGAGCTTCTTACGAAGCCGCTGTTCCAACTCTGCGCCGAACCCTGCGGGTCCCTCAAAACTGAATTTTTCCTCGATTCCCTCGACCGAGGGAAATTCACACTATCTAGCGTCGAACCTGCCTGCAAACACTAAATATAGTGTTAACAGACAATTTATTCCAGTCCGACAAATCTCCCTTTTCGCTCCCGAAGCCCCCACGATCCAACGCTTCCGCCAGCCTCGTAAACAGGCGGAAATCATGGCCAAAACGCACAAATCCGGGGAAATGACCGGGCTCGAAACTCTCCGGTCGCGCCCTCAACAAGAGCACATGGCACATAAAAGGCGACTCGGTTTGCGTCGTCAAGGATTCGTTTGCGTAGCTTTTGTGACCCCAACATCTTGTGTGTCACATATGTGGATAACGGGGACAAAAAGCGGCTGAGGAAAGCCCGATTCTGCCGGCGTGGACCGCTGGTGAGCGGTTCACCCGAGACAGGCCCGGCCGGATTCTGGCTCACAGCCTTTTCATTTTAGCTAGCGTGCATTATGTCTTTGGCGTCGCGCGGGGGCGCGTCTTGTCAATTCCAAGAGCATCCGTTACGCCCCGCCCATGACAGTTACCGTCCGTTTTGCCCCCTCACCAACCGGCCGCATTCATATCGGCAATGCCCGCACCGCCTTGTTCAACTGGCTGTTTGCCATGAACAACAAGGGCCGTTTCATCCAGCGCTTCGACGACACAGACATTGCCCGCTCGAGGCAGGAATTTTCCGACGCCATCCTCTACGACCTGCACTGGCTGGGGATTTTTCCCGACGCCACCGAATACCAGTCGCGGCGCTTCGAAACTTACGACGCGGCGGTGGAGCGGCTGCAGAGAGCCGGCGTTGTCTATCCCTGCTACGAGACCCCCGAAGAACTGGACCTGCGCCGCAAGGTGCGCCGCACGCGCGGCCTGCCGCCGGTCTATGGCCGCGAGGCGCTGGCGCTTTCGCAGCAGCAGATCGCCGAATACCGCTCCGATGGCCGCCGGCCGCACTGGCGCTTTCTGCTGCCCAACTTCACCAGCGATCCGCTGCAGCCCGAACGCACCGAAGTGCACTGGAACGATCTGGTGCGCGGCGAGGAAACCGTCGATCTGGCCTCACTGTCCGATCCGGTGCTGCGGCGCGAGGACGGCACTTATCTCTACACGCTGCCATCGGTCGTCGACGACGTCGAGATGGGGGTCAGTCATGTTATCCGCGGCGACGACCACGTCACCAACACCGGCGTGCAGATCGCGTTGTTCAAAGCGCTAGGCGCCGAGCCGCCTGTCTTCGGCCACCACAATCTCTTGACCACGGCCTCGGGCGAGGGCCTGTCGAAGCGCAGCGGTGCGCTGTCGATCGAAAGCCTGCGCGAGGAGGGCATCGAGCCGATGGCTGTGGCTTCGCTGGCCGTCCTTGTCGGCACCTCGGAAAATGTCGCGGCGGTGCATGACATGCCGGCACTGGCCGCGCGCTTCGATCCCGCCGCCACGTCGAAATCGGCGGCCAAATTCGACCCGGACGAGCTGTTCGTGCTAAATCGTGCGCTCATGCACCACATGCCTTTTTCCGAGGCGCGGGACCGGCTGATCGTGCTCGGCATCTCCGGCGACAAGGCCGAGCCGTTCTGGCTGGCGGTGCGCGGCAATCTCGACCGGCTGAGCGACGCGGTCGGCTGGTGGCGTATCCTTGCCGACGGCCCGCAGCCGGCGCCGGAATTTTCCGACGAGGATCGCGACTTCCTGCAGCAGGCCTTCGACCTGCTGCCGGAAGAGCCGTGGACCGGCGCGGTCTGGAAAGACTGGACGGCCAGGATCAGGGAAGCCAGCGGCCGCAAGGGCAAGGCGCTGTTCATGCCGCTCAGGTTGGCCCTTACCGGACTTGCTTCCGGGCCGGAGCTTGCAGATCTATTGCCGCTGCTGGGTCGGGAAGGAACGCTGGCCCGACGACCCTGACCTTGCGCTGGTCCGGCGGGATCAGCGACACCGGCGACACCACCGGCTTGACGGCAAGGCGCTTGATGGCGGCGCGGTCGAGCCCGCCTTGTACGTTCGCCAGCGTCTCCGGATCCGCGCCCGGATCGGGTTTGGCCGCCGGCACCGGAATGAATGGCGTTGTCTCGGTATCAGGCTGCGATTGCTCGGGCGGTGGCGGGTTGCCGCCGATGATCTCGAAATTTCCGGCCTGCGCATTGCAGCCACAAGCCAGCGGCCGCGACATGTTGGGCTGTTTGTAGAGATAGGCGGTCGGCAACTCGCTGTAGGGCCTGCCGGTCACCGACGACGTCATGTTGGCCGAATCGTCTTCCATGCCGCGCGAATAGAACACCTGCATTTCGGTGCCGGGGCAGCTCGATTCGCAGTTCTTCTGGTCGCGCTCGAAATCGCCGAGCGAAGCCGAGTTCGACATCGGGAAGAAATAGCCGTCGCAGGTGCGCACGCAGCTCGTATGGAACTCGCCGCCGACCGTCGGGAAATCCGGCACGCCGGGCTGATTGAGCACCCGGCGCACATTGCGCTCCTCGCCGGGATCGTCGGGCTGGTCGAGCGTGTCAATCTGCCGGCTGCCGCCGAAAAGCTGGTCGAACAAATTGCCGTCATCCGGTTCGCGGCTGGCTTCTTGCAGCGGCTCCCGCAGGCGCGGCGCGGGCTCGTCGCGGCAGCCATTGGCGTCGAGCGCGGCCAGGATGCGGCCGTGGTCGCGCCGCGAGCCGCCGCCGGCAAGCTGGGCGCGCTTGGCTTGCAACGCATCGAGATTGGCGTTCATGCGATCGATGCTGCTGTTCAGCGCGGCACATTGGCTGACATTGCGCGAAAACAGCGAAAACCCGCAATTCGCATCGCTCGCACGACCGCGCACCTTTGATAGCTGTTCGAACTGGCGGGAGATGGCCTTGTCATACTTCCGCACCATGCTGGAATTGCCGCCGCCATTCGATGAAGAAGCAAGCTCGGCTTCCAGTTGACGGCAAACGCGGGAGGCGGCCTGCGGTTCAGTGGTGGCGACGGCCGCAAGCACAAGCGCTCCGAGCAGCGCAGCCAGGTGCTTCAGCCTCCATCGTCCGCCCGTCATTGCCCGAACCCCGCTTGCCTGCCTGTCTACCGGATTCGCCGTTAACCGTTCCCTCAATCTACAACCAAAGATGGTCTTAGCCCATAGACGCGTTGCAGGAGGCGTTTGGATAGGGCGGCAACTGTGCGATCTCACCGCTGCATGAAAAAGGCGCAATCGCCCCGGAATTATCCCACGATCCAGCAATGCCCCGGGGAGCTGGCATGATCGCGATTACCCGTCGAACCGCGCTGCAGTTCGGTCTGTTGTGCCTGGCGGCGCCCGCCGTCCGGGCGCAGGAAAATCCAGCCGCTCCGGACTGGCGCAGCAAATTGGTCGAAGCCGGGCGTGAGCAGATCGGCGTCACCACCTTCTACGACCCGGCCTATGTCCGCCTCGGCTATCCCGGCGGCGACGTCGCGCCGGATAGGGGCGTGTGCACGGATGTCATCGTGCGCGCCTATCGCCGCGCCTTCAATCTCGACCTGCAGAAACTGGTGCATGAGGATATGGCCGCCAATTTCGCCGCCTATCCCAAGACCTGGGGTCTGAAAGCGACCGACCGCAACATCGATCACCGACGGGTCGGCAACCTTGCCGCCTTTTTCGGGCGCAAGGGTGCTTCCTTGGCCGTAAGCGAGGATCCTGCCGACTTTCAGCCGGGCGATCTTGTCACCCAGATGCTGCCCGGCAACCTGCCGCACATCGTCATTGTCTCATCCGAACGCTCGGCGGACGTGCCGGGAAGGCCGCTGGTCATCCACAATATCGGGTCGGGCGCCCGCGAGGAGGACACGCTGTTCGCCTTCAAGCAGACCGGGCATTACCGTTTCGTGCCTGCCTGACGGCGTCAGTTGAAATGAACCACCGCCTGTGCCTTGTGCGCCGCCTCGACCACCGCAAGCGCCGTCATGTTGACGACGCCGCGCGAGGTCACCGACGGCGTCAAAATATGCGCCGGCTTGTCGGTGCCAAGCAGGATCGGCCCGACATGCAGCGCGTCCATCATCGTGCGCAGCGCGGTCAGCGTGATGTTGGCGGAGTCGAGGTTGGGGAACACCAGGAGATTGGCTTCGCCCTTCAGCCGCGAATGCGGATAGACGCGCTGGCGCAGATGCTCCGACAGGGCTGAATCGGCATGCATCTCGCCGTCGCATTGCAGGTCGGGCGCAACGCGCGCCAGGATCGCCGCCGCCTGCCGCATCTTCAGCGCGCTGGGGGAATCGCGCGAGCCGAAATCCGAATGCGACAGCAGCGCTGCCTTCGGCTCGATGCCGAACCGCTGGATTTCCTCCGCCGCCAGAATGGTCATTTCGGCGATCTCCTCGGCCGTCGGGTCGACCGAGACATGGGTGTCGGTGAGGAAGATGATGCCGCGTTGCGAGATCAGCATCGACAGCGTCGACAGGTCGCGGTCCTTGACGCCTGCGCGTGGTCCGATGACCAGCGTCACATTGCGCAGATGCCGCTCGAAACGGCCCTCGAGGCCGCAGATCATGGCGTCGGCATCGCCGCGCTTCAGCGCCAGCGCGGCAATCACCGTATTGTCGGTGCGCACCATCGTGCGCGCGGCCTCCGTCGTCACGCCGCGCCGGCCGGCAAGCTCGATCAACAGGTCGACATAATGGCGGTAGCGCGGATCGTCTTCCGGGTTGATCAGGCCGAAATCGACGCCCGGCTTGATACGCAGGCCGTAGCGCTTCAGCCTGACCTCGATGACATGCGGGCGGCCGATCAGGATCGGCTCGGCAATGCCTTCCTCCAGCACCACCTGGGCTGCGCGCAGCACGCGCTCGTCCTCGCCGTCGGCATAGATGACGCGCTTGGCGGTCGACGCCTTGGCCGACGAAAACACCGGCTTCATCACCAGGCCGGAGCGGAAGACGAAGCGGTTGAGCTGGTCGATATAGGCGGCGAAGTCGGTGATCGGCCGGGTCGCGACGCCGGTGTCGCAGGCAGCCTTGGCCACCGCCGGCGCGATGCGCAGGATTAGGCGGGGATCGAAGGGCGAGGGGATAAGGAAGTCGGGTCCGAAGATCGGCGTCTCGCCGGAATAGGCGCGGGCGGCGACGTCGGATGGTTCTTCGCGGGCCAGCGCGGCGATCGCCCGGACCGCGGCCATCTTCATCTCCTCGTTGATGGCGCTGGCGCCGCAATCCAGCGCACCGCGGAAGATGTAAGGAAAACAAAGCACGTTGTTGACCTGATTGGGGAAATCGGAACGGCCGGTGCAGATCATCGCGTCGGGACGAGCGGCGCGCGCGACCTCCGGCATGATCTCGGGATTGGGGTTGGCCAGCGCCAGGATCAACGGCTTAGGCGCCATATGATCAAGCAATTCCGGCTTCAGCACGCCGGCGGCCGACAGGCCGAGAAAAACGTCGGCGCCAGGGATCACATCGGCCAGCGTGCGCGCCTCGGTGTCCTTCACATATGGGTCTTTCCAGCGATCCATCTCGTCGGTGCGGCCCTTGTAGGCGACGCCGAAGCGGTCGGTGACCCAGATATTCTCTACCTTGGCGCCAAGCGAGACCAACAGGTTGAGGCAGGCGAGCGCTGCCGCACCGGCGCCTGAGGTGACGATCTTGATGTCGGAAATGGTCTTGCCGGCGAATTCCAGCCCGTTGAGCACGGCGGCGGCGACGATGATGGCGGTGCCATGCTGGTCGTCATGGAAGACGGGAATGCCCATGCGGGCCTTCAACTGCGCCTCGACCTCGAAGCATTCGGGCGCCTTGATGTCCTCGAGATTGATGCCGCCGAAAGTCGGCTCCAGCGCCGAGATCGTCTCGACCATGCGCTCTATGCCCGGCGCGTCGATCTCGATGTCGAAGACGTCGATGCCGGCGAATTTCTTGAACAGCACCGCCTTGCCTTCCATCACCGGCTTGGAGGCGAGCGGGCCGATATTGCCGAGCCCGAGCACGGCCGAGCCGTTGGAGACGACGCCGACCAGATTGGCGCGCGCTGTATAATCGGCCGCGGTTGCCGGATTGTCGCGGATTTCGAGGCAGGGCGCGGCAACACCCGGCGAATAGGCCAACGCCAGGTCGCGCTGGTTGCCGAGCGGCTTGGTCGCCTGGATCTCGAGCTTTCCCGGCCTTGGATGCTTATGGAAGTAGAGGGCGGCTTCGTCGAGGTCCGAACGTGCCGTTTTCTTGTTCTCGCCTTCCATGCGGCCGCTCCCTCAAACCTGCTTTGCAGCCTTTTAGCACGCAAAAATGGTTTTTCGCGACGCCAAATAACGCAAGGGCGGCTAAAACAACCGGGGCCGGAAATATCGACCTATTTCAAATAATTGCGCTGAAATCCTGCCGATTATCCATCGAGCCTTTTAGAACGCGCTGACATAGAGGCCGCCATCGACCGGGATGTTCTGACCGGTGAGATAGCCGGCATGGACCGAGCACAGAAAGGCGCAGATCTGGCCGAACTCTTCCGGCGTGCCGAGCCGCTTGGCCGGAACGTCGGCGCTGATGCGGGTCTTGCGCGCTGCGGCCGCTGCCGGGTCTTCCATCGTGCCGGCCTCATGCGGGCCGCGCAGCCGGTCGGTGTCGAGCTTGCCCGGCAGCAGGCTGTTGATGGTGACGTTGCGGTCGATCACCGTGCGCGCCACGCCGGCCAGGAACGAAGTCAGCCCGGCGCGCGCGCCGGACGACAGATCGAGGCCGGGGATCGGGACGTAGACCGACAGCGAGGTGATGTTGACGATGCGGCCGAAGCCGCGCTTGGCCATGCCGTCGATCACGGCCTGCACCAGTTCGATCGGCGTCACCATGTTCTGCGTCACGCCCTCGAGAATCTTTGCGCGGTCGAGCTCGCGGAAATCGCGCAAGGGCGGGCCGCCATTGTTGTTGACCAGGATATCCGGGTCGGGGCAGGCGGCAAGGAGCGCGTGCTGCACGTCGGGTTTCGAGACGTCGCCGACGATCTCGGTCACCTTCACGCCGTAGCGTTCGCGCAGTTCGGCTGCGGTTTTTGCCAGCAGCTCGGCATTGCGGCCGTTGACGACGAGATCGCAGCCGGCCTCGGCCAGCGCCATGGCGCAGCCGCGGCCCAGCCCTTTGCTCGATGCGCAGACGATGGCTTTCTTGCCCTTGATGCCAAGATCCATGACGATTTTCTCCTGTGAATGGCGCGGCACGCTAGCCCTTTGGCTGGCCCAATCGCAACCGTCATACGGTTGTTGCATGAATCGGGGCATAGCCTGCGCGAAAGCAACGGTGACGATCTGATGTCCGGTACAGAAACCCGCACTTTCCGCAGCATGTTCATATCCGACCTGCATCTCGGATCGAAGGCGGCCAAGGCCGAGTTCCTGATCGATTTCCTGCGGTATCACGACGCCGATATCATCTACCTCGTCGGTGACATCGTCGACGGCTGGCGTCTGCGGCGCAGCTGGCATTGGCCGCAGAGCCACAATGACGTCGTCCAGAAACTGCTTCGCAAGGCGCGCAAGGGCACCTCGATCACCTATATCGCCGGCAATCACGACGAATTCGCGCGCCAGTTCCAAGGCGTGCATTTCGGCGGCATCGTCGTTGCCGACCGCGCCATCCACGAAACCGCCGATGGCAGGCGCCTGCTGGTCATCCACGGCGACCAGTTCGACACCGTCGTCCACAATGCACGCTGGCTGGCCTATCTCGGCGACTACGCCTATGACGCGGCGATGCTGGTCAACCGCGCGGTGACGAGGCTGCGCCACCTGCTTGGGCTTCCCTACTGGTCGTTCTCGTCCTGGGCCAAGGTCAAGGTCAAGAAGGCGGTCAACTTCATCGGCTCGTTCCAGACCGTGCTGACTGAGGAGGCCCGCCGCTCGCATGTCGACGGCGTCATCTGCGGCCACATCCATCACGCCGCGATCGAGACTTATGAGGATGTGCAGTACATCAACACCGGCGACTGGGTGGAGAGCTGCACGGCGGTGGTCGAACATTTCGACGGCAAGATGGAGATCATCCACTGGGCGCTGGTGCTGCCCGAAGCACCGGACGAGCCGTTCATCCCGCTGCTCATCGAAGACAGGGTCGTCGAAGCGGCATAACCCTCCTGTTAATCGACTGGTCCAGGCAGTTTCGGACCGCTTTCGCGCATGTTAAGGGATCGATCTGCGTTGCAGCCCTTTGTGCAGCGTAATTGGATCGATTCATGTCGCTGCCGCCGCTCTCGCCCGAACTACTCGTCAAGCCGCGCCATTTCGAACTGCGCATGAGTCTGATCTTCGCGACATTGTTCGTGTCGCTGGGAACGCATGTGCCTTATTTCCCGCTGTGGCTGCATGCCCAGGGTTTCCACGCCGAGCAGATCGCCATCATCCTGGCGGCGCCGATGTTCCTGCGCGTGGTGACAACACCCCTGCTGACCGCGCTGGCCGACCGGGCGAAGGACAGGGCGGATGTCTATATTGCGCTGGTGGCCGCGACGATGGTGCTTTCCGCCGGCTATTTCCTCACTCCCACCTATGCGGCGGTGCTTGCCGTATCGCTGGCGCTGACGGTGGTGTGGACGCCGCATTCGCCGATCGCCGATTCGCTCGCGCTGTCGGGCGTGCGCCGCTTCGGCTCGAACTACACCGCGATGCGCAAATGGGGCTCGATCTCCTATCTCTGCGCCAACGTCGCAGGCGGCTTTATCCTGGCCTGGACGAGCCCGCAGGCCGTGCCGGTAATCATCTTTGCGGCATTGTCTGCCGCGCTCGTCGCCGGATTGCTGGCGCCGCGGCTTGGCCGCCCGCGCCGGGCTTCGCCGCTATCTGCCGCCGACATCCAGCATCAGGCGCCGAGCCTTCTCAATCCGTATTTCCTGTATTTCACCCTCGGCGTCGGCATCATCACCGCCAGCCATGCCTTCCTCTACGGCTTTGTCTCAATCTACTGGAAATCGGTCGGCATCAGCGATTCCGTCGTTGGCCTGCTGTGGGCCTGGGGCGTGGTGGCCGAGGTCTGCATGTTCGTGTTTTTCAACCGTATTTTTGCCTCCGTCTCAGTCGTCAAGGTGATGCTGATCGCCGGCGTCGGCTCCATCGTGCGCTGGATCGCCTTTCCGTTGATCTGGCCACTCGGGCTTGGCGTTGCCGGTTTCTTCGGCGTCCAGACCCTGCATTCGGTGTCGGTGGCGATGGTGTTGATCGGCCTGCAGAAGATGATCGGCGAAACGGTTTCGGAAGAACGCACGGGTGCGGCGCAAGGCATTGCCTATTTCTTCAACGGCTTCTTCATGGCGGCGGTGACGCTGGCGTCCGGCCCGCTTTATGAGCGCTACGGCGTCGACGGCTTCCTGGCGATGATCCCGATCGCCATCATCGGCCTGGCGCTGATCGGGCTCGCCGCGCGTTCAGCCCCACAGCATCCTGTCAGGCGGTAACACCAGCGACCCCTGGTACACGAGGCCGGGCTGGCGGTCGCGGGCAAGCAGCAGCGGACCGTCGAGGTCGACGAAGTCGGCGCCTTGCGCCAAAAGCACTGCCGGCGCCATCGCCAGCGACGTGCCGACCATGCAGCCGACCATCACGCCGAATCCCAGCTCCCGGGCGCGGTCGCGAAGGGTAAGGGCGGCGGTCAGGCCGCCGGATTTGTCGAGCTTGATGTTGACGGCGTCATAGAGGCCGACAAGCGCTTCGAGGTCCTTCGCCTCGTGGAGGCTTTCGTCTGCGCAGATCGGCACCGGATGAGCGATGTGGCGCAGGATGGCATCATGGCCAGCGGGAAGCGGCTGTTCGATCAGGGCTATGCCATGTTCGGCGGCGAAAGCGAGATTCTCGATGATGTTGGCATCGGTCCAGCCTTCATTGGCGTCGAGGATGATGCGGCTGTCGGGCGCCGCTTCGGTCACGGCGCGGATGCGGGCCAAGTCGTTGTCGCCGCCGATCTTGACCTTGAGCAGCGGCCGTCCGGCATTGGCGCGGGCTTGCGCCGCCATCGCCTCCGGCTCGCCCAGCGACAGCGTGTAGGCCGTCACCAGCGCCGACAAGGGCACAGCGTGGATGGCGTCTGCGACCGCAACGCCGCTGATCTTCGCCTCCAGGTCCCACAAGGCGCAATCGATGGCGTTGCGGGCAGCACCCGCCGGCATCGCATCGAGCAGGTCCTTGCGGCTGATGCCGCCTTCTATCTGCCGGCGCATGGCCTCGGTGGCGTCGCGCACCCCCTCCATGGTCTCGCCATAGCGCTTGTAGGGGACGCATTCGCCCCATCCGCGATTGTCCCCATCGCTGATCGTGCAGGTAATGACTTCGGCTTCGGTCTTCGACCCGCGCGAGATGGTGAAGGTGCCGGCAATGGGAAAACGCTCGGCCTCAACCGAAATGACACGCGCCATAATTTTCTGCTCCGGCTATGCGACAACGCGTCGTCGGCAAATCGACAGGTACGACCCGTCAGGCTAAACAGGACGCCATGTTGACCATCGGCAAACGCGACGCAAGCGGCAACGCCGCCAAGGAGGCCGACCACCAGCCCCGCGTTGCGGTCGGCGAGGAGGGCGCCGTCCTCGGCTGCGCTTTCTCCGGCATCTGGACGACGACGACAGTGGCGCTGATCGACGCCGAGATGCGCAAGATCGAGCAGCGCAAAGGCTACCAGACGCTCGCTTTGGATCTTTCCCACATCGAGAAGATGGACACCGCCGGCGCCTGGCTGATCGATCGCCTGGTCAGTGTCTTCGAAAAGAAGGGTATCGAGATCAAGATGCAGGGGCAAAGCGATGTCGCCTCGATCCTGCTCGGCGCCGTTGGCGAAGCTGTCCGGCGCGAGCCCGAATCGCGCGGCGTCCGGCGCCCCAACATCATCCTCCGCGGGCTGGAGGCGGTCGGCCGCCGCATCTATGAGATGCGCGACGATTTCCTCGCCTCGATGAACATCCTCGGCGCCACCATCGGCGGCGCCCAGATGAAGCTCGGGCGCGGCCATGCCATCAATCCGGCGGCGATCTTCAACCAGATCGATCGCATGGGGGTCGGCGCCATCCCCGTGGTGGTGCTGATGTCGGCGATCGTCGGCGCCATCGTCGCCCAGCAGGGCGCCTACCAGCTCAATTATTTCGGCGCCAACATTTTCGTTGTCGATCTGGTCGGCGTGCTGATCCTGCGCGAACTCGGCGTGCTGATGACCGCCATCATGATCGCCGGCCGCTCCGGCAGCGCCATCACCGCCGAGATCGGCTCGATGAAGATGCGCGAGGAGGTCGACGCGCTGAAGGTCATCGGCCTCAACCCGATCGGCGTGCTGGTGTTTCCGCGCCTGGTGGCGCTGGTGATCGCGCTGCCCTGTCTCACCATCGTCGCCAATTTTGCCGCTCTTGGCGGCGGCATCCTAGCCGCCTGGCTTTATTCCGGTATTGCGCCGACGGCCTTCATCGACCGGCTGCGCGGCGCGATCGATATCAGCACCATCTTCGCCGGGCTGATCAAGGCGCCGTTCATGGCCATGATCATCGGCACCATTGCTTCCGTTGAAGGCATGAAGGTCGGCGGCAGCGCCGAATCGCTGGGTCTGCACGTCACCGCCTCGGTGGTGAAGTCGATCTTCGTCGTCATCATCCTCGATGGCCTTTTCGCCATCTTCTACGCATCGATCGAGTTCTGACATGATGCGCAGAAACTCAAAGGCGACCAAGGCTATGCAGGGAACGGGCGAAAGCGATATCGTGCTGTCGGTGCGCGACATCACCGTTGCCCTGGACGACAAGCTGATCCTCGACAAACTGGCGCTCGACATCAAGCGCGGCGAAATCCTCGGTTTCGTCGGCGCCTCGGGCGCCGGCAAATCGGTGCTGCTGCGCACGATTCTCGGCCTGCTGCACAAGCAGTCCGGCACGATCAAGCTGTTTGGTCTCGACCTCGAAAAGGCCAGCGACATCGAGCGGTTGCGCATCGACATGCGCCTTGGCGTGCTTTTCCAGCACGGCGCCCTGTTTTCGGCGTTGACCGTGCAGGAAAACGTGCAGGTGCCGATGCGCGAATATCTCGATCTGCCGAAGAAACTGATGGACGAGCTGGCCTTGCTCAAGATCGAACTGGTCGGCCTGCCGCCGGACGCCGCGCAAAAATTTCCCTCGGAGCTTTCGGGCGGCATGATCAAGCGCGCCGCCCTGGCGCGGGCGCTGGCGCTCGACCCCGACATCGTCTTCCTCGACGAGCCGACGTCCGGCCTCGACCCGATCAGCGCGTCCGAATTCGACGAATTGGTGGTGAAGTTGCGCGATACGATGGATCTGACGGTCTATATGGTGACGCACGATCTCGACACGCTGTTTACCGCTTGCGACCGCGTGGCGGTGCTCGGCAACAAGAAAATCCTGGTCGAAGGCACGATCGACGACATGCTGAAAAGCGAAGAACCGTGGGTCAAATCCTATTTCCGCGGAAAACGCGCTCGGCAACTTGATCTTGCCGCGCGCGCATAGACATAAGTGGGGCAATGGAAACCAGAGCCAACTACGTAATTGTCGGCATTTTCACCCTGGCTGCGATCCTGGCGGCGTTCGGGTTCGTCTATTGGACCGCCCAGATCGGTGATCGCGGCGAGACGGCGGAGCTGCGCGTGCGCATTCAGGGTTCGGCCTCCGGCCTCGGCCCCGGCAGTCTGGTGCTGTTCAACGGCGTCAAGGTCGGGGTGGTCAAGCGCGTCTATTTCGACCGCAATGACCCCAATGCCGCCATTGCTACGACCGAGATCGACCAGACAACGCCGCTCACCAAATCGACGCAGGCCGATATCGGCATCGCCAGCCTTGCCGGCCAGGTCAACATCGAATTGAAGGGCGCCGATCCCAAGGAACCGAACCTGCTGGAAGAGGCGGCAAAGGAAGGCAGGACGGCCGAGATCATCGCCAATCCGTCAGCGGTCACCAACCTGCTGCAGACGGCGCAGAACATCTTCACCCGCGCCGACAAGGTGCTTTCCGACCTAGAAGGGTTCACCAGGGATGTGCGCGGGCCGCTGACCCAGACCGTCAAGAACGCCCAGACATTTTCCGATGCGCTGGCCAGGAATGCCGACGGCATCGACAAGTTCCTGACCGCCGTCAGCGCGCTGTCGGACGAGTTGAAGGGTGTTTCCGGCAAGCTCGACGGCACACTGAAGGCTGCCGAAGGCCTGCTCAATGCCGTCGACAAGGACAAGATCAAGAGCATCGTCGCCAATGTGGACGCCGTCACCGCCAATCTGAAGGAGACCAGCGGACAGCTCGACGGCGTGATCAAGAACGTCGATACCGCGGTCGGCTCGGTCAACGATTTCGCCAAGCGCACGCAAGGCACGCTGGCAAAGGTCGACAATGTGCTCGACGGCATCGATCCGGCGCAGGTGCGCGTGGCGCTCGCCAACATTCAGAAGGCCAGCGAAAACGCCAACAAGGCCGCCGCCGACATCGCCAAGGTGACCGACAAGTTCGCCGACCGGGCCGACGACATCGACGAGACGATCAAGGACGCCAAACAGCTTGCGTCGCGCCTCAACGATGCCTCGGTGCGCGTCGACGGCATCCTGAAAAGGGTCGATACGCTGCTCGGTTCGGGCCAGGCCGACGGCGTCATGGCCGATGCCAGGGACACGCTGAAGTCGTTCAAGCAGGTCGCCGACACGCTGAACGCCCGGCTTGGCACGATCACCGACAATATTGCGCGCTTCTCGGGCCAGGGCCTGTCGAATGTCGAGGCGCTGGTCCAGGACAGCCGGCGTTCGATCAGCCGCATCGAAGAGGCGGTGACCGATCTCAGCCGCAACCCGCAGCGCATCCTGTCGGGCGGCGACGGCGAGGTCCGGCAGTTCGATGGCAGGGCACGGCGTTGACTTCCGTGCCCGCCCGCAGCAATTACATGGACCGCGGATGCGGATTCATCATACGATCCGGGGACAGTGGGGATCACGCGTGACGTTCGGGTTGGGTGGGTATAGATCGGCAGTCGTTTTGCTTGGCTTGACGCTGGCTGGTTGCGCGGCATTGGGAGGCAAGCCGGCGCCGCTCGATACGTTCGAGCTGTCCGCCCCGTCGATCGACGCCCATGGCCACAGCCGCCGCCAGATCCTGATCGCCCAGCCCTCCGCGCTCAAGGCGCTGGACAGCCAGAACATCGTCATCAAGCCGTCAGATCGCTCGATCCAGTATCTCAAGGGCGCGCAATGGGCCGACCGGCTGCCGCTGATCGTGCAGGCGAGGCTCGCCGAAACCTTCCAGCGCTCCGGAAGCTTTGCCGGCGTCGGCAAGCCGGGCGAGGGGCTGGCGATCGACTACCAGGTGATCGTCGAGATCCGCTCCTTCGAAGTCCGCGTCAATGGTGGCGAGCATGCCGAGGTCAATCTCTTCGTGCGCATCCTGAACGACCGCAACGGCGAGGTGCGCGCCTCGAAGAGCTTCACCGCATCCGCTCCCGTCTCGGGCAGCGGCAATCCGGCCTATGTCAGCGCGCTCGACAGCGCCTTCGGCGAGGCGGCGAAGGATATTGTGGGCTGGACGGATTCGGTGATCTGAGCCGGTCGAGGCTTCGAACGATCGTTCGTCGCGTTAAACCAGCACTCGACCAAATATCGCAGGTTCGCGCTGCCCCTCATTGCGCTGCCGGGCATTTCTCCCCGTATAGTGAGAAAGAACGCCATCGCCAATGATTTCGCCAATTGTCACCGTCGCAGTATGGGCGGCGAGGCTGATGCCATCTCCCTTCACCCCGTCGCTATACGGGAGAAGGTGCCGGCAGGCGGATGAGGGACAGCGCAGACCGACGATTTTGCACAAAGAAAAAGGCGGGAACTTCCCGCCTTTTCTGTGTCTGTGGTGTCGCCTCAATCAGTGCAAACGGCCGCTCGCATGGGCCAGCATGGTGTAGACCTTGCCGGTGTCCGACGTCAGGTAGGTCTGCGCCATGATGTTGTCGCGGTCGTTGCGCGAGACGTCCTTGAGCAGCTTCTCGAAATCGTCGCAGTAGCGGTCGACGGCGGCGCGGAACTCCGCCTCGGCCTGATATTTGCGGCGGATTTCGTCAAAGGTCTGCTGGCCCTTGAGCGTGTAGAGGCGGCGCGTGAACACGTCACGCTCGCCGCGCCGGTAGCGGTTCCACAGCTCGATCGAGGCGTCGTGGTCGATCGCCCGGGCAATATCGACCGAGAGCGAGTTGAGCGACTCCATGACATGCAGCGGCGAGCGCTGGGCGGGAGTTGCGCGCGGTGCTTCCGCGGGCGCAGCCGGCCTGGCGACTTCCTCCTCGCGCGATGCTCCGGTCAGGAGATCGCGCACCCAGCCGCCTTGCGGCGTGCGGGCGTTGGCGTCGCGCTGGCGCGGTGCTTCGGCGGGGCGTTCGATATCGAGCGTGCCACGCAGGCCGCCGAGCGGCGCCTGCGGAGCAGGGCGTTCCGGCTGTGGCGCCGGCGGCGGGCGGCGTACCGGCTCGGCCGGGCGCTGCATTGGCGCCTGAGGCGCCGGGCGCAGGGCGCGCGGTTCGGCATTGTCGCCGCCACGTCCCGATTTCGCAACGATATCCGAAAGTTCCTTGAGCGCGTTGATCTGCTCGGCAACGGCACGGCGGATCGCCGAGGTCGATTCCTTGGCCTCTTCCGGCATTTCGATGACGCCCTTCTTGAGCTCGGCGCGGGTGAGGTCGAGCTCGCTCTTGATCGAGCTTGCGGTGCGCCGCATCTCCTCGGTCGCATCGGCGAACCGGCTGGTTGCCGAATCGACCACTTCCGTTATGGCGATGCGGATCTTGTCGGCTGATGCCAGCGTCTTGCCTTCGGCATTCTGCATCGTCTGGCCGACAAGGTTTTCGAACGAACGCATCACCTTCTCGAGGTCTTCCGACTTCTTGACCAGGCCGACGGCGAGATCTTCGAGCGACGATTGCCGCTCAAGAGTGTGCTCCAGATTGCTCTGCGCCGAGCTCAACAGATCCGAAGCCGAGGACAGCAAGCGGCTGTGCTCGTCGAACTTGGTGGCGATCGAGGCCACTTCGCGCAGGGTCGACGACGACAGTTCGGTAAGCCGCGTCGTGTTCGAATCGACCAGGCGTGCCGAGCTGGCGAAGGTCTGCGCCGCCTTTTCGGTGGTTGCCGCGAAGCTTTGCGTGCTGCCGCTCAGACGTTCGTCAACCTGGCCGAGGTTGATCGCCGCCTGTTCGATCAGCTCACCAAGCTGCGAGCTGGAGACGCTCATGCGGCCGATGAGGTCGGCGACGCTATCGGCGAGCGACGAGCGCGCGCCTTCGACGGCCGACAGCGTTTCGGCGGTGCGGCTGGCGAGCGCGTTGACGAGGGCGGCATTTTCGCTGCGCAGCTTCTCGGTCGCGCGTTCGGTGACCTCTTCCATGCTCTTTTGCAGTTCCGAGCCGCCCTGGGCGAAGCGCTCGACCAGCGGCCGCGCGGTTTCGTCCAGGATCTTCGCCATCTCGGCCGAACGCGCCGCCAGCATCGTGTTGAGCTCGCGGGTATTGGTGCCGATGGTCTTGGCAGCGTCGTTGGTGCTCTGGCCGATGTGCTGGCCGACCGCGGTAAAAGTCTCCGCAATCGTGTTGGCCCGCGAGATCAGCTGAGCTTCTGCGCTGGAAACCTGCTCGTTGAGCTTCTGGCCCATCGTCTCCGTCGTATAAAGAAGGCGGTTCTCGACGCTGGCGACCTGTTCCTCGACGCGCGAAGCTGCGGACGCAACGCTCGCAGCCAGCCGCTCGTCGGCCCCGGCCAAAGCCTGCTCCATCTCGCGGGCGTGGACGGCAAGTTCCTGGCCGGTCTGGCGTGCGCGTTCGGCAACACGCTGCTCGGTGCTGGCGAAGGCACCGACGATGTTGTCGGCATGCTCGCCGATCGTCGACGTGGAGTCGGCGATGCGCGACACCAGGCGGTGATCGGCCTCGTCGAAGATGCGGCTGATCTCGGTGGCGCGTGCCGACAGCGCGTCCGAACCCTCGGCAATGCGCGAGATCAGCTGTTGGTCGGCGGCGTCGAAGATGCGGCCAAGGTCCGAGGCGCGGGCGGCCAGCGCTTCGGCGGATTCGCCGATGCGCATGCTCAGCCGCTGGTCGGCGCCCTCGAAGTTACGCAGGATGTCGCCGGCGCGGTCGGCCAGCGACTGCGCCGTCTCGACCGCGCGGGCGACCAGCTTCTGGTCGGCGGCGTCGAACGTGCCGGCGATCTCGCCGGCGCGGGCAGCCAGCCGTCCGGCCGTTTCTTCGGCGCGGGCGAGCAGCGAGTTCGACGTCTCGTCATGCCGGGCAAGCAGCACGCTCGTTGTGTCTTCGGCGCGAGCAAGCAAGGCATTCGTCGTATCCTCGGCGCGAGCAAGCAGGGCGCTCGATGTGTCCTCGGCACGTGCGTGCAGACGGCGATCCGCGTCCTCGAAGGTGCGGGCGATGTCCTCGGCCCGGGCCAAAAGGGCGGCCGAGGTCTGCTCGGCACGCTCGGCGATCTTGCGGTCCGCGTCACTGAAGGCAGCACCGGCCTGTTCGTGCAGCGCGCTGGTGACTTCCATCACCTTCTCGCGCAGCGCGCCGGCAACGAAGACGGCGCTCTTTTCGAGCACGCTGCGGACATTGTCGACACCCACCGACAACGCGCGCTCCATGGTTCCGGCGCGCTCTTCGATGATGCCGGTCTGCTTGCTGAAGGCCTGCTCGATCTTCTCGACATCGGCGGCGATTGCCGCCGAGATATCGGTGCTTCTGCCGGCAATCTGGTCGATATGGCCCGACAGCGAGCGGTCGACATCCTTGCGTATGTCGGCGAGCTTTGACAGATCGTCTTCCAGCGCCTGGGTCAACATGTTGCGGCCTTCGGCCAGCTTGCCGACATGGCCGGCGATGATGTCGTCGACCTCACCGCGGCTTGCCGACAGCTTCTGCAGGTCGGCTTCCAGCGCACGCTTCAAGATGTCTCGGCCCTCGGCCAGCTTCTCGACCTGGCCTGCGACCAGTCCGTCGATGCTCGACCGGCTCTCGGCCAGCTTGGCGAGGTCGTCCTCGAGAGCCTTCGACAGCGTCGCGCGATCCCGGACGAGCTTGTCGCTGTGACCCTCGATCAGGCTGTTGACATTTTCCAAATCCGCTTCCAGCACCCGTGCGAACTCGCCACGGTTTTCGCTCAGCTTCTGCGACTGGTCGGCAATGGCGCTCCTGATCGCATTGAGATCGGCTTCGAGCGCCCGTGTCAGGATGTCGCGGCCCTCGGCGAGCTTCTCGACCTGCCCGGCGACCAGCCCATCGATGTTGGAGCGGCTCTCCGCCAGCTTGGCGATGTCGTCTTCCAATGCCTTTGAGAGCGCCGAACGGTCCTGGACGAGCCTGTTTTGATGATCGGCCATGATGCCGCTGACATTGTGCAAATCGTCCTGAAGCGCCTGGGATAGCGTCGAACGATCCTGGACAAGCCGGCTCGAGTGGTCGGTGATCAGGCTGTTAACATTCTGAAGGTCATCCTTAAGCGCCTGGGATAGCGTCGAACGATCCTGGACAAGCCGGTTCGAGTGGTCGGCGATCAGGCTGTTCACATTTTGCAGGTCGGCCTCCAATGCCTTGGAAAGCTGACCGCGCTCTTCCGCCACCTTGTCGGAATGACCCGCGATGGCGCCCTTGATGGTGTTGAGGTCGGCTTCGAGCGCGCGCTTGAGGATATCGCGGCCCTCGGCCAGCTTCTCGACCTGGCCGGCGACCAGCCCGTCGATGCTCGACCGGCTCTCGGCGAGCTTGGCGAGGTCGGCCTCGAGCGTCTGTGACAACAGGCCACGATCGTCGGCAAGCCGGCTCGAATGGTCGGAGAGCAGGCCCCTGATGCCGGATAGGTCGTTCTCCAGCGCCTTGCTGAGTTCGGTTCGGTCCTCGGCCAGT
Source organism: Mesorhizobium sp. M0676 (assembly GCF_040320535.1). NCBI lineage: Bacteria > Pseudomonadati > Pseudomonadota > Alphaproteobacteria > Hyphomicrobiales > Phyllobacteriaceae > Mesorhizobium > Mesorhizobium sp. M0676. Next base: position 59,008 of record NZ_JAMYPU010000013.1, read on the forward strand.
TTCGCCGAGTGGTTCTCGATCACGCCCTTGATGCCGATAATGTCGTTTTCGAGCGCCTTGGTCAGGATGGCACGGCCTTCGGCGATCTTTTCAACCTGGCCGGCGACCAGCCCGTCAATCGACGCGCGGCTGTCGGCGAGCTTGCCGAGATCGGCTTCCAGGGCGCGCGACAGAATGTTGCGGCCTTCGGCCAGTTTACCGACATGTCCGGCGACCATTTCGTCAATGATCGTACGGGCTTGCACAAGTTTTCCGGAGTCTTCATGCAAAGCCTGGTTGAGCCGGTTGCGGCCTTCTTCAAGCCGCTCGAGATGGCTGCCCAGCGACGCGTCGATGGCGGCGCGGGACTCGTTGACCTTGCGCAGATCCTCTTCCAGGGCGCGCGAGATCAGGTTGCGGCCTTCGGCCAGCTTCTGCACCTGGTTGGTTACGGCCGCATCGATGCCGGCACGGCCCTCGGCGAACTTCGCCAGGTCCGCCTGCATGGCAGCCGCCATGCGTTCGCGGCTTTCGGACAGCTTGCGGCTGTGGTTTTCGACGGCGTCCTCGATGCCGACACGGGCATCGGCAAGACGTTGGATGTCGGTGTCGAATGAGCGCGACACGACATGGCGGGCGGCTTCCATCCGGCCGGCGAAATCGCTGGCGCGGGCTTCGAGCATCGACGAGGTCGACGAGACGATGTCGGCCATGTCGGCGCCGATCTGGGTCTTGCCCTGATCGATCATGGCCGACAAATGATCCTTGCTCTCGGCAAAGGTGTGGGCGATCTCGCGGGCGCGCTCGACCAGCGTTTCGTTGATCTGGCGGGCGCGCGCCTCGAGCGCGGCGTTGAGCTTCTGCGTGCCGGTATCGAGTGCTTCGGCGCGGGTCTGGAATTCGCTGATCAGCGCCTGGCCGCGCTCGGCCAGCGTCCGCTCGATGCCGTTCAGGCTGGACTCGAATTCCGAGCTCAGGGTGCGGGCGGCGCCGCCGAGCAGCGACACCATACCGGTGGTGCGGTCGTCGAGCAGGTCGGTCAGCGACCGGGTCAGGCCGTCTGTGGTGTCCGTCAGCTTGGCGATGCGGGTGTCGAGCAGCGAAGCAAAGGCTTCGCCCGATGTCGACAGCCTGTCGGTGATCGAATCCAGCCGGGTTTCGACCGAATCGAAGATCGACATCGAGCTTTCATTGATGCGGTCAATCAGCGTGTCGCCGGAATTGGTGATCGTCATCGACAGCTTGGTCGACGCGTTGAGGATAGAGTCGCGAATAATGTCGGAGGCGGCGCCGATCTCGTCCTTCAGCGTTTCATGCGCGCCGGTGATCGAGGCGCGCACGCGCTCGGCATGAGTGACGACGGCTTCGCGCTCGCTGCCCAGCCCGTCGACCAGCGACCGGATGCGCGATTCATTCTCCGAATAGGAGCGTTCGATCTGGTTGACCTCGCTGTGGACCAGAGTTTCGAGCTCGACGGCGCGCGCCAGCGTGCGCTCGATGCCTTCGCCCATCGCCGCCACTTCACGGCGAACGGCCTGGCCGATCATCATCACGCGGTCTTGGGCGAGGTTTTCCGGCTCCGCCAAGCGGAAAGCCACCTCCGTCATCGATTGCGCGGCAATGCGCATTTCCTGCGCGCGGCGGATCATCGCCGCGAAGGCCCAAAACAGGACGACCGGTATGATTGCCGCGATCGCCAGGCCGATCAGTTCAGGGCGGGCCAGGATTTGATCGAACGTACGAATTTTCCAGATGCTGGGGCCAAACAGCAGATTGGCGAGGCCGCCGGCGCCGGCGATCCAGGCCAGCGACACGAACGCCACGACCCAATAGATCGTGCTAGACGCGCGCCGGTTGAGGCTGTGCAGCAGCGTCTTGTAATCTTTCTGGCGGTCGTCGTTTGCCGGCTTGAAGCCGGCTGGCTGGGCGCTGTTGCGCGATTCGACCGGGCGCAGCTCGGCGGGCTTGGCTGCCGGCTTCGCACTCTGGTTTTGTTGGACGGGCGCGTTTTGAGCGGGGGCGGGCTTCTGGGGGCGGCCTTCGCGCGCCAGTTCGTCCGCGGCCTGCGATATCTGCGCTTCCAGATCTTCCATCGACGCCGCGATATCGAGATCGCCGCTGCCGTCTCCGCTGAGATCGAGGTCTAGTGCCTTTTCGAGTTCCCTGGCTACGTCGCTGTCGAGAGTTCTGGTCGTCGTTGGTTTCTTCGCCATGCCTTCGCTACCCTGTACTAGCTGCCGAGGGACTTCTTATTTTTGCCTGATTCTGGCTCGTCTTATCCCACGCAGGAGGCTGAAAATGGACCTTCGTATCGTAATGACACACAGGGGTAAAGAAAACATGCATTCCGCGAGATACGTAAAACTTTAAATATAAGGTTAACGACAACGTGATCTAACCGCCTCAGCGGCAACAATTTTCCAGCCCATTCATTAACGCGTTGGCGACGGAAATCGCCTAGTTTTTTCGGCGATCGGCACAAGGAGTTTCAAATTGGTACGCGGTGAAAGCGGCATTGCCTTCTCAATGCCGGGCGGCGATGCGTCGGGACCGGCCCGTTCGCGCCCAGTGGATCTGGCCCATCTGGCCCGTCAGACAATGGGCGATCGCGCCCTCGAACAGGAGGTATTGGCACTGTTCGTACAGCAGGCGCTTTCCGTCCGCGACAGAATAGTCGATGCCGACATCAGGGAGCGACTGCTTCTGGCGCATGGGCTGAAAGGTTCGGCGCGCGGGGTCGGCGCCTTTGCCATCGCCGACTGCGCCACCTCGATCGAACAGCAGCCGGAAGATGCGCGCATCCTCAAGCGCCTCGGCACCCTGATCGAGGAAGTGCGCGATTTCATCGCCGCCATCAGCCGGTAATGGCTGCCGCTCGGCAGCGGCCACCGGGATGAATCGACGGGGCCAGGGCGTGCTTTGGCCAGCTTTCCGAAAAAACGTCACAAAGCGGCGCTTTCGCGCCGCAGTTGACTTGTCCGGCGGAGTGATTATCTCGGCTGGGACTCCCTTCAGGTGACAAATGACCAAGCTGACCTTCATTGCCCATGACGGCACTCCTTTCGATGTCGAGGCCGAAAACGGCTCGACCGTCATGGAGAATGCGATCCGTAGCGCGGTGCCGGGCATCGAGGCAGAATGCGGCGGCGCCTGCGCCTGCGCGACCTGCCATGTCTATGTCGACGAAGCCTGGACGGCCGAGGTCGGCGAGCCGGAGGCGATGGAAGAGGACATGCTGGACTTCGCCTATGACGTCCAGCCGAACTCGCGGCTGTCCTGCCAGATCAAGGTGCGCGACGCGCTTGACGGCCTGGTCGTGCGCGTGCCGGCTCGCCAGGGTTGATCTCCCGTACCATCTGATTTTTCCCGCCGCCGCTTGGCAGCGGGCCAATGCTCATGCAGTCTCGCGCCAGTTTCGCCCCAGTCTGACAATGAGGCTCGCCTGGCATGACCGATGTAATCAAGACGGACGCACTCATCGTCGGGGCGGGTCCGGTCGGCCTGTTCGCCGTGTTCGAACTTGGCCTCTTCGACATGAAGTGCCATCTGATCGATATCCTCGACCGACCGGGCGGCCAATGCGCCGAACTCTATCCGGAAAAGCCGATCTACGACATTCCAGGCTGGCCATCGATCTCGGCGCAAGGCCTGGTCGACAGACTGCTCGAGCAGATTCACCCGTTCAAGCCGGATTTTACCTTCAACCGCATGGTCTCCAGCCTGGAAAAGCTTGACGACGGCTCATTTCGGGTCACCACCGACGAGAACGAGGTGTTCGAAGCCAAGGTGGTGGTGATCGCCGCCGGTGGCGGCTCGTTCCAGCCCAAACGGCCGCCCATTCCCGGCATCGAGGCCTATGAGGGCAGGAGCGTCTTCTATTCGGTGCGCCGTATGGAGGAATTCCGCGGCCACGACCTCGTCATCGTCGGCGGCGGCGATTCCGCACTCGACTGGACGCTGAACCTGCAGCCGGTGGCAAAAAGCGTGACACTGGTCCACCGGCGCGCGGAATTCAGGGCGGCGCCCGACAGCGTCAACAAGATGTATGCCATGCAGGAGATGAAGCAGCTGGAGTTCCGGGTCGGCCAGGTGAGCGGCCTGACCGGCGCCGACGGCGAACTGGCCTCTGCTACCATCAAGGGCGGGCCTGACGGCGACATCGAGGTGCCGTGCACGCGCATGCTGCCGTTCTTCGGCCTGACCATGAAGCTCGGCCCGATCGCCGAATGGGGGCTCAACCTTCATGAGAACCTCATCCCGGTCGATACCGAGAAATTCCAGACTTCGGTGCCAGGCATCTTTGCCGTCGGCGACATCAACTGGTACCCAGGCAAGCTGAAGCTGATCCTGTCGGGTTTTCACGAGGTGGCGCTGATGGCGCAGGCCGCCAAGCGCATCATCAGCCCCGGTGAGCGCATCGTCTTCCAGTACACGACGTCGTCGACCAGCCTGCAGAAGAAGCTCGGCGTCGTGGAGTAGGTCCTACAGGGCTTTCCGAATCACTCCACCAGAACGACTGGCGCCTCGGCGTCGTCGCGGCCGCGCAGTGACTTCTCCGGCATCAGCGCCAGCGTCATCAGCGCCAGCACGAGCGTGACGGCCGCGGCAAGGAAGATCATCATGAAGGGCGTCGCCGAGACGATCTGTCCGGCAGCCGGCGCGCCTTCGCCGGCAAGCGGCAGGCCATAGCCGAGCGCGACGGCGCCGAGCATGGCGACGCCGAGCGCGCTGCCCAGCGAACGCAGGAAGGTCAGCACGCCGGTGGCAACGCCGAGATGCGCGCGGTCGACGGCGTTCTGCACCGATACGGTGGCGACCGGGAAGGTGGTGCCGCTTCCAAGGCCGATGCAGATGGTCAAGAGCTCGACCACCAGCAGCGAGGCGCGGCCGGCGACCAGGCTGAGCACGCCAAGACAGATAATGGCGAAGAGAACGCCGACCATGGCGATACGCTTGTAGTGGAAGAAGCGCGGTATCGTGCGGCCGCTGAACGTCGCGCCGGCGACCGTTCCGAGCAGCAGGCCGAGCATGGCAAGGCCCGACTGGCTGACCGACAGGCCGATGATCGACTGCAGATAGACCGGCAGATACACCGACAGGCCGATATTGGCGGCCTGCAGCAGGAACATCGACGCCGTGCCGGCAAGCACGATCGGATTGCTCAGCACTTCAAGCGAGATCAGCGGCTCGGCCGCACGCATCAGCCGCAAAGCGAACGCAGCCCAGAAGACCGCCGAACAGGCGAGCAGGCCGACGATCTCGCGCGAAGCCCATGGATAGGCGCTGCCGCCCCAGTTGAGGGCCAAAAGCAGCAATGCCGTCGCCACCACCAGAAGCAGCGCGCCCGGCGCGTCGATGCGATGCCGCTTTGCGGCGACCGGCAGTTTGCGCAGCGGCTTGTTGATGATGGCCATGGCCAAGATGCCGAGCGGGATGTTGATCCAGAAGATCAGCGACCAATGGAGATGTTCGGCAAATCCGCCGCCGAGCAAAGGCCCGGCGATGCTGGCGACAGCCCAGGTGCCCGAAATCCAGGCGGCATAGCGCGCGCGTTCGCGCGGCGGCACCAGGTCGCCGATGACGATCTGCGCCAGGGCGAACAGGCCGCCGCCGCCCGCACCCTGGATCGCCCGGCCGATGACCAGCACGAACATGTTGGGGGCCATGGCGCTGACCAGCGATCCCAGAAGGAAGATCAGGATCGCCGCATAGACGGTCGGCCGGCGGCCATAGACGTCGGAAATCTTGCCGTAGAGCGGCGCCATGGCCGTCGCCGTCAGGAGATATCCGGTCACGATCCACGGCAGGTAGTCGGCGTGGCCGAGCGAACGGCCGATGGTCGGCATGGCCGGCGCGACGATGGTCTGGTCGAGCGCCGCCAGCAGCATCGACAAAAGGATGCCGGCGATGATGACGTTCTTCTCGCTTTCCGTAAGCGGCGCGGCGGGCGCCACCCTAGCCGGCTTGTCGACAGCCTGGTCCATATCAGTGCATCCACAGTGTCTGCGAGCGATTGCGCGGCGCCAATGGCCGCTCCGCTATACGCCGCCTCGATTGGTCTTGATCTGGTGTTTCGAAGCTCGAGCCTTGCCACCTGACATATCTTGCGAGCCTGAAATATGTCGTCCCGTATAGGCCGATTTCGACCTTTGCCCGAAAATTTTCTGGGGCTGGCCTCATGTTTCGGCAGAATTGGCTTGGTATCAGCCCTGTGGTTCAGCCGGGCGGAAGCTGGCCGTTCTGGACGCGCTGCATGCGGTAGCGCAGCAGCCGCAGGATGCGGCTTTCGAAATTCACGCCTTCGACGCGGTCGAAGCGCAACTGGTCCTGGTCATGCCTGGCGAGTTCGGCCGCGGTGATCTGCGCCGCCTTCGCCTTTGCCCCGGCGCAGGTCTTTTGCGCAAAGCTCGCGTTCAGCGCGTCTTCGAGCAGACGGCCGTGGTTCTTGGCGATCTCGACATGACGCTCCTCATGGCGCTTGATGTCGGCCGACAGGGTGTCCCAGAACAGCCTGACATCGGGATCGGCCTTGCGCGGCCTGCGCCACTCCGGAAGGATGACCTTGACCTTGACGGTAACGGCGGCCTTGGCGATGCGGCAGGTGTCTGCGGTTTGCGCGTAGCTGATGCGGGTGGTGAACGCCATCTGGGTGGCGCCTGGATGCCGCATCCCGGTGCTTTTCACCTCGGGTCCATGCTTCGACAATTGCGTTTCGATGTCATCGAGCGTGCTGCCGCCGATGGCAAAATAGCTGTAGGTTTTCACCAGATTGGCAGCATTCGCCGGCAGGACGGTCAAAGCCAGCATCATGGCGCAGAGCAGGGGTCGTTTCATCATGTTGCCTCTTCACTCACCTTGCTTTACGGCCGTTGCCGGCGCAACGGAATTGATCTTCCACCGATCACGCATCGTTGATGGATTGCAAGCGCTCGATGAGCCACATGCCAATGAGCCACATGCCAATGAGCCACATGCCAATGAGACACATGGTTGAAGGACAATGACGACAAGGCGATGGCAACTGGCGCATAAGTGCCATCTCGACCTTGGCGAGAAAGCCATTGTGGTCGGCATTCTCAACGTCACGCCGGACAGTTTTTCGGATGGCGGACTGTTCATCACGCCTGACCAGGCGGTGGCGCAGGCGCACCGCATGGTGGAAGAAGGCGCCGCCGTCGTCGATATCGGCGGGGAATCGACGCGCCCCGGCGCCTCGCCCGTGACGCCTGAAGAAGAGCAGACCCGCATCCTGCCGGTGATCGCAGCACTCGCCGGTTCAGGCGAAGCCCTGATTTCGGTCGACACCTATCGCGAGGAAACCGCGCGCCTCGCCGTCGCCGCCGGCGCGCATATCGTCAACGATGTCTGGGGCTTGCAGCGTGAACCCGGCATCGCCCGCGTCGCCGCCGAGACCGGCGCCGGACTGGTCATCATGCATACCGGGCGCGGGCGGCAAAAACTGCCCGATGTCATCGCCGACCAGTTTTTGTTCCTCAAGGCTTCGCTGGAAATCGCCAGGCGCAGCGGCGTCGCGGACGATCATATCGTACTCGATGCCGGCTTCGGCTTCGCCAAGGAGACGGCTGAGGAAAACCTCGACCTGATGGCGCGGTTTTCCGAGCTTAAGGAGCTCGGTTTTCCCTTGATGGCCGGCACCTCCAGAAAACGCTTCATCGGCACCGTCACCGGCCGCGAAGCCGGCGCGCGCGCCGCCGGGACGGCAGCCACCAGTGTCATTCTGAGGCTGAAGGGCGCCGATCTGTTTCGCGTCCACGATGTCGCAATCAACGTGGACGCACTGGCGGTCGCCGATGCTATGCTGGCGCGCGAAAAGCCAGGACGCTGAGCCCAGGACAGTAAGAAATGTACGTCATCCGCATGAAGAACTGCGCCTTCTTTGCCCGGCACGGCGTGCTGGATGAGGAAGAGGCGCTTGGCCAGCGTTTTTATGTCGATGCCGAGTTGACGGTCGAGCCCAGCCGCCCGCTGGAGGATGATTCCATCGAGGACACCGTCAATTACGGCATCGCCTTCACGGTGATTGAAAAGATCGTCACTGGACATCGCCGCTTCCTGATCGAGGCGCTGGCGCTCGAAGTGGCGAAGGCGCTGACTTCACGGTTCCCGCAGATCAGGAAGGCCGAGATCACCGTGCGCAAGCCCAACGCACCGGTGCCCGGCGTGCTCGATTATGTCGAGGTGACCGTTGTCTGGCCAGAGTAACAATAACACGGTCTATCTCAGCCTTGGCGGCAATCTCGGCGATCCCTCGGCCTCGATGGCGGCGGCGCTGCGCCTGCTCGACGCCGACGAGAGCACGCGCGTCGTCGCCGTCTCCTCACTTTACCGCACGCCGCCCTGGGGCAAGCTCGACCAGCCGGATTTCCTCAACGCCGCTGCCGAAATCTCGACCTCGCTGGCGCCAAGGGCGCTGCTCGACCTCTGCCTCGAGGCCGAGCGCAAGCTGAAGCGGGTGCGCGAGGAGCGCTGGGGTCCGCGCCTGATCGACATCGACATATTGGTGTTCGGCGACCGCACAATCCACGAAACCGGGCTGGAGGTGCCGCATCCCCGAATGGTGGAGCGCGCCTTCGTGCTGGCGCCCTTGGCAGAGATCGCGCCGGATCTGGCGGTGGGCGGCAGGAGCGTGACCGAGCGGCTCAGCGCCGTCGATACGTCAGGCATAGAGCGGCTGGCTTCCGGCCGCGATTGGTGGCTGGGTTAACCGGAGAAGCCGCCGCCATCGAGAAATGCCTGTTCGTCCGCCGTCGTCTCGCGGCCAAGCATCTTGTTCCTGTGCGGAAAGCGGCCGAAGCGCTGGATGATGTCGCGGTGCTCGATGGCGTATTTCACATACTCCGGCGCCCTGGCGGTGGTGAGCTCGACCGATCTGTCCTGGTCGGCGGGCAGTTCCGAATGTTCGTAGGGCAGGTACAGGAAGACGCGCAGGTTTTCTTCCAGCGAAAGGTCATGGCCGGCCGCAATCGCCTTGGCGGCAAAGTGCCGTGCCAGCGGATCGGTGGCGTACATATGGCCTGAGCCGCGAAAGCAGTTGCGCGGAAACTGGTCGAGCAGGATCATCAGCGCCAGCGAACCCTCGGCATGCTCCGACCATGCGTCGCACTCGCGCCGCGCGGCGGCAAAGTGCAGGTCGAGAAACCTGCTGCGGAAATCCGCGTCGAAGACGTCGTTCTTCTCGAACCACGCGTCTTCGCCGGCCTCGCGCCAGAATTTGGTGACGGCGAGCGCGCGCTCATCCGATGCGGTCATCAGCTTTCCCCCTGATCGGCGGGCTCGGGCTTGTGCAGCACGCCGGCCGTCTCTTCGTTCAGCGCCTGGCCGGGCCGGCGCGGTTGCGTCAGCGGCGTCGGGATCGGCGTGCCGGTATTGCCCCTGAGGAAACGTTGCCCGGCGCGGACGCCTTCGGCCAGCTGCGTCTCCAGTCGGGCATTGTCGCGCCGTCGCACATCCTCGATGACATCGGCGACATCTTCCGGCTCGACGCCCAAAACCTCGAGCGCGGAACCGCCGAAGACGAGGGCCGATTCGAAGGTCTCGCGCAGCTGGAAGTCGACCCCGGCGCGGATGAGCGACAGGGCGGTGCCGCGATCGAAGGCACGCGCCAGGACAGTCAGCAACGGGAACTCCGCCTTGATCAGTTCCGCCATGCGCACCGTGGCGTCCGGCTTGTCGACGCAGATCAGCACGGCGCGCGCGCGGCCTGCACCTGCGGCGCGCAGAATGTCGAGCCGCGTGCCGTCGCCATAGTAGACCTTGAAGCCGAAATCGGCGGCCGCCTGTATCATTTCGACATCATTGTCGATGATCGACACATCGATGCCGCGCAACAAAAGCGGCTGGCTCGCGATCTGGCCGAAACGGCCGAAGCCGATGACCAGCACGCTGCCGGTAAGGCCGTCGGCGATGTCGACGCCTTCAAGCGACTGCTCGTCGCGCGGCGTCAAATATTTGAGCGCAATGATGGCCAGCGGCGTCAGCACCATGGAGATGATGATGATAGCGGTCAGCGTTGCGTTGGCCCGGCTGTCGATGATGCCAACCGCCGCCGCGGCCGAATAGAGGACGAAGGCGAATTCGCCGCCTTGCGCCATGATCACGGCGCGTTCCAGCGCTTCACGATGACCGCTCTTCAGCATGCGGGCGACGAGATAGATGCCGAGCGCATTCATCGCCATATAGGCGACGACATAGACGGCGATCAGCCGCCAGTTGTCGGCCACCACATGCAGGTCGAGCGACATGCCGACGGCGAGGAAGAAAAGGCCAAGCAGGATGCCGCGGAATGGCTCGACGTCGGCCTCCAGCTGGTGGCGGAAAGTCGATTCCGACAACAGCACGCCGGCCAGGAACGCGCCCATCGCCATCGACAGGCCGGAAAGCTGCATGGCCAGCGCTGACCCCAGCACGACCAGAAGTGCTGCCGCGGTCATCACCTCGCGCGCCTTGGCGTCGGCCAGGATGCGGAAGAACGGATTGAGCAGATAGCGGCCGGCTACCACCAGCCCGACGATGGCGCCAAGACCGATGCCGATTTCGGCCAGCCTCTGCTGCAGGGTCATCTCGGCGCCGCCCGGCGCCAGGAAGGCGACCAGCGCCAGAAGCGGCACGATTGCTAGATCCTCGAGCAGCAGGATGGACACGATGCGCTGGCCCTTGGGGCTGGCCATCTCGCCACGCTCTTCGAGAAGCTGCATGACGATCGCCGTCGAGGTCAGGACGAAGCCGGCGCCGGCAACGAAGGATTGCGCGATCGGAAAGCCGCCGGCGAGACCAACACCGGTAAGCAGCAATGCGCAGACGCCGACCTGCAGCGCGCCGAGGCCGAAAATCTCGCGGCGCAGGCCCCATAGCCGCGACGGCTGCATCTCCAGCCCGATGATGAACAGGAACATGACCACGCCGAGTTCGGCGACATGCAGGATGGCTTCCGATTCGGAAAAAATGCCAATACCGAACGGGCCGATGACCACGCCCGCGGCGAGATAGCCGAGGATCGAGCCCAGCCCCATGCGTTTGAAGATCGGAACGGCGACGACGCCTGCGGCAAGCAGCGCCACCACCTGAATGAGATCGCTGCCCGACGCTTCCGCTGCCATGCCTCTTGTCCCTGTGTCCGACAGCACTCCTTGCATGCACTGGGAGCGGGAGGCAAGGGCGGGAAGCCTGCCAGAATGGGTAGGGTGCCGTGGCAGCGATTCCCCGGTGGAACAACAGTCTGCGCTTGCCTGTCGGACGGCCGGTATCTATATCTGGCAAATGCCTGATTATTCGTCCCAGCCGTCGCCGCTGCCACATATCCCGATGGATGCGCTCAGCGAAGTTCTGCAAGACTTTCGCTTGAGTGGCGTCAACTATGGCCGCTGCGAACTCCGGCACCCATGGAGCATAGACTTTCCGCAACAACAACTGCTTCGTTTTCACTTTGTCGGCCAGGGTCCATGCTGGATTCACACCGAAGCGCAAGGCTGGCAGGAGTTGCGCGATGGCGATCTGGTGCTGCTGCCGCAAGGCATCGCCCATCGGCTGGCGAGTGCGCCGGACGTGGTGGGCGATTCGCTCGAGGGCTGCCAGGTGATCAAGTTGGGCGGCAACGTTTGCGAAGTGATACGGCAGGGAACGGGCGCGACAAGCACCCTTTTCTGCGGCTCCATGTCTCTCGGCTCCTATGCGCTCAATCCGTTGATCACGTTGATGCCGCCTCTCATCAAGGGTTGCGACGTGGCCGGCAATGACCCGATGGTCGGCCCTTTGCTGGCGGCCATGACGGTGGAGGCCGCGCAACCGCAGATGGGCAGCGCCACCATCCTGTCGCGTATGGCGGATTTGCTGACAGCCAGGCTCATACGCTGCTGGGTCAATTGCAACGGCGCCTCGACCATCGGTTGGCTTGCAGCCATCCGCGACCCCCATATAGGGCGCGCTCTGGCGGCCATGCATCGCGATCCCGGCCACAACTGGACGCTGGGAAGCCTGGCCGGCGTGGCAGGCCAATCGCGTTCGATTTTCGCCGAGCGCTTCAGCGCGGTATTGGGTGAGGGCGCCGCACATTATCTCGCCCGCCTGCGCATGCAGCTTGCCCGCGAATTGCTGGGCCAAAACGGCTTGTCTGTTGCCGAAGTCGCTACCCGTTTGGGCTATGATTCCGAGGCGTCCTTCGCCCGCGCGTTCAAGCGCATCACCAATGTCTCGCCAGGCGTTGTGCGCCGCACAATTCCCGGACGAATGGATATGAATTTCGGATTTTAAGGTACATAACATCCGGGCGGACTCGCCTATCTAAGATCTCCAAACTGTGGAGATCTTCCCGTGACTGACACAACATTACAGCTTGAAGACGGCGCCATTGGCCTTGATGCCGATGCACCAGCCGCGTGGAGCGCGGCCACCTGGTTCGCGGTCCTTTCATTGGCGGCCACCAGCTTTGCCCTGGTGTCTGCCGAATTCTTGCCGGCAGGTCTGTTGACGCCGATGGCGCGCGATCTCGGCATCAGCGAGGGAACGGCCGGACAGGTCGTCACCGCCACCGCTTCCGTTGGCGCCGTGACGGCCATGTTGAGCAATGTTCTCATCGGTCGATTGAACCGCAAGGCGGTGCTGGTTGGCCTCATGGCCCTGGCGGTCGGTTCCAATATTCTTGCGGCGCTGGCGCCCAATTTCTGGCTGCTGTTGCTGGGCCGGGCCGGGTTGGGGATCGCTCTTAGCGCTTTCTGGGCACTTTCCGTTGCCGTCGTGGCGCGGCTGGTTGGCGCCAATGCGACAGGTCGCGGCATGGCGATCGTGACCCTCGGCGTCTCGCTCGCCACCATTGCCGCGCCGTCGATGGGTGCGTTGATCAGTGACTGGCTGGGATGGCGCAGCGCCATGGCCATGACGGCGGGGCTGGCCGCGCTTGCCATGCTGCTGCAGCTTCTCAGCCTGCCGACCTTGCCTGCGGCGGCAAGCAACAGCCTTGCAGACGTCTTTCGGCTGACACGGCGGCGTGGCATCCAACTCGGTATGCTTGCCATTGTTCTGCTGATGACCGGGCATTTTGCCGGCTCGGTCTATGTGCGCCCGTTCCTCGAACAGGTGACGCTCCTCACAACCGGGCCGATTGCCCTGGCGCTGCTCGGGTTCGGCATCGCCGCTGTGATCGGCAATATTGCCGGTGGCCGCCTGGCCGACACCAACATCCACATGGCCCTCGCAGTAACCGCCGCGTTGATGGCGTTTGCGGCACTCGCTTTGGTGCTCTGGGGCGCGCAAACCGGCGTTGCCTTCGGCTTTGTTACGCTCTGGGGCTTCGCCTTCGGCATGGCGCCGGTGGTGCTGCCGACCAATATGTCTCGCGCGGCACCTGATGCGCTGGAAGCAGCAGGCAGCCTGATGGTCACTTCCTTCCAGGTTGCCATCACCGTCGGTGCGGTTGTCGGCGGCTATGTCGTGGACACCTATGGCGCTACGGGACCTTTGACCCTAACCGCCGTCCTTGCCGCGGCGACGGCCGCACTGGCGCTGCTGCAGCCTCGTGGCTGAAACCTTGCTTCGTCTGACACGGGCGGCCTCAATCAGGCCGTCCGCGCCGTTGCAGCAGCGCTGCACAGGTTTATGCGCCGCACACGTTGCGTTTTGCCGCAATCGGCGGCTATGGGACGCCAGGCTTCGGCCGTTGGAAGGCAGCGACGATCAAGTTCTGCCTTCGTGAGGAGAATGACTGACATGAAGAAGTTTTTGCTCGTCGGCGTGGGTGTCGCCATGCTTGCCGCATCGGCCTGTTCGAAGGCGCCTGAATGCACGCAGGAGATTGCCGCCAAGAAGGCGCAGGAGATGACCGCCGCGCTGCAGGAGGCGATCACCAAGGATCCGTCCAAGGCCGCCGACCTGACCGCCAAGGTGCAGGCTGTGACGACCAAATATCAGGGCGCTACCACGCCGGCCGACGCCTGCAAGGCCTATGACGAGCTGACGGCCGCCATCAAGGGCTGATTCTTCGTTCGGAAATTGAGAAAGGCGGTGGCTCGAGTAGCCGCCGCCTTTTTTGCTGGTGTTCTTAAAGCGCATCGCGCTGACACTAAGGACGGCCGGCACGCACAGGACCCTGACACGTTGGCCTTGCTGTGGCTTGGGCCATCGGAGACGCTGACATCATCGGTTGCGCGCCACATGTCCGGTCGCGACAGAAAGGTGCCGCCCCGAGCGGCCCGTGCTCGAGGAGCGCCAACCTGGCCGCAAGGTGGCGTGTCACTTCCCGACATCGAGCTGAGCGGAACAGCTCAGCTATCGCGCAGTGCAACCCCGTTCCGCGCTTTTTTCGGGGAACCGCTTGAGAGTCAGTTTTTGGCGATGGAGCCGACTTCGACGGCGTCGACGCGCTTGAGGCTCATGCCGATGACCGGCACCAGTTGCTGGTCGACGCGCACGGCGATAGTCACCGTCATCGAATTGTCGTCGGGAATGCGGGCCTGCATGACGCCGCGCAATTGGTTGCGGTTGATGGTGAAGACGACTTTGCGGGCATCGACCACGTTGCCGCCGATGATGTCCAGGCCCGACCCCGCGGCGCCGCCCATGAAATTGCCCTTGTAGTCGCGGCCCTTGCGCTCGACGGTCGCCGACATTTTCTGGGTGAAGACACCGACGCGGCAGTCGCCATCGAGCGTCATGCCGGTCTTGTTGTCCGGCGTCGAGCCGTCGAAGCTGCAGGTGAACTTCGTGCCCTTGTATTTGCCGGCGATGATTTCGCCCGGGCCGACCCATTTGCCTTCGACGGTGCGGAAGAACTGCTTGTCGGGCTCGGCTGCAAAGGCTTTCCCGGTCGGGCCCAGAGGTGCTGCAAGCGCGACCAGGGGCAGGACGCAGGACAAGATTACGCTTTTCATAGACGACACCCGGCAACAAGGAGGCTGTTGTTGGACGACCATGAACAAGATTGGTTAATGCTTGGTGACCGCGAGAGGGCGTTCACTTGCTTGAGGCGGGTGCTTCATTCTCTTTTTTGGCCGCAAACGAGGTCAGCGCCGACAGGAAATCGCCCATACCCGGCCGCCTGCCGGCAATGAAGGGCAGGGGCCGCGCCGTCTCCATGGCAGCAATGCCGATACGCGCCGTCATCATGCCGTTTACCACGCCTTCGCCGAGTTTCGCCGACAGCCGGGCGGCAAGGCCATGGCCGACGATCTGCTGGACGAAGCTGTCGCCGACGGCGATCGAGCCGGTCACCGCCAGATGGGCAAGAACGCTGCGCGCCAGCCGGAAAAAGCCCAGCGTGCCCGGCCTGCCGCCGTAGAGTTCGGACAAGCGGCGGATCAGGCGCCCGGCCTCGAACACGACATAGGCAACGTCTACGAGTGCGCGGGGGCTGACGGCGGTGACCAGCGACACGCGTTTGGCTGCTTCGAGGATCATCACCTTGGCTCTCGCATCGAGCGGCCCGAGAATCTCGGCTTCGGCCAGTCGCACCAGATTGCCGCCATCAATGATCTCGCCGCGCAATTCGGCCAGGGAGCGCCTGCCGGCCGCGGTTTCGGGTTTCGCAGCGACAAAGGCCGAAAGCTCTTCGACGACGGCCCTTGCAGCCTTCGGATCGTCGCGCGCCACGGCATCGAGCGCCCGCTTTTGCAGTTTTTCGACCTCGGCCAGCCGGGCGATAGCCAGGAATTCGCGCACCAGCACGACTGCGAGGGCCAACACGGCAATTGCGGCCATTCCCGCTGCCAGCCACCCCAGCCACTCTGCGCGCTCGAACAGGTCGCGGATGAGCTGGTCGGTCCACAGGCCGACGGCGAGCGAAACCAGCACGCCGACCGCGCCGAAAAACAGGCTGGCAAACAGCGAGCGCCTGCGCGGCGCGGTCGCCGGCGGCGGTTCGGCGGCGACAATGTCCGGCTCATCGAAGACATCGATCTCGGCCGGCACGACGACGGTGCGCGGCTTGCGCGGCGGCTCGGCATGGGGGCGGCGCGTTTCCTGCTTCGGTTCGGCCTCCGGCTCGATGCGGAAAGCTGCCGGTCTGCGGGGCGCGGTCATGCCAGATGGTCTCCGATCAGGAACTGCAAGGCGCGGTCTAGCCTGATATGCGGCAGCGACAGCGTGACGCCTTCAGCGGTGCGTTCGAGCTTTGGCGGGCGAAAGCGCACGAAACGGATCGCCGGATCGTCGCTGCTCTGCCGGTGGTCGGCTTCCGAAACGTCGAAAACCGCGTCAATTTTCTCCGGCAAGTCCCCGGGAAATATGGCGGTTTCGGCTTTACCATCAAAGGTTTCGCCGTTGATCTTCTCGCCCTTCAGCGGCGTGCCGATGATCACCGGCAGGGTTTCGCGGCCTTGCTTGACCGTGCCTTCGCGCGTCGCGCGCACCGCCGCCATGGCGACCACGTCGACATCGGCGCCGGTGAAATTTGCCCGCGCCACGGCGCGGTCGGCAAGCCGCCGCACGATTGCCTGCAGCCGGTCATGGCTTTCGTGATGCAAATGGTCGGCCTTGGTCGCGGCAACCAGGATGCGGTCGATGCGGCGTGAAAACAGGTCGGTGAGGAAATTGCCTCGGCCAGGACGGAAACAGGAGAGGATTTCGGTCACCGCGCGTTCCAGGTCGGCCATCGCGCCGGGGCCGGCGTTCAACGCCTGCATGGCGTCGATCACCACGATCTGGCGGTCGAGGCGGGTGATGTGTTCGCGGAAGAACGGTTTCACCACATGCGTCTTGTAGGCCTCGTAGCGGCGCTCCATCATCGCTTGCAGCGAGCCGGAGCGCGGCCGTTTCTCACCCTTGAGCAGCAAGGGCGCGAAGGTCAGCGCCGGCGATCCCTCGAGGTCGCCAGGCATCAGGAAACGGCCGGGCGGCAAGGTCGAAAGCGCCCGCTCGTCGAGCTTGCAGGCCTTGAGGTAGGCGGCAAAGCTCTCGGCGAGGCGTCGCGCCGTCATCTCGTAGGCATCGGCATTGGGGTCGATGGTCGCCGACAGCGTCCGCCAGTCCTGCGACACGTCGGCCCGCACCGGCAGCATCGCCATCTCGAACGCCTCGCGCGAAAAATCGGCGAAGGATTTGCCGAGCAGCGGCAGGTCGAGCAGCCATTCGCCGGGGTAGTCCACGATGTCGACCGACAATCGGCCGCTGGAAAACATCCGGTTCCAACCGGAGGCAGACTCATATTCGATGGTGAGCCTGAGTTCCGAAATGGCGCGCGTCGAGTCCGGCCAGGTGCGGTCGTTGACCAGGGCGGAGATATGGTCCTCGTACTGAAAACGCGGCACGGCATCGTCCGGCTGTTCCTCGAGGAAGGCGCGCGCGATCCGGCCCGACTTCTGCGCCTCGAAGAGCGGCAGGCGCCCGCCATGGATGAGATTGTGGACGAGAGCCGAGATGAACACCGTCTTGCCGGCCCGGGACAGGCCGGTGACGCCCAGCCGAAGCGACGGCGAAAAAAGCCCGCTCGCACGCCCCGACAGCGTATCCAGGGCAATTCTCGCTTCGTCGGTGAAAGTGGTCAGCGATGATGCCAAAATCTGTTCTCTCAGGCGTGCTCTTGCGCCCGATATAGGCTTTGCGGTTCAAGTTTGAAATGACGCCCGGCCTCGGCCGGCTCGGCTCAGAGATCGACGGGCGTCAGGAAGGCTTCGAGATAGCCCGCGCCTTGCGCAGCCTCGGTGAGGGTGCCGTCGAAGCGCACGACCGCAAGGCCGGAGGTCGGGAAACCATGGTTCATGATGGCCCGAGCAGCCTCGTCGCCGTCGCCCGAGACCGCCATGGCAAGGTCTTCCGTCATCGGATTGTGGCCGATGACCAGCAGCGAGCCGGGGCCGCCATTGCTGCGGATGATGGCGAGGTAGCCGGCGGCATCCTCGCTGTAGAGCGTGTCGAAGAACAGCACCCGGCCGGTATCGGTGTGGCCGGCGATGCCTTCCAGCGTCTGGCGCGCCCGCTTGGCGTTGGAGCAGAGCGTGATATCGGGGATGTAGTTGCGGGCACGCATCGCCGTCCCCATCATTTCGGCATCGGCAATGCCGGATGCGTCGAGCGGGCGATCGAAGTCGCGCACGCCGGGCAGGGCCCAGCCAGCCTTCGCATGCCTCAACAGATACAGTCTGCTCACCGGACCCCCAATGGTGTGCTGCCCACCAATGACACAACTGGATTAGCCACGAGAAAGGCCTGAGGCACAATGGGCGCCGCCGCCCAAGCGCAACGAATCATGTGCGAATTCGCCCGCGCCCTTCCTATGGAAGGCTTTGCTGAGGATCGCCCGCGCGGCATTAACAATTGCGTGAAACGCGCGCGGATTACGCTTGTGCAGCCTTCTCTGCGCGAATATATAGGCGCCAAATTTGGGGTTGTTGGGTGAGTCGAATGAACGATATCGTTACAGCCAATTACGTACCCTCCGAAGACGAGCCGTTCATGAACGAACGGCAGAAATCCTACTTTCGCTTGAAGCTCGTCACCTGGAAGACCGACATACTGCGCGAAGCGCGCGAAACCCTCGAAATCCTGCAGCAGGAAAACGCCAACCATCCCGATCTCGCCGATCGTGCTTCCTCGGAAACCGACCGGGCCATCGAGCTTCGGGCCCGCGACCGCCAGCGCAAGCTCATTTCAAAGATCGATTCGGCGCTGCAGCGCATCGATGAAGGCACTTACGGCTATTGCGAGGAAACCGGCGAGCCGATCGCGCTGAAGCGACTCGACGCGCGTCCGATCGCGACCTTGTCGATCGAAGCGCAGGAGCGCCACGAACGCCGCGAGAAGGTCTATCGCGACGATTGAGCCGCTGCCGTCAGGCAGGACTGTTTCATCGAAATGGCCGGGTTTCCCGGCCATTTGTGTTTTTAGCGAAGGGTTTAATCGCACGAAGTTAAAGCGCGTTGCGCTGAACGGATTTGTGCGACGCGCTTTAAGCGGCGTTCCGATCGGGAATCGGCAAGATGACGGCTCGCCGGGCTTTATCGTTTCTGGCTGGCGAGTTCGCCGAGCAGCTTGGTCATCTCGTCGTCGAGAGACTGCGGTGCCTTCGCAGCCGGCTTGCTTGCCGGTTTGGGGTGCGAATCGTCGAGCGAGACCTCGAGCTCCCGCATCAGGGTATCGTCGATGGACTCATGCTTCGGTGGCGGGGCCTGCCGGGCAGTATTGGCGGCGGAGCCATAGGCCGGCAGCGGTGTCACATTGCTCGCCTGGTAGATTTGAGCCGGTTTCGCCGCCGGTGCGGCCTGGCGCGGCGGAACGGCGGCTGGAGCAGCCCTTACCGGTTGCGGCGGTGGCGCCTGCCTTGCGGGCGCGGTGGGAGCGGGTTGTGCTGCGCGCGGCCGCGGCGCCTGTTGCTGCTGGCCAACACCGCCATCGCCGGTCAATGCCGGACGGCGTGGCGCTGCAAGCCTGATATCGCGCTCGACGACAACGTCGGTTGGGCCGCCGATCAAAAGCAGGTGTTCGATGTCGTCGCGACGGATGAGCACCAGCCGGCGGTGGCTGTCGACCGCCGTGGCGTCCATGACCGCCAGCCGTGTCTTGCGGTTCCTGCCGCCGGCAACGAAGGTGCCGAAGGTCAGGTTGCGGACCAGCCTGATGATGATGAGCACGATGACCAGCAGGACAAGGGCAGCAAACGTCCACAGCAGCGCTGCGGCATATCCGGGACCCGCCACATTATCCAGCCACTGCATCGGTGCCCCCAATCGGCTTTTGAAGTGGAGGGACACTAGACCGTTGCGGCCAGCCACCGCAAGTTGCCTTCACGCTTCGTGAACAGCTTGAAAACACCGACGCGTCATTTTTATCCGACATTTGCCGCCAAGGCCTTTTCCGGATTAGGAGAATGTGATTCAACCGGCCGGGGGCGGTGTCGGACAACTCACGAGCAGGGGGCATATGGCCAGGGAAACGCGCGGCGATTTCTATCCGGTACCGATCGTCGATCAGAACACGCGGCCAGGCGCGGTTACCCGGCTCATCGTGTTCATCATCGTCCTGACCGGGGCCGCGATCGTTTTCGGCATTTTCCGCGAGCGTCTTGGCGATCCGTTCTTGCTCGGCATGCTGGGCGTGCTTGCCATGATCGGCGTCGGCTTCCTGTTCGCCACGGCCATCGGCTTCGTGCAGATCGCGCCGCGTTCGACCGGGGACGAACTGTCGAAGGCCTTCGTCGATTCCATGTCGCAGGGCCTGATCGTCACCGACACCAAGGGCCGCGTCGTCTACGCCAACCGGGCCTACGCCGAGATGACCGGTGCTGCGTCGGCCGCCGATCTGAAGACGGTCGAAGGCCTGCTTTCCGATGTCCCCGAAGCTTCGGTGACCATATACCGGCTGGCCTCGGGCTTGCGCGATGGCCAGGCCGGCGACGGTGAGTTCCGGCTGGCACAGTCGATCCGGCCCGGCGCCGAACCCGGCGCGCGCTGGTACCGGGCGCGAGCCCGTACCTTCAGCGTTCCCGGTCAGCGCCTGCCGATGCTTGCCTGGCAGCTTGCCGATATCTCGCAGGAACGGGCCGAGCAGGAGCGTTTCTTCCTCGACTTGCAGAAGGCCATCGACCATCTCGACCATGCGCCGGCCGGTTTCTTCTCGGCCGACCAGGAAGGCCGTGTCACCTACATCAACGCCACGCTCGCCGAATGGCTGGGCATCGATCTGGCGAGCTTCACCCCTGGCGCCGTGACACTCCCGGAAATCGTCGCCGGCGACGGCATGGCGCTGGTGCGCTCGGTCAAGGCCGATCCCGGCACCACCCGCAACGCCGTCATCGATCTCGATCTTACGACGACGACCGGCGAGGCGCTGCCGGTGCGCTTCATGCATCGGGTCTCGGCCAGCCGCGAGGGGACCAACGGTCCCACCCGCACCATCGTGCTCAACCGCACCCAGGGCGAGGACGCATCGGCCGATCTTCGGGCTTCGGAGGTACGCTTCACTCGCTTCTTCAATTCGACGCCGATGGCCATTGCCGCCGTCGACAATGGCGGCCGCATCCTGCGCACCAACGCGCCGTTCCTGTCGCTGTTTTCCTCTGTCGTCGACGGCGACGCGGTTGACCGCCGCGTGCGGCTGGACACCGTGATCCATGAGCGCGACCGGCCGGCCTTTGCCGCCGCCTTCGAGAAGGCGCGGCTGAGGCAGGCCGACATCGAGCCGATCGACACGCTGCTGCCCGGCAATGAGGAGCGTCACATCCGCTTCTACGTCAACGCCGTCGCCGACGGCACCGGCGAGGGCGCCGAGGAATCGGCTATCGTCTATGCCGTCGAGACCACCGAGCAGAAGGCGCTCGAGGGCCAGATGGCGCAGAGCCAGAAGATGCAGGCGGTCGGACAGCTCGCCGGCGGCATCGCCCACGACTTCAACAATGTGCTGACCGCCATCATCATGGCGTCGGATCTTTTGCTGACCAATCACCGGCCGTCGGACCCGTCCTTCCCCGACATCATGAACATCAAGCAGAATGCCAACCGGGCGGCCTCGCTGGTGCGGCAGTTGCTCGCCTTCTCGCGCAAGCAGACATTGCGGCCGGAAGTGCTGAACCTGACCGACGTGCTTGCCGATCTCCGGATGCTGCTTGCCCGCCTGGTTGGCAACGAGATCAAGCTGAAGGTCGACCACGGCCGCGATTTGTGGCCGGTCAAGGTCGATATCGGCCAGTTCGAGCAGGTGGTGGTCAACCTGGCCGTCAACGCGCGCGACGCCATGCCGGCCGGCGGCGACCTCACCGTACGCACCCGCAACGTCACCGCCGAACAATGCAAGAGCTTCTCCTACCGCGAGCTCACGCCTGCCGACTATGTCGTGGTCGAGGTCGAGGATAGCGGCTCGGGCATTGCGCCGGACGTGCTGAAGAAGATCTTTGAGCCGTTCTTCACCACCAAGGAAGTCGGCAAAGGCACCGGCCTTGGCCTGTCGATGGTCTATGGCATCATCAAGCAGACCGGCGGTTTCATCTTCTGCGATTCCGAAGTCGGCAAGGGCTCGACCTTCCGCATCTTCCTGCCGCGCCATATCGTGGAGGCGAAGAAGCCCGGCGACGTCAGCGAGGCGCCGGCTGCGCCGGTGAAAGCCGCCGACAGCGCCAAGGACCTGTCGGGCTCGGCCACTGTGCTCCTCGTCGAGGACGAAGACGCCGTGCGCATGGGCGGCTCGCGGGCGCTGACCTCGCGCGGCTATACCGTCCATGAGGCCTCCTCGGGCGTTGAGGCGTTGGAAGTCTTCGAAGCGCTCGGCGGCAAGGTCGATATCGTCGTGTCCGACGTGGTGATGCCGGAAATGGACGGACCGACGCTGCTCGGCGAACTGCGCAAGCGCCAGCCCGACATCAAGTTCGTCTTCGTGTCCGGCTATGCCGAAGACGCTTTCGCCAGAAACCTGCCGCCGGACGCGCAATTCGGCTTCCTGCCGAAGCCGTTCTCCCTCAAGCAACTGGCCACCGTGGTCAAGGATGTATTGGAGTCCTAGGGCGCCCTAATTCAAAGCTTGCGCAATGACGTGACACTGCCATGATTGCAGGCGAAACGGGCGGCGGGTTTTGGGGAGCATGTCGTGACGCCGCACAACGAGGCTGCCAGGGGCGACTATGCCGCAACGGTGCTGTTGCCGGGCGATCCGCAACGCGCCGAGTGGATGGCAAAGACATTTCTTGAGGCGCCGCGCTGCGTCAACCGCCGCCGGGGCGCACTCGGCTTCACTGGTCTCTATCGCGGCCGTCCCATCAGCATCCAGGCCACCGGCATCGGTGTCCCGTCCTTCCTGGTCTATGCGCATGAACTCCTGGATGTTCACGGCGTAAAAACGCTGATCCGCACAGGCACCTGCGGCGGCCTGACACCCCGCGTGCCGCTGCGCTCCTTGGTGATCTCGCAGTCGGTGCGCGCCGAAGGCGGCCAAAGCGGCCAGGTCTTCGGCCTCTACGATGCTGCCGCCGGGCCCGATCCCGGCCTGTTCGCCCACGCTTTGGCCTGCGCCGCCCAGCTCGGCATCGACCACCAGGCCGGGCTGACCATCTGCAGCGATGTCTTCTACCACCCTGAAGGGCGCGACCGCTTTGCCGAAGCGCAGGCGCTTGGCGCTCTCGCTGTCGATATGGAAACCAGCGCACTCTACCGAATCGCGGCGCATTTCGGCGCCCGCGCGCTGTCGCTGCTGACCGTCGTCGACAACATCGCGACCGGCGAACAGACTGCCTATTCCGAACGTCAGGCGCTGTTCACCGATATGGCGCGGCTCGGGCTCGACGTTGCGGCGGAAGGCTAGCTTCCTCAGGCCGCTTCGCGCTTCGGCGTCAGCTCATCCATGTCTGGCCGGTGACCGCGCAGATAGAGCGCGCAGGTGGTACGCAGCATCGACGCGAAGTTGGGAATGGCGCCGTTGATCTCGATCGCTTCGTCATAGAGTTTTGAGATGAACTTCGGCGTCGTCAGGCCCTGGCTGTCGGCAATTTCGTCAAGCAGCGCCCAGA
Source organism: Mesorhizobium sp. M0676 (assembly GCF_040320535.1). Lineage (NCBI taxonomy): Bacteria > Pseudomonadati > Pseudomonadota > Alphaproteobacteria > Hyphomicrobiales > Phyllobacteriaceae > Mesorhizobium > Mesorhizobium sp. M0676. Next base: position 82,418 of record NZ_JAMYPU010000013.1, read on the forward strand.
ACGTTCCTTCAAGCTGGATACTCGTAGAGTGACCGTCGATGCGGATCGACCGGTTGATCTGTCGATAGCCTTCCGGATCCTGCCCGGCAACAACCCTGCACATCCTTACCTCCCGATATTGTTGGTTTTGGGCGCAGCGTGTCGCGCCTTCAAGTTGTGGTTGTCCCTGCATGTTCGGCCTTGTGGGCCGAATCGGCAATCGGACTTTCGTCTTTAGGCGCAGGCATAGCAGCGATTGCAAATTTAGCCGTGGTAACCGGCTGCCACCACCTTTCGCGCGTGCCGCCCATAATCGCCTCCAACATGCAGCGGCGGAGACTGATTTGGCGAAGGCAATCCATTCCATGATCCGGGTTCTCCAAGAGGCCAGATCCGTCGATTTCTACAGAAACGCTTTCGGGCTCGAAGTCGCCGACAGGCTGGATTTCGAGACATTCACGCTGATTTACCTTGCCAACGCCGAAACGGGGTTCGAGCTCGAACTCACCGTGAACAAGGGCCGCACCGAGCCTTATGGGCTAGGCGACGGTTACGGCCACCTGGCGGTCGCGGTGTCCGATCTCGACAGAGAACACGACCGGATCGGCGCGCTCGGCCTCAACCCCAAGAAGATCGTCGAATTCAACCGCGACGGATCGCTGATCGCCCGCTTTTTCTTCATCGAGGACCCCGACGGCTACAAGATCGAGGTTCTGCAGCGTGGAGGGCGCTTCCAGTAGGGGATTATCGGCCGCATTCAGCCCGCGCGACGCCAGCAACGGCGCTGTTCAAGGGCGCAAACAGCAAGCAGGGAGGAACAAAATGGTCACGATCTATGACGCGAGGCTCTCACGTCGTGAACTTCTCAAACGCGGCGGCATCGGCGCGTTGCTCGTCATTTCCGGCAGCGCCGTCATCAGCCCTGAAAATGCCTGGGGGCTCGAGACATCGGCGCTCAAGCCCGAAACCATGGCGACGCTGATCCAGATGGCGCGCGACATCTATCCGCACGATCAGGTGCCCGACAAATACTACGCCATCGCCGTAAAAAGCCATGACGAGCAGGCCGGCAAGGACGCTGCCTACAAGACGATGATCGAAGACGGCATCGCCGACCTCGACAAGAAGTCGGGCGAGGGCGGCTATCGCGGCCTCGGCTGGGAGGAGCAGCGCGTCGCCGTGCTGCAGCAGATCGAGGCGACGCCGTTCTTCCAGTCCATCCGCGGCGGCCTCGTCGTCAGCCTCTACAACCAGCAGGAGGTGTGGCCGATCTTCGGCTACGAGGGCGAATCCTACTCCAAGGGCGGCTACATCGCGCGCGGTTACGACGACATAGAGTGGCTCTGAGCCCTCCGTCGTTTTAAAACCCCGCAAACAGGAATTCATGGGAGGAAACCATGGCAGCTTCATTTGATCTCAACAACGACGGCGTTTTCGTGATCATCGGCTCCGGCGCCGGCGGCGGCACGCTCGGCAACGAACTCGCCCAGAAAGGCGTCGATGTCGTCATCCTCGAGGCCGGCGCGCGCCACGAATACGAGGATTTCATCAATGACGAGTGGGGTTCCTTCAGCCAGCTCGCCTGGACGGACAAGCGCACAACCTCAGGCGACTGGCGGGTGTCGAAGGATTTCCCCAATTTGCCGGCCTGGATCGTCAAATCGGTCGGCGGCTCGACCACGCACTGGGCAGGCGCCTCGCTGCGCTTCCAGGAGCATGAGTTCAGGACGCTCTCGACCTACGGCAAGCTGGAAGGCGCCAACCTGCTGGACTGGCCAGTCACATTGGCCGAGATGGAGCCGTACTACGCCAAGGCGGAAGCCAAGATGGGCGTCACCGGCACCAATGGCTGGCCGCGGCTGCCCGGCAACAACAACTTCAAGGTGCTCAAGGCCGGCGCCGACAAGCTCGGCTATAAGGAATGTCATACCGGCAACATGGCAATCAATTCGGTCGAGCGCGACGACCGCAACTCCTGCCAACAGACCGGCTTCTGCTTCCAGGGCTGCAAATGGGGCGCCAAATGGTCGACGCTCTACACCGAGATTCCCAAGGGTGAGGCGACCGGCCATCTCGAGGTCCGGCCAAACGCCATGGCGATCAAGATCAACCATGACGCTACCGGAAAAGTGACCGGCGTCGTCTATGCCGACAAGGACGGCAATCTGCAGGAGCAGAAGGCCCGCATTGTCGCCGTCGCCGGCAACTCGATCGAAAGCCCGCGCCTGCTGCTGAACTCCGAGTCAGCGAAGTTTCCGCAAGGGCTTGCCAATTCGTCGGGGCAGGTCGGCAAGAACTACATGCGCCACACCACCGGTTCGGTCTACGCCATTTTCGACCAACCGGTGCATATGTATCGCGGCACCACCATGGCCGGCATTATCCGCGACGAGGCGCGGCACGATCCCTCACGCGGCTTTGTCGGCGGCTATGAATTCGAGACGCTGTCGCTCGGCTTGCCCTTCATGGCCGCCTTCCTCAATCCCGGCGGCTGGGGCCGTTCATTCACCACCGCGCTCGACCACTATGATCACATGGCTGGCCTGTGGATCGTCGGCGAGGACATGCCGCGCGCGGAAAACCGCGTCACGCTGCACAAGGACGAGAAGGACGCGCACGGCATGCCGATCGCCGACGTGCATTTCGATGATCATCCCAACGACACAGCGATGCGCAATCATGCCTACAAGCAGGCCACAGCGCTTTACGATGCGGTCGGCGCGACGCGCTCCTTCCCGACGCCGCCCTATCCCTCAACCCACAATCTCGGCACCAACCGGATGAGCGAAAAGGCGGAAGACGGCGTCGTCAACAAGCATGGCCAGGCGCACGACATCAAGAACCTGTTCGTGTCGGACGGCAGCCAGTTCACCACCGGTGCGGCTGAAAATCCGACGCTGACGATCGTGTCGCTGGCTATCCGCCAGGCCGAATACATCGCTTCGCAAATGTCGGCCAAGACGATCTGAGCCGTCCTCCCGGATCGCTACGCGGAACGCGCATGGCGCGTTCCGCCTTTTTCACTAGGACTCACTATGCGCCGACCGGCTGTCCGTCCCTGCGGCGGATGGCGACGACGGAAGGTCGCGGCAACTGGCCGTCTTTGAAATCGGGCCATAGCGTCTGCACCTTGTCGAGCGTCTCGGCATCTTCCGCAGGGTGCTGCACCGACAGGAACAAAGTCGTGCCGTCCGGCGTGAAGCACGGGCCGGTCGCTTCGGCGCCGTGCGGGCAGGTGAACAGCAGCTTCGGCAGGCCGCGCGCCGCACCTTCGGTGTCGACGCCATAGACGCCGTCCGGCAGGTCGAAATCATTGGCGCCGTCCGTCGCCACCCACAGCCGCCCCGCCGGGTCGAAGGTGATGTTGTCGGGGCAGACGAACCAGCCATTGTCCGACGTATCCGGATGAAAAGTGGCGCCGACCTTGGCATCTTTCGGGTTGCCGCAGAGCACGAACAGGTCCCAGGCATAGTTTTCGGCCGTGTGGTCGGCGTCCGCGCCGCGGCCGCCGGGCGGGATCAGTTCGACAATATGGCCCCACAGGTTCTCCGGCCGCGTGTTGGCCGGATTGACCTTCGACTGGTCGCGCTTCTTGTTCTTGGTCATCACCGCATAGACGCGGCCGGTCACCGGATTGGTCTCGATGTCCTCGGGCCGGTCCATCGGCGTGGCGCCGAGCGCATCTGCCGCAAACCGCGTCTTCAACAGCACCTCGGCCTGGTCGGCAAAACCGTTCTCTGCGGTAAGCTTGCCCTGGCCGTGCACCAGCGGCAGCCACGTCATCGAGCCATCGGCATCGAAGCGGGCGACCGACAGCACGCCATCGTCGAGCAGATCGGCGCCGGAGGCCGGATTGGCCCTATCATAGGCCTTGGCCGAGACGAAGCGGTACATGTATTCGAAATAGTCGTCGTCACCCATATAGACGACGACGTGGCCGTCCTTGTTGAGGACCACGGTCGAGGCCTCATGCGACATGCGGCCAAGTGCCGTGCGCTTCACCGGCCTGGACTGAGGATCGTAAGGGTCGATCTCGACCACCCAGTCGAAGCGGTTGGCCTCGTTCGGTTCCTTGTCGAGGTTGAAGCGGTCATGGAAGCGGCCGCGGCCATAGATGTCGGAGCCGTCGAAGCCGTAACGGTCGAGCAGGTCGGCAGTCGGCGCCTTTTTCGGGTCGCCGCCGAAAATGTCGGACACGCCTTCCTCGCAGGTCAGCACCGTACCCCAGGGGGTGAAACCGCCGCTGCAGTTGTAGCTGGTGCCGAGCACTTTGGTGCCAGTCGCGTCGGCCGAGGTCTTCATCAGCGCATGGCCGGCAACCGGTCCGGAAACGGTCATTTCGGTGTTGGCGGTGATGCGGCGGTTCAGCGGACTGTCGGCCACGGTTTCCCACTTGCCGTCCTTCAATTGCACCTCGACGATCGAATGGCCCATCGCGGCCATGCCGAGATCGACCTGTTCCCTGGTCATCGTCTTGCCGGCATCGCCCTCGGTCATCCCCGGAAACATCACATTGGGCGAGATGTATTCGTTGTTGACGCAGAGCAGGCCATGATCAGAATTCACCGTGCCCTTCGGCAGCGGCATGAAGGCGATGTAGTCGCAATTGTAGCCGAAGCGCTTTTCCTGTTCCTCCGCCGCGACCTTGTTGCCGTCGAATTCGGCGAGGCCAGCTGCAAGCGGATCGCCCCAGCGCGCGACGATGGTCGTCTCATAGCCTTCGGCGGCGGCATGGGTCTTGTCGTAGACCCGCTTCGGCTCGGGAAAGCCGAGCGTCGACTGCGCTGCGGCGGCATGCGTTTCGCCGGCAAACAAGGAGCCGACAAAGCTGCCGCCGGCAATCAGCGCGCCGGAGGCGAGGCTGCCTTTCAAAAGAGACCGGCGCGAGACGCGCTCGGCAATGATTTCGCGGATGACGGGGGAGGATGAAGACGGTGTATTGGCCATGGTGTCTGCCTCTCAGGGTGGATGTTACAGCGCACCGTTGCCCCTAGTCTGCTTAGGCAACATTCACATGACATAAGAGGAAGGTTTTGCCGCAACTGGGCGCGGCACTACGCATCGCTCAGCCCTTGGTGCAGGTCGAGGCGGTGAAGGCGCCGTCGGGCTGCTTCAGAATGATGTCGAATGACGGGGCGGTCTCGCCGTCCAGTGTTGCCTGTGTCATGGAGACGGAGTTGCCACCGGTGGTATAGCCGCCCAGCGGCCCGAGCCAGGTGATCTCGCCATTGGCATTCATCTGATAGTTGTAGCCTTGCAGCGCCGTTCCGAACGTCACCGGGCCGGTATAGACATTGCCCTTGATAGTGATGTCGCCGAGGTTGAGGAAGGCGCCGAGCAAATAGACCTCGCAATGATAGGTGCCGTCAGGAAGTTTGCCCTCGCTGAAATCGGCGCGCGCGGCGCCGCTCGTTGCCATCAGCAGCAGGATGCAGGAAATGCGTGAGATGCGAGATGTCATGACGTCTCTCTTTTGAAGTGCGAGCTTGCCCTATTTTTGCGCGGTGCCGCAACATCGTTCGCCCGGAACCCACGGCCGGAGATCAAAAACTAGGCATTTGTCTCAATTGGGCGAAAATTAGGCAAAGGTCGTGTGCGCTGCGCAAATTTGCCTCAATCAATTTTTACCGGCTGCCTTTGTTGTTTCTCCAGGCTAATATACCAACCGGCTGATAACGCTCGGCTATTCCATCTTTGTGAGCGGCGCCTTCGCGTTTGGCACGGCAGTTGCTTTGCATTGTCGCGGTGCAATCAAACAGCTTGGGAGTCTTCGGTATGAGGGGTAATTTCTCCACAATAACAAAAATGTTTTCGGCGGGCGTGATCGCCGCCGGCCTGTCGATGTCGTCTCCGGCCAAGGCCGCCGAAGACACGATCAAGGTCGGCATTCTGCATTCGCTATCGGGGACCATGGCGATTTCGGAGACGACGCTGAAAGACGCCATGCTGATGCTCATCGAAGAGCAGAATGCCAAGGGCGGTCTGCTCGGCAAGAAGCTCGAGGCGGTCGTTGTCGATCCGGCCTCCAACTGGCCGCTCTTTGCCGAAAAGGCGCGCGAGCTGATCTCGAAGGACAAGGTCGCCGCCGTGTTCGGCTGCTGGACCTCGGTGTCGCGCAAATCGGTGTTGCCGGTGTTCTCGGAACTCGACAACATCCTGTTCTACCCCGTCCAGTATGAGGGCGAGGAAAGCGAGCGCAACGTGTTCTACACCGGCGCCGCCCCGAACCAGCAGGCGATTCCTGCCGTCGATTATCTCATGAGCGAGGACGGTGGCTCGGTGAAGCGCTGGGTGCTGGAAGGCACCGACTACGTCTATCCCCGAACCACCAACAAAATCCTCGAGGCCTATCTGAAGGCCAAGGGCGTCGCCGCCGAAGACATCATGGTCAACTACACGCCGTTCGGCTTCTCCGACTGGCAGACCGAAGTCTCCGCAATCAAGAAATTCGGCTCGGCCGGCAAGAAGACCGCCGTCGTCTCGACCGTCAATGGCGACGCCAACGTTCCGTTCTACAAGGAACTCGGCAACCAGGGCATCAAGGCCGAGGACATCCCGGTCATGGCCTTTTCGGTCGGTGAGGAAGAACTGGCCGGTCTCGATACCGCGCCGCTGGTCGGCCATCTCGCTGCCTGGAACTATTTCGAGAGCGTCGACACACCCGAAAACAAGAAGTTCATCGCCGACTGGCACAAGTTCATCAAGAATGACAAGCGCACCACCAACGACCCGATGGAAGCTCACTATATCGGCTTCAACATGTGGGTGAAGGCGGTCGAAAAGGCTGGCACCACCGATCCCGACAAGGTCATCGACGCCATGGTCGGCGTGTCCGTGCCGAACCTCACCGGCGGCTATTCGACCATGATGCCGAACCATCACATCACCAAGCCGGTGCTGATCGGCGAGATCCAGGCCGACGGCCAGTTCGAGACCGTGTCGCAGACGCCCGGCCTCGTGATGGGCGACGAATGGTCCGACTATCTGCCCGATTCCAAGGACCTGATTTCGGATTGGCGCGCGCCTCTGTCCTGCGGCAACTTCAACGTTGCCACCGGCAAATGCGGCGGCAAGGGCACGAACTGATCCCTCCCGGGACTGACCGATCGTGGACGCGTCCACGATCGGTACCGCCAAGCGTCCGGGCGCTTCAGCCCGCCCGGACGCGGAATTTCCCCACAGAAGAGTATCTGAACGGATGATCCTGTTGCGCACTCTCGGCCTCATGCTGGTGTTCCTGGTGGCAAGCCTATTGCCGTCGAACGCAGCCGAAGCCGATCTGCGCGCCATCGTCGCCAAATTCGCCGCGGGCACGGGCTTTGCCGCCACTGAGGCTGTTGTGCGCGAACTTGCCGCCACCGGCGATCCGCTGGTTGAACGGCCGCTTGCAGCCCTCGCCGAAGGCAATCTCTACATTCGTAAAGCCGATTCAGCCGTCTTCGTCGGCAGTGAGGCCGCCGACAGCGTCACGCTGCTCGACCCGCTGAGCGGCGAGAAAGCCGGCGACGCCGCCAAGGCCGACATCACCAAGATCAAGGTCAACAACACGCTGCGCCGTGTCATCCGAGATGCGCTGGGAACGCTGACGTTGCGCGCGAAAGATCCTTCTGTTCGCATCGCCGCCGCCGACACCATGTTCAAGACCCCCGATGCCGCCAATATCGAGCCGCTCGATGCAGCCATCGCCGCCGAGACCGACGCCAAGGTCAAGGCATTGTTCGAACAGGCGCGCGCGGCATCGGTGCTGGTCTCCGATAAGCCGGAGGCCGACAAGCTTGCCGCCATTGCCCTGATCGGCGCGCGCGGCGACCGCGACGCGGTCTCGCTGCTCACCGCGGTCGAGGCCAATGCGCAAGGCGCGGTCAAGGATGCCGCGACGGCGGCAATCGCCAGCATCAATTCGAGCCTGGCGCTGTGGGATGCCGGCCAGAACATATGGTACGGCATCTCGCTTGGCTCGGTGCTGCTGCTGGCCGCCATCGGCCTCGCCATCACCTTCGGCGTCATGGGCGTCATCAACATGGCGCATGGCGAGATGGTGATGCTCGGCGCCTACACCACCTTCGTCGTCCAGCAGGTGATCCGAACCTCATTCCCCGGCCTGTTCGACTGGTCGCTGGTGATCGCGCTGCCGCTCGCCTTCCTGGTTGCCGCTTCCGTCGGCCTGATCATCGAGCGCGGCGTCATCCGTTTCCTCTACGGCCGGCCGCTGGAAACGCTGCTCGCAACCTGGGGCGTCTCGCTTGTCCTGCAGCAGGCGGTGCGCTCGATCTTCGGACCGACCAACCAGGAGGTCGGCAACCCCTCCTGGATGTCGGGATCGTTCGATGTCGGCCAACTCGCCGTCACCTGGAACCGCCTCTGGATCCTGGTGTTCGCGCTCACCGTCTTCGGCGTGCTGCTCTTTGTTATGAAGCGCACGCCCTGGGGCCTTCAGATGCGCGCCGTCACCGCCAACCGCCGCATGGCCGCCTCGATGGGCATCAGGACGCCTTGGGTCGATGCGCTGACCTTTGCGCTCGGCTCCGGCATTGCCGGCATTGCCGGCGTCGCGCTCAGCCAGATCGACAATGTCTCGCCCAATCTCGGCCGCGGCTACATCATCGACAGCTTCATGGTCGTGGTCTTCGGCGGCGTCGGCAATCTCTGGGGCACGCTGGTCGGCGCCTTCTCGCTCGGCATCGTCAACAAGGTTCTCGAACCCTATGCTGGCGCGGTGCTCGGCAAGATCGTCGTGCTGGTGCTGATCATCCTGTTCATCCAGAAGCGCCCGCGCGGCCTGTTCGCGCTCAAGGGCAGGGCGGTGGAAACATGATCACGGGACGCTTCTTCGCCGCGGGTGCCGACCGTCGCATCGCCATCACTATTTTCATCCTGCTGACGGCCGCCATTATCGTGCCGCTGCTCAACCTCGCAGTGTCGCCGCAAAGCGCGTTCTATATTCCGTCCTACATCGTCGCGTTGACGGGCAAATACCTCTGCTATGCATTGCTTGCCTTGGCGCTCGATCTCGTCTGGGGCTATTGCGGCATCCTCTCGCTCGGCCATGGCGCCTTCTTCGCCCTCGGCGGCTATGCGATGGGCATGTACCTCATGCGCCAGATCGGCTCGCGCGGCGTTTACGGCAATCCGATCCTGCCCGATTTCATGGTGTTCCTGAACTACAAGGAATTGCCCTGGTTCTGGACCGGTTTCGACCACTTCTGGTTCGCCGCCATCATGGTGCTGGCGGTGCCCGGCCTGCTCGCCTTCGTCTTCGGCTGGTTCGCCTTCCGCAGCCGCGTCACCGGCGTCTATCTCTCCATCATCACCCAGGCGATGACCTACGCGCTGCTGCTCGCCTTCTTCCGCAATGACATGGGTTTCGGCGGCAACAACGGCTTGACCGATTTCAAGGATATTCTGGGCTTCAACGTGCAGGCCGACGCCACCCGCTCGGCCCTGTTTGCCGCCAGCGCCATCATACTCGCGCTCGCCGTCTTCATCACCTGGGCGATCGTCGGCTCCAAATACGGCAAGCTGCTGATGGCGGTGCGCGACGCCGAGAGCCGCACCCGCTTCCTCGGCTGGCGGGCGGAGAACGTGAAGCTGTTTGCCTTCACCGTCTCGGCTGTCATGGCCGGCATCGCCGGCGCGCTCTATGTGCCGCAGGTCGGTATCATCAATCCCGGCGAATTCGAGCCGTCCAATTCCATCGAAGTCGTGATCTGGGCAGCCGTCGGTGGGCGCGGCACCATTGTCGGCCCGATCGTCGGCGCGCTGCTGGTCAACGCCGGCAAATCCTGGTTCACCGGCCTGCTGCCGGAGTTCTGGCTGTTTGCGCTCGGCGGCCTGTTCGTCGCCGTAACCCTGTTCCTGCCAAAGGGCATCGTCGGCATGTGGGATTCCTGGCGCGGTAACGCTCGGGCGATGCGGGCTGCAGCGATTGCAGAGGAAGCGGGCACAGACCCTGATGCCCCGCCGCCATCGAAGATCGTGCGCAGCGCAGCAACAACGCCCGGTGCCTGGTCCGCGTCCGGGCCTGAACCGCAGCCGGCGGAATAGAGCGATGTCGAAGTCCAACACCATCCTCTATCTCGACGGCGTCTCGGTCTCCTTCGACGGTTTCCGCGCCATCAACAATCTGTCGCTGGTGCTCGACAAGGGCGAGATGCGCGCCATCATCGGTCCCAACGGCGCCGGCAAGACGACGATGATGGACATCGTCACCGGCAAGACCCGGCCCGACGAGGGCGAAGTGTTCTTCGACGGCCAGGTCGATCTGACCCGGCACGACGAGGCGGAGATCGCCATGATGGGCATCGGCCGCAAATTCCAGAAGCCGACCGTCTTCGAAAGCCACAGCGTCGAAGACAATCTGATGCTGGCGCTGAAGGGCCCGCGCTCGATCTTTCCGGCGCTGTTCCATCGCCGCTCGGCCGCCGAAGCCAGACAGATCGACGACATCCTCGGCATCATCCGGCTGGGCGACAAGCGCCACGATCTGGCAGCCAATCTCAGCCATGGCCAGAAACAGTGGCTGGAGATCGGCATGCTGCTGGCGCAGGACCCGAAGCTGCTTTTGGTTGACGAGCCGGTCGCAGGGATGACCGATGCCGAGACCGAGGAAACCGCGCGGTTGCTCAAGGACATAGCGCGCGACCATTCGGTCATCGTCGTCGAGCACGACATGCATTTCGTGCGCGAACTCGGCGTCAAGGTCACCTGCCTGCATGAGGGCTCGGTGCTGTCGGAAGGCTCGCTCGATTTCGTCTCGGCCGACGAGCGGGTCGTCGAAGTTTATCTCGGGAGATGAGCATGGTCTGGCGGGTGCAATTCCATCGCTTCGACTTTTCGTTCCTCCGCTTCTGGAGAAGGCGCTGACATGCTCGAAGTTTCCAACGCCACGCTCCATTACGGCGCCGCCCAGGCGCTGCGCGGCGTGTCGCTGACGGCAGGTGCCGGCAAGATCACCTGCGTGCTCGGCCGCAACGGCGTCGGCAAGACCAGTTTGATGAGATCGATCGTCGGCCACCACCGGCTGACGAGCGGAAGCGTTGCCTTCGAGGGGAAGGCGCTCGACCGGAGCGCGGCGTATGACCGCGCCCGGTCGGGCATCGCATTCGTACCGCAGGGCAGGGAGATCTTTCCGCTGCTGACGGTGCGCGAAAACCTGGAGTCCGGCTTTGCGCCGTTGAAGCGCGCCGACCGCAACGTGCCGGCGCATGTCTTCGAACTGTTTCCGGTGCTGAAGCAGATGCTGGGGCGGCGCGGCGGCGATCTCTCAGGCGGCCAGCAGCAGCAGCTCGCCATCGGCCGGGCGCTCGTCATGCGGCCGAAACTGCTGGTGCTCGACGAGCCGACCGAAGGCATCCAGCCCTCGATCATCAAGGACATCGGCCGCGCGATCCGCTATTTGCGCGATCAGGCCGGCATTGCGGTGCTTCTGGTCGAGCAATATCTGGATTTCTGCCGCGAGCTCGCCGACGAGGTCAACATCATGGACCGCGGCCAGATCGTCCACACCGGCCCGGCCGAAGATCTCGACCGGGCGGACGTCAGGAAGTTTCTGACGGTTTAGCGCAGGTCGACGGCTGCACGGATCGTACACGTCGAAGATTGGCTGAAAAGCCCACAATCACTTCGTCATTCTAGGGCGGAGCAAGGAGCGGAGCGACGCGCGCAGACCCTAGAATCCATGCCGCGACATCAGCCAAAGAGTGCCGCGATGCGGAACAAGATCGCTTCTGCGGCACATTGGCCATTCCACATTCTGCATCGTTAATGACGCTTCTTCGTCCCGGCATGGATCCCTGGGTCTTCGCTCCGCTTCGCGTCGCTACGCCCAAGGATGATGAAGTCGCGAAGATCCGCGCCCGTTGCGTCGGACTTTCGTCCGAGGCCGCCACCTCTGGCACGCCGAATACTGCATGCTAGTCTTTCCTAGGCCTCGGTGAGTCGGCCGCTTCCGTATCAGTCTGGTTCTGTAGCAGATCGAGGGAATATGCTGGCTCAGCCTGCAAGTTCCACGCAAGCAAGCCACCCTAGCTTCCCTCGCAGTTCTGATTGTCGGTCGATGCGTTCAGATAATCTTGCCAGGAGAATAGGGCTATGGAACGGTTCGTCGAGGACCACCAGAAACGACGGCTGACAGAGCGTGTCGACATCATCACCGCCATCAACATTCTGCGCTCGCAAGGCTACCAGCAGGATGAGCTGATCGGCGAAATCACCAAGGTTTTCTACGTCGACCTCGACACTTACAACGAGATCGTCATAGCGGCCTAAAAGCGCGTCGCGCCTGAACGGCCTCATGCGACGCGCTTTGGGGTGTTGTTTTACGTGTGGTGAGGTTCAGGCCGGCTGAATATCAGCCCAGCCTACCCGGCGCGCCGGAAGGCGAGCACACGGTTGCGGCCGCCGCGCTTGGCGCCGTAAAGCGCTTTGTCTGCGGCGCTGAGCACCTTGTCGAATTTGGTGCCGCCCTCGCTGCCGAAGGCGTAGCCGGCGCTGACGGTGCAGGACAGCAGGCGGGTCTCGGTATCGATCCGGCGCATGGCAAAACTGGCCCGGATCCGCTCGGCTTTGAATTCCACCTTTTCAGGCAAGGTGCGATCGAGCACCAATGCAAATTCCTCTCCGCCCATGCGCGCGGCGACATCGCCCGGCTGGAGATTGGCGGTCAAATCCTTGGCGAACAGTTTCAGCACCTCGTCGCCGGTGGCATGGCCGAACTCGTCATTTATGGCCTTGAAGCCGTCGAGATCGAACACGATCACGGCGGTGAAGGACCGGACCGGTGTTTTGCCGTGCAGGTCGAACAAAGCGCGCCGGTTGAGCAGTCCGGTCAGCGGATCGGTCAGCGCTTCGCGGCGATGATGCTGCGCCAGGCGTCCCTGGTTGAGCGCCAGCGACAGCGCGCCGATGCCGGTCATGCACGCGATGACGACGATGAGGCTGAAATCCTCGGCCCAGTTGCTCGGCGCATGGCCAAGCACCAGCCTGCCATCCCAGACAAGTGCACCGGAGCACAGCACGAAGGAAATTGCGGTGGCTGTGTAGAGCCCGGCAATGCCGAGGATCGGGGCAGGGAATTCGGTGCGGCCCTTCCAGTATTCATAGGCCGTCGCAAACAGGAGCAGCGCGGCGAAGGCATTCTCCAGCATGAAGCCCAGCCCGTCATAGCCAAGCGCCATCGGCGGCAAGGCGACTGCCAGCGAGACGCCGGCGCCGACAGCAATGCGGGGCAGCGGTGACCTCCCTGTCGTGAACTGATGGGCAGCGCCCAGCATGGTCGCGAAGCCGAGCAGCAGGAACGTGAAGCTGGCGAGGCCGAGCAGGCGTCCGGGCGCGTCGATATAGGCCTGGTAGGCGAAGACGTCGGCAACGATAAGAAGCACGCTGACCGCCCATGTCAGCAGGAATCTTTCCGAGCGCGCGGTAAGCCAGATGCCGAACAGCGTCAGGCCGAGGCAAGCGGCGGAAAACCCGACAGCCAACAGAAGGGAACTGTAGTCGAGCGACATACCCTCGTCCTTGCGCGCGGCGGCCGGCCTCTAGAAAGGACCCGCACCGGGTTTATGCAGGAAGGAGGTATCGATAAGGTTACGATGCGCATAAGCTATCACGCTTCGGTTGATCGTAGCAATTCTGGGTTGAAACCCTTTTCAAGGGAAAGCGCTACCCGGTTTTCCGGGAAAACCTGTCCGCACTTTTCCTGGAATTGCTCCTAATGCATGTCGCCCAGAAGTGTGCCGCGGTTCTGGGACAACGGCATGCATCAAGACAAAGACTTAAATCACGTCGTATGAATCCGTTTCAGCGCGACGCGCTTTAACCGATCAGCTCACCCGCTTCATCAGCGCCATGGCGCCGAACGGCGCGCGCACCTTGCCCTCGGTGATGAAATAGACGAACACATCGCGCGGTTTCACCGGCGCGTCGAAAGTCGGATCGGCGCGCCGCAGATCGGCCGGCTGCTTGCCTTGCGCCCAGGTCTTCACCCGCGCTGCCCATTCGTCCAGGCCATTCGGCGTATAGCAATCCGGATTGTCGTCGCTGCCGGTCTGCAGCCGCGCATAGATAAAATCGCCGGTGATGTCGGCGATACCAGGATATTTGGCATGGTCGGCATAGACGATTGCCGCCTTGTATTTGCGCGCCAGGCCCACAAATTCCGGCACGCTGAAACTGTCGTTGCGCACTTCCAGCGCATGGCGCAGCGCCACGCCATCCTGCTTTTCCGGCAGCAGCTTCAGGAAGGCCTCGAAATCGTCGGCGTCGAACTTTTTCGTCGGCGCGAACTGCCACAGGATCGGGCCCAGCTTGTCGCCCAGCGCGGCAATGCCGGAGCCGAGGAAGCGCGTCATGGACTCGCCGGCTTCGCCAAGCACGCGGCGGTTGGTGACGAAGCGATTGCCCTTCAGCGAATAGACGAAACCGTCCGGCGCCTCGCCCGCCCATTTGACGAAGGTCGGCTCCTTGAAGCTGGAATAGTAGGTGCCGTTGACCTCGATGCTCGGTACCTGGCGGGTGGCGTAACTCAGCTGTTTGGCCTTGGAAAGCTTGTCCGGGTAGAAGGACGTATCCCAGGGTTCGAAAGTCCAGCCGCCCATCCCGGCGCGGATTGTTCCTTGGCTGATCATCGTCTTCCTCCCAGTTCTAAAAATGCGGTCAGGCTATTTTTCCAACCGGTTTGATCATGTCGACCACGGTCCATCCGGGACGGTGGGGATTGGCTCGGCGGCCCGTTTCGTGGAAGCCATAGGCCGTATAGATCTCGATGTTCCGCTCCATGCGCGAATTGGTGTAGAGCCGCACCTCCGGCACACCCCATAGCCGCGCCTGTTCCTGGGCGAAGTCGAGCAGCGCGGTGCCGAGTTTCCTGCCCTGGAAAGCGGGGGAGACCGCGACGCTGAAGATCATCGCACGATCGGGATGGCGCTCAATAACGATCAGCCCGGCGAGTTCCGCGCCGCTCTCCAAGAGCCAGACCTCGCCACGCTCGATGCGTGGCGCATAGTCCTCGGTGACTGGGAGCGGCGGCGCGCCTAACAGGGGCGTGTAGTGCTCATAGGCGGTCTGCGTCAGCGAGACGACTGCGTCGAGATCACCGGCAAGCGCCTGTCGGACTGTCATTCAAAGCTCTCCAGGCGCCCGACCGGTCTGTCAGTTACTCCGCCGCTTCGCGCTTGCCTCCGGGCCGCCGCTCCAAAAGCTCCTTCAGGAAATGGCCGGTGTAGCTGCGCTTTTCGCGCACGATGGCTTCCGGTGTGCCCTGTGCCACCAGTTCGCCACCGCCATCGCCGCCTTCGGGGCCGAGGTCGAGCACCCAGTCGGCGGTCTTGATGACTTCGAGATTGTGCTCGATGACCACCACCGTGTTGCCCTGGTCGACCAGTTCGTGCAGCACTTCCAGCAACTTGGCGACGTCGTGGAAGTGCAGGCCGGTGGTCGGCTCGTCGAGGATGTAGAGCGTCTTGCCGGTCGCCTTGCGCGACAATTCCTTGGCGAGCTTGATGCGCTGCGCCTCGCCGCCCGACAGCGTCGTCGCCTGCTGGCCGATATGGATGTAGCCGAGGCCAACCTGCTTCAGCGTCTCGAGCTTGTCGCGCACGCCGGGCACCGCGGCAAAGAAATCGACGCCTTCCTCGACCGTCATGTCCAGGACGTCCGCGATCGACTTGCCCTTGAACACGACATCCAGCGTCTCGCGGTTGTAGCGCTTGCCATGGCAGACGTCGCAGGTGACATAGACGTCGGGCAAGAAGTGCATCTCGATCTTGATGACGCCGTCGCCCTGGCAGGCTTCGCAGCGGCCGCCCTTGACGTTGAAGGAGAAGCGCCCCGGCTGGTAGCCGCGGGCCTTGGCTTCGGGCAGGCCGGCGAACCAGTCGCGGATCGGTGTGAAGGCGCCGGTGTAGGTGGCCGGGTTCGAACGCGGTGTGCGGCCGATCGGCGACTGGTCGATGTCGATGACCTTGTCGAGGAATTCGAGGCCCTCGATGCGGTCGTGATCGGCCGGATGCTCGCGCGAGCCCATGATGCGGCGCGACGCCGCCTTGAACAGCGTCTCGATCAGGAAGGTCGATTTGCCGCCGCCAGACACGCCGGTGACGGCGGTAAAAGTGCCGAGCGGGATTTCGGCAGTGACGTTCTTGAGATTGTTGCCGCGCGCGCCGACGATCTTCAGCCGGCGGTTCTTCTTGGCCTCGCGCCTGACACCGGGCGTGGCGACTTCGAGCGCGCCCGACAGATATTTACCGGTGATCGAATTAGGATTGGCCATCACCTGCTGCGGCGTGCCCTGGGCGATGATCTCGCCGCCATGAATGCCGGCGGCCGGACCCATGTCGACGACATAATCGGCATGCAGGATGGCGTCCTCGTCATGCTCGACGACGATTACCGTGTTGCCGATGTCGCGCAGACGCTTCAGCGTGTCGAGCAGGCGGGCATTATCGCGCTGGTGCAGGCCGATCGACGGCTCATCTAGCACATAGAGCACGCCGGTGAGGCCGGAGCCGATCTGCGACGCCAGACGAATGCGCTGGCTCTCGCCGCCCGACAGCGTGCCGGAATTGCGCGACAGCGTCAGATAGTCGAGGCCGACATCGTTGAGGAAGCGTAGCCGGTCGCGGATCTCCTTGAGCACCCTGACAGCAATCTCGTTCTGCTTGTCATTGAGCTGCGCCGGCAGATCGGTGAACCACTGGTCGGCCTTGCGGATCGACAGCTCTGTGACTTCGCCGATATGCTTGCCGGCGATCTTCACCGCCAGCGCTTCCGGCTTCAGCCGGTATCCCTTGCAGACCGGGCAGGGCGTCGCCGACATGAAGCGCTCGATCTCCTCGCGCATCCAGGCGGATTCGGTTTCCTTCCACCGCCGTTCGAGATTGGGAATGACGCCCTCGAACGTCTTGGTGGTCTTGTAGGAGCGCAGGCCGTCATCATATTGGAAGGTGACCTCGCGCTCGCCGGTGCCACGCAGGACGGCATCCTTTGCCTCTTCGGTCAGGTCTTTGAACTTGTCGCCGAGCTTGAAGCCGTATGCCTTGCCCAGCGCTTCCAGCGTCTGCGCATAATAGGGCGAGGTCGATTTCGCCCACGGGCTGACGGCGCCGTCGCGCAGCGAGACGTTTTCGTCCGGCACGATCAGGCTGGCGTCGATGGCGCGCTGATTGCCGAGGCCGTCGCAGGTCGGGCAGGCGCCGAACGGGTTGTTGAACGAGAACAGCCTGGGCTCGATTTCCGGAATGGTGAAGCCGGAAACCGGGCAGGCGAATTTTTCCGAGAACAGGATGCGCTCATGCGTCTCGTTCTTCGATTTGTTGACCGAGTCCTCGCCGGTCTGGCTGGCGTCGAGCGGCCGGTCGGCGAACTCGGCCACCGCCAGCCCTTCGGCGAGCTTCAGCGCCGTTTCGATGGAATCGGCAAGCCGTGTCGCCAGGTCGCCGCGCACGACGATGCGGTCGACGACGACGTCTATGTCGTGCTTGTACTTCTTGTCCAGCGCCGGCACGTCGGCGATCTCGTAGAAGACGCCGTCGACCTTGACGCGCTGAAAGCCCTTCTTCTGCAGCTCCAGCAGTTCCTTGCGATATTCGCCCTTGCGGCCGCGCACGATCGGCGCCAGCAGGAAAAGGCGCGTGCCTTCCTCCACAGCCAGCACCCGGTCGACCATCTGGCTGACCGTCTGGCTTTCGATCGGCAGGCCGGTCGCCGGCGAATAGGGGATGCCGACGCGCGCGAACAGCAGGCGCATGTAGTCGTAGATCTCGGTGACGGTGCCGACTGTCGAGCGTGGGTTCTTCGACGTGGTCTTCTGCTCGATCGAGATGGCCGGCGACAGCCCGTCGATCTGGTCGACATCCGGCTTCTGCATCATTTCGAGGAACTGGCGCGCATAAGCCGACAGGCTCTCGACGTAACGGCGCTGGCCCTCGGCATAGATGGTGTCGAAAGCAAGCGACGATTTGCCGGAGCCCGACAGGCCGGTCATGACGATCAGGCTGTCACGCGGCAGGTCGAGATCGACATTCTTCAGGTTGTGTTCGCGTGCCCCGCGAATGGAAAGGTATTTATGGTCGGCCATCGCCGGTCGCCGCCTCAGGTCTGGTGTCAGTGGGATCGGCGGGTTTTCCCGGCCATTCCCTATGTAGGTATTTTTGCCGCCACGTCGAGAGACGCCACACTTCTCGACCAAAGCCGTTTAACCGTCTTTCGCGCGAAGGGGCAAGCGGAAAGAACAAAGACCGAACACGCTCCTGACAAAGCTGTGCAGAAACTGACAAGGGTGTTTCTCAGAAACTGACCGTGACGCAAGCTCCCGGCGATCACATTTTCCGTAACCGGCTATTCAAGGTTGACGTCGTCGAATCGGGGGCGCACTCTGCCGGAGTCAACGGAGCCGGCCGTCTTTGATGGCCTCGCCGCCCATAGCGGCCTGCGAGACGCCGCAGGTTTTTGCGATTTGTGCTTCGGATTGACACCTGTCGCAACGGACATAGGAGCGGAGCATGACGCCACCGGATAGTCCCTTGAGGCTCCACCTGCTAGTGGAGCCGCGGCGGGCATAAGTGCCAGGTAGTTTCGAGGCATTGAAGTGTATGTATCCAAATGGACGCATCGCGACAATCCAACAAACCACCCGACAAACCGTGACCTGCCGAATCCCACAAAAATCAGAGACGGCTAGTCGGATCGTCGGCTGAACGCCGCGAAGCATCCGAAATCAAAGTCGGTATAACACTACCGGCAGTTTGGATTTGGAATCCAAAAAAAGCCCCGACCGTTAGCGGAAGCAACGGCGGGGCTGTTCTTTTGTGAGGAAGTCGTCGGCGCAGGCTTTCTCTCCCGTATAGTAACTGGGAAAAGGGGCTACCGGCGCGGCGGCTTGATCCCACCCGTGCCGACATCGACAGTGATGCTGCCGGAAATCCTGACATCGGTGTCGCCGAACTTGAACGTGCCGTTCTCGCCGGCAGGCAGCGCGTCGTCCGGCTCCGGCTGCGGCGCGGGCTTGGCGATGCGGTAGTCGCCGGTCACGCCGGGCAGGGCGCCTTTCCGCGACGTGCTGGTGCTGCCCCCGGCAAAGGCCATGCTCGATGTCGCCGCCGTGATGGCAATGGCTATGGTCAGTCTGTTCAGGTGGTAGCGCATGGCAAGACTATAGTGCCGCGCTCAAGGCGAGGCCAGACCAGCGGCGTTGAAATTGAGGGAACACCGGCCTGCATTCAATCCGCCGATCAGGCCGCCGCCTTTTTGCGGGTGTCGAACACATGGTCGACGAGGCCCCACTCCTTGGCCTCCTTGGCGGTCATGAAGAAATCGCGGTCGAGCGTGCGTTCGACCTCTTCATAGGTGCGGCTGCAATGCTGCGCATACAGTTCCGTCATGTGCCGTTTGGTGCGCAAAATGCCTTCGGCATGGCGCTGGATGTCGGAGGCCTGGCCCTGGAAGCCGCCCAGAGGCTGGTGCAGCACGATGCTGGCGTTGGGGAGCGCGATGCGCCTGCCCGGCGTTCCCGCCATCAGCAGGAACGAGGCCATCGAGGCGGCAAAGCCTATGCACACCGTCGATACCGGGCAACTGACAAATTGCATCGTGTCGTAGATGGCGAAGCCGCTGGTCACCACGCCGCCCGGCGAGTTGATGTAAAGCGAGATCTCCTTGTCGGGGTTTTCGGATTCCAGTGACAGGAGCTGGGCGCAGACCAGCGCCGACATGCCGTCATTGATCTCGCCATTGACGAAGATGATGCGCTCGCGCAGCAGCCGCGAGAAAATGTCGAAGGCGCGTTCGCCGCGGCTCGATTGCTCGATCACCATCGGCACCAGATTGGCAAAGCCGCTCATCTCATTGTCTCCGTTTTGATTTTTCCGGTTCAGGCAGCGCGCAGCAACAGGCGTGGCGCGTTGGCGGCGACAGGCGGTTTGGGCTTGTATGCGCGCAGCCAGAGCCGGCAGCCGGCGCCGGCCATCGCGACCGCAGGCGTCAGGACAAACCCGTCATGGACGATGCGCAGATGCGTGCCGCCGGAAACGGTGCGGGCGAGTGTGAAGGTGACGATGCTCTCCAGCTCCTCGCGGTCGGCGTCGCCGGAACGCTCGCGCCAGGAATAGCGCAGCAGGCGCCCCGGTTCGGCATCGAGCACTTCGCACTCGATCGGCTTCTCAGGCCCGGCAAAGGCAAAGCGGCTGCCGGTTTCCGGATTGATGTCGTTCGGCATCATCCATTCCGCCAAGAGGTCCGGCACGGTCAGTGCCCGCCACACTTTTTCCGGTGCGTCCGGCAGATCGCATTCGAAGGCGAGGGCATCTTTGGCGGTCTGCGTCTGCTCTTCGTCGGTCATTGGTCCATGTCCTTCAAAACGGCCTTCAGTCTTTCGATGCGCTCCGGCCAGAATGCGCGGTAGCGTTCGATCCAGCCGAGCAGCGGCTCGAGCCCTTGCGGATCGGCGCGATAGTAGGCGTTGCGGCCGGCGCGTCTTTCGCTGACCAGGCCTGCGCCGCGCAGCACGGCAAGGTGCTGCGACACCGCCGGCTGCGACACGCTCATGCCAGTGCGCAACTCCGACACGCTCATCTCGCCGGAAGTCAGCCGCTCGTAGACGGCGCGTCGCGTCGGGTCGGCCAGGGCGCGAAAAATCTCTGCTTCGATCATGGCAAAAGCATAAGTCGATACTTATCGATTTGGCAAGGGGTGTTTTGAATGCCCCGTATTGATTGGATCCTGCCGGGCCTCTAATCCATGGGCAACAAGATGGGCCGATCATGGCGAGGCAGGAGTAGTATTTATGAATTCCAACGTCGATCGTTCGTCCGCCGAGAACCTCAACGAGGCTCTGAGGCTCTATCGCCGCCTCGTCCTCGGTATAGGCGCCATCGCCGTCATCGGTTTCGTGGCCGTGATCTTGTTGGCCAAGCTGGGTACGGCGCTATCGCCGCCATACGGGATTTACATCCTCGGCGAAGGATTGGGGACCTGGGGCCTGATCGCGGTGGTAGCGGCGCTCGTCGCTCAGGTCTGGTGGCACGGGCGCGCGATCGGGAAATTGCTGAATGACCCGGCTCTGAAATCTGAACCTGCAGTCGGGCTGATGTCGGCACCAACCGTGATCGCACAGCGCGCCCATGCCATGGGCATGGAGTGGAGCGGCTTTTTCGGTCCGTTGCGACCAGCGAAAAACGGCGCTGACGACACCGCTTCTCGCCGCTGCGTGTCAGCTAAATCCACGCGCCCGCGTCGGCGATTGCTGCCATTCCTTGACAATCCGTGGTTAACAGTATAGGAACGAAAAGGGAACAAAAACCTTGTGGGAAAAGCCAGCCGCGGCAAGCCAGGATTGTGCGCGGCCTGTAAGGTGAACGACTTGAAATTTGTTTCAGATGAGCACGGAGAAGTGTCATGGCGGGTAGCGTCAACAAGGTCATTCTGGTCGGTAACCTCGGCGCGGACCCTGAAATCCGCCGCCTGAATTCCGGTGATCCGGTCGTCAACATCCGCATCGCCACGTCGGAAAGCTGGCGCGACAAGAACTCCGGCGAGCGCAAGGAAAAGACCGAATGGCACAACGTGGTCATTTTCAATGACCAGATCGCCAAGGTCGCCGAGCAGTACCTGAAGAAGGGCATGAAGGTTTACGTCGAAGGCCAGCTGCAGACACGCAAATGGCAAGACCAGACCGGCGCCGACAAGTACACGACCGAAGTCGTGCTGCAGAAATTCCGCGGCGAGCTGCAGATGCTCGATTCTCGCGGCGAGGGCGGCGGTCAGGTCGGCAACTATGCCGGCGGCGGCGGCGCGAGCCGTGGCTCGGATTTCGGCCAGTCTGGCCCCAATGAGAGCTTCAACCGCGGCGGCAATAGCGGTGGCGGCGGTTCCAAGGGCGGCGGTGGCGGCGGCTCGTCGCGCGAACTGGACGACGAAATCCCGTTCTGAGCTGACGATAGTCAGCGATATCTGAGGAGAGGGTGCGGTGTCGCTCGGACCGCTTCTATCGGCGAGCCCTCCCATTCCATGGCACGCCTTCGCGGCCCTTGCCGCGCTGGCCGTTGGCGCTACGCAACTGGCGCTGCCGAAAGGCACGACGCGTCATCGTGTCGTCGGCTATGCCTGGGCGGCGCTGATGCTGGTCGTCGCCGTCTCCAGTTTCTGGATCCAGCAGATACGCCTCGTCGGTCCGTTCAGCCCGATCCATCTCTTATCGATTTTAGTGTTGATCGCCGTGCCGTTGGCGGTCTGGCACGCGCATATGCATCGGGTCGCCAAACATCGCAGGGTCATGATATCGCTGTATGTTTTCGCCCTGATCGGCGCCGGCGTGTTCACGCTGCTGCCGGGGCGGATCATGCACACGGTCGTCTTCGGCCAGTGACGCTTTCTGAAAGGAAGATTGCCGTGAAAGCCCGGATCAAATGGGTCGAGGAGCGCACCTTCGTCGGCGAGTCCGGCAGCGGCCACAAGGTTGTGCTGGGAACCGCCTCCGGGCCGGAAGGCAAGACGCCGGGTCCGAGCCCGATGGAACTGGTGCTGATCGGCACCGGCGGCTGCTCGGCCTATGATGTCGTTCACATCCTCGAAAAAGGCCGCGAGGCGATCGAGGACTGTGTTGTCGAACTCGACGCCGACCGGGCCGAAACCGACCCGAAAGTCTTCACCCGCATCCACATGCATTTCATCGTCACGGGCCACGCGCTGTCGCACGACAAGGTCCAGCGCGCCATCAACCTGTCGATCGAGAAATACTGCTCGGCCTCGGCTATGCTGGCCAAGACGGCTGTCATCACCCACGATTTCGAGGTCGTCGATACGGCGGTGGAGTAGGGAGCAGGGAGCAGGGAGCAGGGGCTGCCGTTTACCCCGCCATCAGCGCCTTGATGCCATCCGCGACGAACTGAACCGCAAGCGCGGCCAGGATGACGCCGAGCAGGCGGGTCAGGATCGAGCGGCCGGTCTGGCCGAGGATGCGGTCGATGCGCTCCGACAGCACGAACACCAGATAGGTGATGGCAAGGCAGACGAAGATGATGCCGACCAGCGCCGCTTGTGCTGCAAAACCCTGAAACGAGCCCGACAGTAGCACGGTCGCCGAAATCGCACCGGGGCCGGCGATCAGCGGGATCGCCAGCGGGAAGGCCGCGATGTTGTGGATCATGTCCTTGGTGATGGCGACGTCGCCGATCTTCTCCTTGCGGTCCTGGCGGCGCTCGAACACCATTTCGAACGCGATGAAGAACAGCAAAAACCCGCCGGCGACGCGGAAAGCCGGCAGCGTGATGCCGAACACCGACAGGATGGACGCCCCGGCCACCGCAAACAGCGCCATCACCAGGAAGCCGATGATCGAGGCGCGCACCGAAACCTGCTGACGTTCCTCGCGGTTCATGCCGCGTGTCACCGCGAGGAAGAGCGGCGCGAGACCTGGCGGGTCGATGGTCACCAGAATGGTGACGAAGGCGTTGAACAGGCTGTCGAAACTCGGCATCGCTGACCCCTCCCGCCGGGCCGGACCCCTGCGCCACGATAGTGGTAGAGCAAAGCCTGGCCGGTGGGAACCGTCTGAGATGGCGATACCGGAGACGCCGGCAGTGTTAGGCGGCAGCGTTGCAACAGGCCTCCAGGCGATAGCCGTCGGGATCGACGATGAAGGCAGCGTAATAGTTCTCGCCATAGTCGGCGCGCAGCCCCGGCGCGCCATTGTCGCTGCCGCCTGCACGCAAGGCGTCGGCGTGAAAGGCGTCGACGCTCCGCCTGGTCGGCGCGGTAAAGCAGAAATGCAGACCGGACTTCTCGTCCGACGGCACTGGCTGCTCCGCGTCGTTCACCCACAGCCCGACGGCTTGCGCACCATAACCCAGTGAGCCTGGCGACTGGCTGAGGCAGGAATAACCGAGCGGCTTTAGCGCGGCATCGTAGAAGGGGTTCGAAACGTTGGTGTCGCGGACACCGATCGAGACATGGTCAAGCATGTTTTTTCACCTTTTTTGCAATATGTTGCGTCATCAGTCCTGGGCGACGCGGCGCGCCAGGAACTCGACTTCGAGACGCCATGTCTTGCGATCGTCGTGCGAACGCTCGCCGAGCCAGCGGAAGCTGTCTTTGGTGATGCGTGAAAAGCTCCAGCGGACCGAGGAACCAGTGCCGTCGGCGCCGACCTGCACAATCGTGTCGCCTTCGGCGCGACCAAGCTGGCGGCTGTAATATTGGTTGCGCGGGTCGCTCCAGAAGATGTGCCAGGCATCCGAGCCGGGATCATAGGCCCGCAGCGTTGTGCCATAGAAAGTCCATTTGCCGAGCGAGGGCGAGGGGCCGGCATCCCGCGCGGGCAGGATCCATACATCCTGGATCGCCCTGCCTTCCAGGACCCAGCCGAAATGCACCTCGCCGCGTCCGGTGAGAACCGTGCCGTCCTCGAGATGGCGCGTGGCCTCGAATGTCCAGGCGCCGACGAAGCGGCCGTAGAGATCCAGCTTTTCAGCCAGGCCGGGATTGGGGCCGTCGCTGTGGAGCGCTTCGGCAAAGGAGGATGCACCGATCATACTTGCTGCCTTCGTTGTGTCAGGAGGCTGCAAGCGATAGGCCCCGGCAGGGTGTCGCGCTTGGGAAAAATTGCTATCTTTCAAGCCATGACGACGAGCCAACAAAACCTGGCATCGGGGCAGGGTTGGTATGTCTGTGACGTGCTGTGCACGGCCGGCGCCGGCGACCGCCCGTTCGAGGAGGCGCACGACACCTTCTGCGTTGCCGCTGTCACCAGCGGCACCTTTCGCTACCGCACCAGGCAAGGCGCCGCCATGCTGGCGCCGGGCGCGATCCTGCTCGGCAATGTCGGCGCCTGCTATGAATGCGGGCATGAGCATGGCGCCGGCGACCGTTGCCTGTCCTTCCACTTCGCTCCGGCCTATCTCGACCGCATCGCCAGCGACGTGCCCGGCGCGAGCAAGCTCGCCTTCGGCGTGCCGCATATGCCGCCCTTGCCGGCGCTGGCATCGCTGCTGGCCGAGGCGGAAGCGGCGCGCGAGATGGTCGACATCGACGCCTTTGAAGAGCTTGGCCTGCGAATTGCGGGCGCAGCACTGGCAGTTGCCGGCGCAGCACTGCCTGTGGCCAGCGATGCGGTGCCTGGCGTTCGACCGCCGAGCCGCCGCGACCAGAAACGGGTTGCCGAGGCGGTGCGGCAGATCGAGCTCAATGCCGACAGGCCGGTCTCGCTTTCCGAGCTTGCCTGCGCGACGGCGACCAGCCCGTATCATTTCCTGCGCACCTTCCGGCAGGTCGCCGGCATGACGCCCTATCAGTTTCTGCTGAGAACCCGGCTGCACCGCGCGGCGGTGCGGCTGCGCATGTCAGGCGATGCCATCTCGGCAATCGCCTTCGAGGCCGGTTTCAACGATTTGTCGACGTTCAACCGCCGTTTCCGGCGCGTCATGGGTGAGACGCCTGGCCACTATCGCACCCGGCGGGTGGCTACCCGCTGACGCGTCTGTCTGCCTCCAGATAAGCTGTTGGCTTGGAAAACTGTCCTTCGCAGGCTTTTGCCCCTGGCGGCGGCGAATGCGTTATGGCCAAATCGTCGCAATCAGAGGTATCCATTTGAATTTACCACTGAAATCCTCATTGGAAAAGCACCACGAATATTGGAGTTTCGGCCGTGCTTCCTATATAAGCGATCAGTGATTCCTGATTAGATTGTGATCCGATTTGACCGACCAAAAACCCCCGCGCGGCGCCGACGGCGGCCCTACCGGCATCGAGCCCATCTCCATCATCGAGGAGATGCAGAGCTCCTACCTCTCTTATGCCATGAGCGTCATCGTCAGCCGTGCGCTGCCCGATGTACGCGACGGCCTGAAGCCGGTTCACCGCCGCATTCTCTATGCGGCGCATGAGAGCGGTTACCACTGGAACCGCAAATATGTGAAGTCGGCCCGCCCGGTCGCCGACGTGATGGGTAAATACCATCCGCATGGCGACGCCTCGATCTACGACGCCTTGGTGCGCATGGCGCAGGACTGGTCGCTGCGCGTTCCGCTGATCGACGGGCAGGGTAATTTCGGCTCCATCGACGGCGATCCGCCGGCGGCGATGCGCTACACCGAATCGCGGCTGACCAAGGTCGCACATGAACTCTTGGAGGACATCGACAAGGAAACCGTCGATTTCCAGGAGACTTATGACGCATCCGACACCGAACCGAAGGTGCTGCCGGCCCGCTTCCCCAATCTTCTGGTCAACGGTTCCGGCGGCATCGCCGTCGGCATGGCCACCAACATCCCGCCGCACAATCTGGCCGAGATCTGCAACGGCGCCATCGCCATCATCGACAATCCGGCGATCGATTTGCCGGCGCTGATGGAGATCATTCCGGGTCCCGATTTCCCGACCGGCGGCATCGTGCTCGGCCGTTCCGGCATCTACAGCGCCTATGCGACTGGCCGTGGCTCTATCGTCATGCGCGGCAAGGTCAATGTCGAACAGCGCGGAAACGACCGTGAATCGATCATCATCACGGAAGTCCCGTACCAGGTGAACAAGGCCTCGATGATCGAGAAGATGGCCGAACTGGTGCGCGACAAGCGCATCGAAGGCATTTCCGACATTCGCGACGAAAGCGACCGCCAGGGCTACCGCGTCGTCATCGAGCTGAAGCGCGACGCCGTCGCCGACGTCATTCTCAACCAGCTTTATCGCTTCACGCCGCTGCAAACCTCCTTCGGCGCCAATATGGTGGCGCTGAACGGCGGCAAGCCGGAAGTGATGAACCTGACCGACATGCTAAAGGCATTTGTCGGCTTCCGCGAAGAGGTGATTAGCCGGCGCACGAAGTTCCTGCTGCGCAAGGCGCGTGACCGTGCCCATGTATTGGTCGGTCTCGCCATAGCCGTCGCCAACATCGACGAAGTGATCAAGCTGATCCGCACCGCGCCCGATCCGCAGACGGCGCGCGAGCAGTTGATGGAGCGGCGCTGGCCCTCCGGCGACGTCGAGTCATTGATTCTGCTGATCGACGATCCGCGCCATCGCATCAATGAGGATGGCACCTACAACCTGTCCGAGGAACAGGCGCGCGCCATCCTCGAACTGCGCCTGCAGCGCCTGACTGCGCTCGGCCGTGACGAAATCGCCGACGAGCTGAACACCATCGGCGACGAGATCAAGGATTACCTCGACATTCTGTCGTCCCGCGCCCGCATCCAGCAGATCGTCAAGGACGAGCTTGCCGCCGTGCGCGACGAGTTCGGCACGCCGCGCCGCACCGAGCTCACCGACGGCGGCGCCGACATGGAAGACGAGGATCTGATCCAGCGCGAGGACATGGTCGTCACCGTCAGCCATTCCGGCTACATCAAGCGCGTGCCGCTGTCGCTCTACCGGGCGCAACGCCGCGGCGGCAAGGGCCGCTCCGGCATGTCGACCAAGGAAGAGGATTTCGTCACCCGGCTGTTCGTCGCCAACACGCATACGCCGGTGCTGTTCTTCTCCTCGCGCGGCATCGTCTACAAGGAAAAGGTCTGGCGGCTGCCAATCGGCAATCCGCAGTCGCGCGGCAAGGCGCTGATCAACATGCTGCCGCTGGAGCAGGGCGAGCGCATCACCACCATCATGCCGCTGCCCGAGGACGAGACCAGCTGGGGCGAACTCGACGTCATGTTCGCCACCACGCGCGGCACCGTGCGCCGCAACAAGCTGTCCGAATTCGTCCAGGTCAACCGCAACGGCAAGATCGCCATGAAGCTGGAGGAGGAGGGCGACGAGATCCTCGGCGTCGAGACCTGCACAGACAATGACGATGTGCTTTTGACCGCCAGCTCCGGCCAGTGCATCCGCTTCCGCGTTGGCGATGTGCGCGTCTTCCAGAGCCGCAATTCGGTCGGCGTGCGCGGCATAAGCATGGCCGAGACCGACCGCATCATCTCCATGTCGGTGATCGAGCATGTCGATGCTTCACCGGCGGAACGCTCCGCCTACCTCAAGCGGGCAGCACTGGAGCGGCGGCTTGCCGCCGAGGTGACCGGCGAGGAAGAAGAGATTGCACTCACCAATGAGGAGATTGGCGAGGAGACCGAGCTTTCCGACAGCCGTTACGAAGAGCTCAAGGCGCATGAGCAGTATGTGCTGACGGTGACCGAATATGGCTACGGCAAGCGCTCGTCATCCTACGATTTCCGCCTGACCGGACGCGGCGGCAAGGGCATCCGCGCCACCGACGTGTCGAAGGTGGCCGAGATCGGCCAGCTGGTGGCGACTTTCCCGGTCGGCAATGACGACCAGATCATGCTGGTTTCGGACGGCGGCACGGTCATCCGGGTGCCGGTCAACGGTATCCGTTTCGCCAGCCGCGCCACCAAGGGCGTGACCATCTTCAACACCGCCGAAGGCGAAAAGGTGGTTTCGGTCGAACGGATCTCGGAGCCGCAGGCCGACGAGGATGTCGAAGAGAGTGTCATTGAGGCCGGGGCCGGAGATGCCGTACCGGACAGCGCCGAATAGGTTTTGACCAACAACGCCGGCCCGATGGGCCGGCGCAAACAAGAAACTAGCAATAAATCAGGGGTGACGGTGGGGCCAGCGAGCGCCGAAACCTTCGAACCGCTTTGTGCGGACACGGACGCGCTCTGCCTCGCTATGCAATCCGAATGCGGTGGCGATCAGCATGGCGACGGTCATTGCGGTGGCGAGCATGTAGATCAGCATGTGCGTGTTCTCCTGCGCCTATCCAACGGTTAGATCGGGTTTTGGTTTCATCTTCCGAAGTGCAAACTAGCGAACGCGGCGTGAAGTCTTCGTGATCAAGGCATTCATCTGTCGTTCATGTCTGCGAAAAGGTTCACGCAGATGTTCCCAATCGCATTTGCCTTCCGCCCAATGCCCCGCTAGAAGCACCTCCCATGACCGATCGCATCGCCCTTTATGCCGGCTCCTTCGACCCGCTGACCAACGGCCATCTCGATGTCCTGAAGGCATCGCTGGCTGTCGCCGACACGGTTTATGCGGCGATCGGCACCCACCCCGGCAAGACGCCGCTGTTTTCCTTCGACGAACGGGTGAAGCTGATCGAGGCCGCGACCAAGGCCGAATTTGGCCGCGACGGCGACCGTATCAAGGTCGTCGCCTTTGACGGGCTGGTCATCGACGCGGCCCGCAAGCATGGCGCCTCGATCATGATCCGCGGCCTGCGTGACGGCACCGATCTCGACTATGAGATGCAGATGGCTGGAATGAACGAGACGATGGCGCCGGAACTGCAGACGGTTTTTCTGCCCGCCAGCCCGTCGGTACGCACCATTACCGCCACACTTGTGCGCCAGATAGCCTCGATGGGCGGCGACATCCGTCCGTTCGTGCCGGCCGCCGTTGCCGGCGCGCTCACCGCCAAATTCGCGAAATAGTGCATGTCGCCCAAAAGTGGATGCCGGTTTTGGGGCAACGACATGCACCCTAACAAAGACCTTCGGAGATCCCTTATGCAGCTGAAAAAGCTCGCCTCGTTCCTCGTCGTGCTTGCCGGTCTCGTGACCGCATCCGTTTCGGCCTTCGCCGCCGAGCCGGAAAACACCATGATCATCACCTTGAAGAACGGCGACGTCACCATCGCGCTGCGCCCTGATCTGGCGCCCAAGCATGTCGCGCAGATCAAGAAGCTGGTGCGTGAAGGCGCTTATAACGATGTCGCATTCCACCGGGTCATCAACGGCTTTATGGCGCAGACCGGCGACGTCAAGTTCGGCAACATGAAGAAGGGGTTCAGCCCCGAGGCCGTCGGCACCGGCGGTTCAGACCTGCCCGACCTGCCGGCCGAATTCTCGCAGAGCGAACATTTCAAGCGCGGCACGCTCGGCATGGCCCGCTCGCAGGATCCGAACTCCGCCAATTCACAGTTCTTCATCATGTTCGCGCCGGCGCCAAACCTCGATGGCCAGTACACCATCGTCGGCAATGTCGTCAGTGGCATGGAGCTGGTGGACAAGATCAAGAAGGGCGACGAGGCCGACAACGGCACGGTCAGCGACCCCGACCGCATGATCAAGGTACGCATCGCCGCCGACAAGTAAACCTATCAAATCATTCTGTTTTCTGAGATAAAGGAGATCCGACATGGCTGAGATCAAGGACCGCGAAAACGCGCTCATCCTGGAAACGACCAAGGGCAAGGTCGTCATCGAACTGTTCCCCGACCTGGCCCCCGGCCACGTCGCCCGGATCAAGGAACTGGCCCGCGAAGGCGCCTATGACGGCGTGGTTTTCCACCGCGTCATCGAAGGCTTTATGGCGCAGACCGGCGACGTCAAGTTCGGCAATTCGACCAAGCCCACTTTTGCCCCCTCCCGCGCGGGCATGGGCGGCTCGGAAAAGCCGGACCTGAAGGCTGAGTTCTCCAACGCCAACCATGGTCGCGGCACCTGCTCGATGGCCCGTTCGCAGAACCCGAACTCCGCCAATTCGCAGTTCTTCATCTGCTTCGACGATGCCGCCTTCCTCAACCGCCAGTACACGGTCTGGGGCCAGGTCATCGAAGGCATGGACAATGTCGACAAGATCAAGCGCGGCGAGCCGGTGGTCGATCCCGACAAGATCGTGTCGCTGAAGGTCGCGGCCGACGTCAAGTAAGGACAAACGACGATGATGGGCGTGGTCTGGTCGCTGCTCGGCATCCTGTCCGGCGCCTTCATCGCCATTCAGGCGCCGATCAACTCGCAGCTGGCGCGCGGCCTGGGGCTCCCGGTCGCGGCTGCTGCGTTTTCGTTCCTGTCGGGCGCGATCGTGCTTGGTATCATCTCCATTGCCGTTGTGCGGCTGCAGGACATCTCCCTCGACTGGAAGGCGCCGGCGCCTTGGCTGTTCATCGCCGGCGGCATGCTCGGCGGTTTCTATGTTACCCTGTCAACCATTCTTACGCCGCGCATTGGTGCAGCCGCGTTGATGGCGTTCCTGGTTGCCGGCCAGTTGCTGGCCGGCATGCTGATCGATCGCGTCGGCTTTCTCGGCGTGGCGGTGCGCGAGATTTCGCTCGGCCGCATCGCCGGCGCGGTGCTGCTGTTGGCCGGAGCGCTGCTCGTCCGGCTCTACTGATGCGCGTCGATCTCTTCGACTTCGACCTGCCGGAGGAGCGCATCGCGCTGCGCCCGGCCGAGCCGCGCGACAGCGCCAGAATGCTGGTGGTCAGGCCAGGCGAAGACTTTGCGGACCGCGCGGTGCGCGACGTTCCGTCCTTGCTCAGAACGGGCGACGTGCTGGTCTTCAACGACACCAAGGTCATTCCTGCCCAGTTGAGAGGCATCAGGCGGCGCGGCGAAGCGCAGGCGCAGGTCGACGCCACGCTGCATATGCGCATGGCGCCGGACCGCTGGCTGGCCTTCATGCGGCCGGGCAAGCGCATCGCCGCCGGCGACCGCATCCATTTCGGCCATGACGGCAATTCCTGTTTTCTCGGCCAACTCGACGCCACGGTCATCGAGAAGGGCGACGCCGGCGAGGCGTTGCTCGGCTTCGACCTCTCCGGCCCATTTCTCGACGAAGCGCTGCATGCCGTCGGCCACATCCCGCTGCCCCCCTATATCGCCTCCAAGCGCGACGACGACGCACGCGACCTGACGGATTACCAGACAATCTATGCCAAGGAGGAGGGCGCAGTCGCTGCCCCCACCGCAGGCCTGCATTTTACGCCGGAGCTGTTTGCCGCGCTGGATGCAAAAGGCATCGAACGCCGCTTCGTCACCTTGCATGTCGGCGCCGGCACCTTCCTGCCGGTCAAGGCGGACGACACCGCTGACCACAAGATGCATGCCGAGACCGGCTCGGTCAGCGAAGCAACAGCCGACGCTCTGAATGGCGCCAAGGCGCGGGGCGGGCGCATCATCGCTGTCGGCACGACCTCGCTGCGCCTGCTGGAGAGCGCGGCACGGCCTGATGGCTCGCTGACCGCCTGGTCCGGCCCGACCGACATCTTCATCACGCCGGGCTATCGGTTCAAGACCGCCGACCTGCTGATGACCAATTTCCATCTGCCGCGTTCGACGCTGTTCATGCTGGTTTCGGCCTTCAGCGGCCTAGATACGATGCGTGCGGCCTATGCTCATGCCATCGGGAACGATTACAGGTTCTATTCCTACGGAGATGCAAGCCTGCTTTATCGAGCGGAGATGAGCGATGGACGATGACCTGCAGGCCTTTGATCGCGAAAGCCTGATCGCCGAAGTGAAGAAATTGCGTGCCGGCATTCGCCAGCACCGAGATTCTACCGGCCATGATTTATGCTGGCATCATCCCAACCTGTGGGACCTGCTGCCGGAAAAGACCGATCCATCGATTGCCGTGCCGCCATGGCCGAAATTCATGCGCGGCTGCATCCAATACCGCCAGTCGCTCGACAGGCAGGCGCCAGGCGCGCCTGTCCATGACAAGGAATTCAATGGCTGAGACATTCACCTTCAAGATCCTCGCCACCGACGGCAAGGCGCGGCGCGGTTCCATCACCATGCCGCGCGGAGAAATCCGCACGCCGGCCTTCATGCCGGTCGGCACCGGCGGCACGGTCAAGGCCATGTATATGGACCAGGTGCGCGGCGTCGGCGCCGACGTCATTCTGGGCAATACCTATCATCTTATGCTGCGGCCAGGCGCCGAGCGCGTGGCGCGGCTTGGCGGCCTGCATGAGTTCGCCCGCTGGCCACAGCCGATCCTGACCGACAGTGGGGGTTTTCAGGTCATGTCGCTGTCGAAGCTCAGAAAATTGACCGAGAAGGGCGTCACCTTTCGCTCGCACATTGACGGCGCTGCCTACGAGATGTCGCCGGAGCGCTCGATCGAGATCCAGGGCCTGCTCGATTCCGACATCCAGATGCAGCTCGACGAATGCACAGCGCTGCCGGCCGACCTCAAGCAGATCGAGCGCGCGATGGAGCTGTCGCTGCGCTGGGCCGAGCGCTGCAAGACAGCGTTCGGCGACCAGCCCGGCAAGGCCATGTTCGGCATCGTCCAGGGTGGCGATAACGCAGCACTCAGGGTGCGCTCGGCGCAGGCGCTGAGCGCGATGGAGCTGAAGGGCTATGCCGTCGGCGGCCTGGCCGTCGGCGAGCCGCAAGCGGTGATGCTGGATATGCTGGAGATCACCTGTCCGGAATTGCCTGACGACAAGCCTCGATATCTCATGGGCGTCGGCACGCCGGACGACATCGTGAAATCGGTGGCGCGCGGCATCGACATGTTCGACTGCGTGATGCCGACCCGCGCCGGCCGCCATGGCCTGGCCTATACCAGGCGCGGCAAGGTCAATCTCAGGAATGCCCGCCATGCGGACGATCCGCGGCCGCTGGACGAGGAGAGTGACTGCCCGGCGGCACGCGACTATTCACGCGCCTATCTGCATCATCTCGTGCGCTCGCAGGAGGCGCTGGGCGCGATGCTTCTGACCTGGAACAACCTGTCTTACTATCAGAAGCTGATGCAGGACATTCGCGCCGCGATCGAGGCAAAGGCCTTCGAGGCGCACACATCAGACATTTCAGAGGGATGGGCGAGGGGCGATATTCCGGTGCTATAAGCACATCTAGGTGCTGAGCGAATTCGCTGCGCGCAAGCTGCAGCCGGTGATTTGAAAGCTGCCGTCGGGCTGCTGTTCCAGCGTGTAGACCGCCTCATAGTCCTTGCCGTCGGGCCCAACGATCAGCACTTGCTGGATTAGAGAAGTTGGCCCCATCTGCTCGACCTTGCCGAAGGAATAGCTCTGCGGCTGGCGCACCGGCGGATAGCCGTTGGTCACCATGTTCATGAAGGTGTCGACGGTCGGAAAGATGCGCTTCACATTTGGAGCGGCGAAACTGTACGCCTTGGCGCCATCATTGGCGATGAGCGCCTTCAACTGACCATCGATGACGGCCTGGCCGGCCTTGACTTCGGCGTCGCCGGCAAGGGCTGCCGACACGAACAACGCGAACAGCAATGAAACGACTGCGAATGCGGTGCGGCGCATGGCCTGTCTCCATTGTCCCCCAACAAAACCTGTCCCGGGACGCATCATACCATACGGTTTGCGGAGCCTCACGGTTTCAGCAACCGCAATATTCGCCACGCAAGTGCCACATGATCATGCTTAAGCCTCCTTTAACGCGGGGCGCGCATCGTAGGGACGGGTGGGGACCCGTTCGCGCAACCAGGGGACGACCATGTTCAAGCAGCCGATCGACCGGCGCCTTTTGCTGAAGGGCGCGGCAAGCCTCGCAGTTTTGGCTCCCTTGCCCGCCTGGGCAAGCACTGGGCCGACCGTCACGGAAGTCGCCTTCGATCCCGCCATTCCAGCGCTCGGCAACCCCGATGGCGACGTCACCATCGCCGAATTCGTCGACTATCAGTGCCCGATCTGCAAGCTCGTCTTCGTCGAACTGAAGAAGTTGATGGAAGAGGACAGCGGCGTTCGGCTTGTGATGAAGGACTGGCCGATCTTCGGCGACGTGTCGCGCGACGCGGCGCGGGTGACGCTGCTGAGCGGCGAACACTATGGCGCGGCGGTCGATGCGCTGATGACCAACCAGCGCGGCCTTTCGGAACGCCGCACCAACGACATCCTTTCTTCCGTCGGTGTCGATGTGGCGATGGTGCGTGCCGACCTCGCCATCCGTGAACCCGATATCGACGCTGCCCTTGTCCGCACCGAAGTCCAGGCGACGGCGTTCAAGCTGCGCGGCACGCCAGCCCTGGTCATCGGCGCGGCATGCCGGTGTCCGAACTGAGACAAGCCGTCGCCAAGGCGCGCTCGGCCTGATGCTTGAAAGCCGGGCGGCAGTCTGCCACAAGGGCCGCTTGTGTGCTGAAGCTTGATCGGGACCGGCAATGAAGACGTTTTTCATGCAGATAAAGTGCGATCTGGGCAAGTCCTATGAGGTCGCCAGCGCGCTCGCCGATGCCGAAATCGCCTCGGAAATCTACTCGACCGCCGGCAATTACGACCTGCTTGCCAAATTCTACGTCGACGACGAGGAAGATGTCGGCCACTTCGTCAACGAGAAGGTGCAGATTATTCCCGGAATCAAGGACACCTTCACGGTCGTCACTTTCCGCGCATTCTAAAGCAATTCCAGGAAAAGTGTGAAGCGGTTTTCCGTCCGGAATTGCGGCAAAGCAAAAAGCCATGGCAGGTCGCCGTTTCCATGAAACGGTGAACTGCTATGGCCGCATCAGGCACTTGCCCGGCGACAAGGCAGAGCCTGATTAAGGTCCTGTTCCGACTGCCCGAATTTTGGGCAGTCGGAACATACTGATCGCCGATATCCTCCAAATCACCGATTGCGCTTGATTTTCTCCCGCGACGCCAGTGAAATGGCGTCACAGGGGAGTATGCGATTGGCAGCGTTCGATGAAATGCTTCCGGAAGTTTCCGGGCTTAGACAACCGTATACGGCTTACGACCGCTGGCTGAAGGAGCAGGACCCGGCCAGGCTTACCGAAAAGATGCAGGACGCCGAGCGCGTCTTCCGCAAGACCGGCATTACCTTCGCCGTCTATGGCGAGCAGGAAGCCTCCGAGCGGCTGATCCCCTTCGACATCGTGCCGCGCATCATCTCCGGCAATGAATGGCGAAGGCTGACGCAAGGCATCGAGCAGCGCGTGCAGGCGCTGAACGCTTTCCTCGACGACATTTACCACCGCCAGGAAATCCTGCGCGCCGGCCGCGTGCCGAGGGAGCTGATCGCCAGGAACGAGGCGTTCCTGCCGGAAATGATCGGAGTGCGGCCACCGGCCGGCGTCTACACCCACATTATCGGCGTCGATATCGTCCGCATCTCGGAGAACGAGTTCTACGTGCTGGAGGACAATGCGCGCACGCCGTCGGGGGTCTCCTACATGCTGGAGAACCGCGAGACGATGATGCAGCTCTTTCCCGAGCTGTTCCAGCAGATCAAGGTGCGGCCGGTGGAGAATTATCCGCAATTGCTGCGCCAGTCGCTGGCGGCAGTGCGGCCGCAAAGCACCAAGGGCGCACCGACCATTGCCGTGCTGACGCCGGGCAGCTTCAACTCCGCCTATTTCGAACATGCCTTCCTCGCCGACCAGATGGGCGTGCAACTGGTCGAAGGCCAGGATCTGCGCGTTGTAGACGGCCACGTCGCCATGCGCACGACCGAAGGCTACAAGCAGATCGACGTGCTTTACCGGCGCGTCGACGATTCCTTCCTCGATCCGCTGACCTTCCGGCCGGACTCGGCCCTTGGCGTGCCCGGCATTATGGACGTCTACCGCGCCGGCAACATCACCATCGCCAACGCGCCGGGAACCGGCATCGCCGACGACAAGGCGATTTATTCCTACATGCCCGACATCGTCGAGTTCTACACCGGCCGCAAGGCCATCCTCGGCAACATCCCGA
The DNA here is from genome assembly GCF_040320535.1 of Mesorhizobium sp. M0676. Classification (NCBI taxonomy): domain Bacteria; kingdom Pseudomonadati; phylum Pseudomonadota; class Alphaproteobacteria; order Hyphomicrobiales; family Phyllobacteriaceae; genus Mesorhizobium; species Mesorhizobium sp. M0676. Next base: position 118,740 of record NZ_JAMYPU010000013.1, read on the forward strand.
CCTGGCGCTGCTCGGAGCCCGACAGCCTGAAATACGTGCTCGAACACATCCATGAGCTGGTCATCAAGGAAGTGCACGGCTCCGGCGGCTACGGCATGCTGGTCGGCCCGGCTGCGACCAAGAAGGAATGCCAGGATTTCGCCAAGAAGCTGCAGGCGAAGCCCTCCAACTACATCGCCCAGCCGACGCTGGCGCTGTCGACTTGCCCGATCCTGACCGAAAAAGGCCTGTCGCCGCGCCATGTCGATCTCAGGCCCTATGTTCTGGTCTCCGACCGAATCCAGATCGTTCCCGGCGGCTTGACGCGGGTGGCGCTGAAGGAGGGGTCGTTGGTCGTGAATTCCTCGCAAGGCGGCGGCACGAAGGATACGTGGGTGTTGGACGATTAGGTAGACAGTAGACAGTAGGCAGTAGGCAGTAGGCAGTAGGCAGTAGGCAGTAGAGGGACAAGAAATGCCATATTCCACAGAGATTCAAATGCTTACTAATCCCTACTCACTATTCCCTACTCACTAGCCCGAAGGCCACTTCACATGCTTCTCGGCCGCACCGCCAACGGGCTCTACTGGATGAACCGCTATATCGAGCGGGCGGAAAACATGGCGCGTCTGGTCGATGCCGGCCTTCGCATGGCTCTGACCCGCACCCAGAGCGCGTCGGAAGAGTGGAATTCGGTGCTGCTCAGCGCCGGCTCCGACGTCACCTTCACGCAGAAATACAAGGACTATACCGCCGCCAACGTCGCCGACTTCCTGCTGCGCGACACCTCGAACCCGTCGAGCACGATGTCGGCGATCGAGACCGCTCGCAACAATGCCCGCATGGTGCGCACCGCGCTGACGCGCGAGACGTGGGAGAGCATCAACGAAGCCTGGATGGCCCTGAAGCGCATGCTGGCAAAGCCGATCGACGAGCGCGACCTGCCGAGTGTGCTCGACGCCATCAAGCGCGAGACGGCGCTGATCCGCGGCTCGTTCTACGGCACGATGCTGCGCAACGAGATCTTCGACTTCTCACAACTCGGCACCTATGTCGAGCGGGCCGACAACACGGCACGCATCCTCGACGTGAAATACTACGTGCTGCTGCCGTCGATCTCCTGGGTCGGCTCGAGCCTCGACAACTACCAATGGGAATCGATCCTGCGCTCGGTGTCGGCGCACCGTTCCTATCGCTGGGTCTATGAGGCCGACTACAAACCGACCAACATTGCCGACTATCTGATCCTCAATGTGCGCATGCCGCGCTCGCTGACCTTCTGTTATCGTTTTCTCGCCGAGCATCTGAAGTTCCTCGGCGACGATTATGGCGACCGTCATGCCTGCCACGCCACCGTCGACAGGACACAGGCGATGCTGCAGGCAGGGTCGATCAAGGACATATTCGACACCGGCCTGCACGAATTCCTGGCCAGATTCATTCAAGACAACACCAAGCTTGGCGAAGAGATCGCACAAGATTACCGGTTCAATTGAGCATGATCGCGAACCGGAGGACCGCGCTAGCGACAAGTGAGACCCGGTTTTCGGATAAGATCATGCTTACAAACGGAAAATAAGCATGCGGCTCAAGATCACCCACCGTACCGAATACCGCTACGACGCGCCGGTGCACTATCTGTTGCAGCGGCTACGCCTGTTACCGGTCAGTGGCCCGACGCAGACCGTGCTGTCCTGGGCGCTGAAGATCGAGGGCGCGCGCGAGGAAGTCCGCTTTAACGACCATTTCGGCAACGATAACAGGCTGTTGAGCGTCGAGGGCGAGCGCGACTTCATCACCGTCGAGGCCTCCGGCGAGGTTGTCACGCGCGACACAGCGGGCGTCTCGGGTCCGCATCAAGGCTTTGCGCCGCTGTGGCTGTTCAGCCAGGAGACAGCTTTGACCATCCCGGGCGAGGGCATAAGCGAGCTTGCCGCGGCGGTCGGCAAAGGTACCGACATCGAAAGGCTGCATCGGCTGATGGCGCTGATCGTCGAGCGCGTCGCCTACACGCCGGGCACCACCAGCGTGACGACCCCGGCGGAAGAGGCATTGGCGCTGAAGACCGGCGTTTGCCAGGATCACAGCCACATCTTTGTCACCGCAGCCCGCGTCATGGGTTTTCCGGCCCGCTATGTCAGTGGCTATCTGATGATGGATGCGGCCATCGAGCAGGCGGCAAGCCATGCCTGGGCCGAAGCCCATGTTCAGGGTCTCGGCTGGGTCGCCTTCGACGCCGCCAACGGCATTTCCCCCGATGAACGCTATGTCAGGGTAGCCACCGGCCGTGATTATCGCGACGCCTCGCCGGTGTCGGGAATTCGACTGGGACAGGCGGAGGAACAGCTTGCAGTCACCGTCACGGTAGAGCAGTAGTCTCCGGCAAGATTGCTGCCTGAAGAGATTCCATGACTTATTGCGTCGGCCTCAAGATCGATCGTGGGCTCGTGTTCATGTCGGACACGCGCACCAATGCAGGGATGGATTCGATCTCCACTTTCAAGAAGATGCATGTCTGGGAAGAGCCGGGCGAGCGCGTCATCGTGCTGATGTCGGCCGGCAATCTGGCTACGACGCAGGCCGTGGTCAGCCTGCTCGACGAGCGCACCAAGGCGGTGGCGGAACGCCACGCGACGCTGCTCGAGACCCCATCCATGTACCAGACGGTGCGGCTGGTCGGCGACACCGTCAAGGAAGTCATCGCCAGCTCGTCGCCTGCCGGCGAAAAGGCGGATTCCTATTTCAACGCCTCCTTCATCCTCGGCGGCCAGATCAAGGGCAGCCCGCCACGGCTGTTCATGATCTATCCCGAGGGCAATTTCATCGAATCGACCGACGACACGCCGTTCTTCCAGATCGGCGAGACCAAATACGGCAAGCCGATCATCATCCGTGCCTATGAAAGGACGATGAGCCTGGCTGAAACGGTCAAGCTCTTGCTGGTATCGTTCGATTCGACGCTGAAATCGAACCTGTCCGTCGGCCTGCCTCTCGACCTTCTGTTCCTGGAGGAGGACACGTTCACGGTGGGTTTGAAAAAGCGCATCGGCCAGGACGATCGATATTATCGTGCTATTTCCGAAGGCTGGTCGAACGCGTTGAAGACAGCCTTTGCCAGCCTGCCGGATTTTCCGGGGTAGCGCGGGAACCTTCGTCGCGGTTGCCTGTCTCTATTTAACATGTTAATCAAAATTCAAACGGCTGGGCTGATCGGCGCGTCGGGAGGATCCATGGACAACGAGCAATTCCGCGACTGGTCGAGGCGCGCCGCCGACTGGGGCGCTGATTACCGCGCCGGCCTTCGCGATCGGCCCGTGCGACCTGCCGTAGCGCCGGGCGAGATCTTCAGGAGCATCGAAGCTTCTCCGCCGGAGGCCGCGGAATCGATGGAGACGATCTTCGCCGATTTCGAAGCCAAGATCGTGCCCGGCATGACGCATTGGCAGCATCCGCGTTTCTTTGCTTATTTCCCGGCCAATGCAGCACCCGTCTCGGTGGTGGCCGAATATCTGGTCTCTGCGATGGCCGCGCAGTGCATGCTGTGGCAGACTTCGCCGGCGGCGACAGAGCTTGAGACGCGCATCGTCGACTGGATGCGCCAGGCGCTCGGCCTGCCCGAAGGCTTTTCCGGCGTGATCCAGGACTCCGCATCATCGGCGACGCTGGCCGCCGTGTTGACCATGCGCGAGCGCACGCTCGACTGGCAGGGCAACAAGAAGGGTCTTTCCGGGCAGGGCAGGCTGCGCGTCTATTCCTCCGACCAGGTGCACACCTCGATCGACCGCGCCATCTGGGTCGCCGGCATTGGCGAGGAAAACCTCGTCCGCATTCCCGTCGCTGGCACCTACCGCGCCATGGATACCGCGGCTTTGGAAGCGGCGATTGTTGCCGACCGCGCGGCCGGCCTGTTGCCGGCCGGCATCATCGCGTGCGTCGGCGGCACCAGCACCGGCGGCACCGACGACATCGCTGAAGTGGCCGCGGTGGCCAAACGCCAGGGGCTCTATCTGCATATCGACGCCGCCTGGGCCGGATCGGCGATGATCTGTCCGGAATACCGGCATTTCTGGACCGGTGTCGAGCGCGCGGACTCGATCGTCTTCAACCCGCACAAATGGCTGGGCGCGCAATTCGACTGCTCGATCCAGTTCGTCCGCCAGCCGGAGGATCTCGTGCGCACGCTGGCGATCAAGCCGGACTATCTGAAAACTCGCGGCCATGACGGCATCATCAACTACTCCGAATGGTCGGTGCCTCTCGGCCGTCGCTTCCGGGCGCTGAAGCTGTGGTTCCTGCTGCGCGCCCATGGCCTCGAGGCGCTGCGCACCATGATCCGCAATCACGTCGCCTGGAGCGAAGGCATAGCAGCGCGCCTGGCCGAGGAGGAGGATTTCGAGCTCGCCAGCCAGCCGATGCTGTCGCTGTTCTCGTTCCGGCATCGCGCCGCATCCGGCGTTGACTCCGACGAGCACAATTTGCGTCTGGTCGACGCCATCAACAATGACGGCCGTATCTACCTGACGCAGACGCGTGTCGATGGCCGGGTCGCCATCCGCTTCCAGGCAGGCCAGTTCGAGACAACCGCGGCCGATGTCGATACCGCCTTCACTGTCATCTGCGAGTGTGCAAGATCCCCGAAGGACTGACAGGGATTGCCCGGGTGGTTGCCGCCGCCGGGGCAAGCCAGCAAGGACTTGCGAGCAAGCATATGGCCGGAAGGGCCGAAGGGGTTAGCCAGAATCTGACGGGCGTCTGGAGCGGGCGCTATTTCTATCCGCGCGAACTGCCGCCGGTTTCCTTCGTTGCAACGCTGATCGAGACGGCAACCAGCTTGACGGGGATGACCCACGAACCGGCGGCGACCAGCACGGCAAGATACGCAAGCCTGCAGGGGCAGCGAGAGGGCAACGCCGTCTCCTTTACCAAGACATACGACAAGGCCGAATTGAAGGCGCACCCGATTCACTACAGCGGCATCATCAACGGTGATGCAACCGAGATCAAAGGCACTTGGCGAATCCCGGGATACTGGTCCGGCAATTTCCTGATGATCCGCTCGCCAGGTAAAGTCGCGGCTGTCACCCGCAAGGTGGCGGAGCGGGTCTGAGCCGTATCTGCCCGGTTCGCCTTTGCAATCATCGATATTTCATTAGCCGGCGTCTCCCTTTTCATTGCTTTCGTTTTCAGCTACAAACAAGAAAAACGAAAACGGGAGGTTCTCAGTGTATTTGTCGCCGCGCCATGCCGAAATCATCCAGATGGCGAAGGACCATGGCCGTGTGCTGGTCGATGACCTCGCCACGCATTTCAACGTGACGCCACAGACCATCCGCAAGGACCTCAACGATCTCTGCGACCAGCGGTTGCTGACGCGCATCCATGGCGGGGCCCTGTTCCCGTCCGGCATCGAGAACATGGAGTATGAGGCGCGCCGCAAGATTGCCGCCGACGAGAAGGAGGCCATCGGCCGCGCGGCGGCCAGGCTGATACCCGACAACGCCTCCCTGTTCATCAACATCGGCACCACGACCGAGTCGGTCAGCAAGGCGCTGCTCGACCATACCGGGCTGATGGTCATCACCAATAATATCAATGTTGCCAACAGGATGCGCATCTATCCTTCGATCGAGGTGGTAATCGCCGGCGGCGTCGTGCGTGGCTCCGACGGCGGCGTTGTCGGCGAGGCCGCGGTCGATTTCATCAGGCAGTTCAAGGTCGACTATGCGGTGATCGGCGCCTCGGCCATCGACCATGACGGCGCGTTGCTCGATTTCGACTTTCGCGAAGTGAAAGTGGCGCAAGCCATTATCGCCAATGCCAGGCATGTCATCCTGGTCTCCGACCAGACCAAGTTCGAACGCACCGCGCCGGTTCGCATCGGCCATCTCTCGCAGGTAAACACCTTCATCACCGACCGTTGCGACATCCCGTCGGTGCGCCGGATCTGCGAAGAGGCCGAGGTGCAATTGATTGAAACGTCGCTCGGATAGCGGCGCTATCACAGCCCCGTGATATTTCGTTTGACATTCGTTCTTATTTCGAAATAATCCCGCTACGGTTTCGTAAATACCTAAAAATGCTGCAATGCGAAATCGCGGGAGGGCTTTGTGGACGCAGTCCGTGACATCTTCGTCATCGGTGGCGGCATCAATGGCTGCGGCATCGCCCGCGACGCCGTTGGGCGGGGCTTTTCGGTGTTTCTGGCCGAGATGAACGACCTCGCCAGCGGAACCTCCTCCGGTTCGACCAAGCTGATCCATGGCGGCCTGCGCTATCTCGAATTCTACGAGTTCCGGCTGGTGCGCGAGGCGCTGATGGAGCGCGAGGTTCTTTGGAAGAACGCGCCGCACATCATCTGGCCGATGCGCTTCGTGCTGCCCTATGCCAAGGGCCTGCGCCCGGCCTGGCTGATCCGGCTCGGCCTGTTCCTCTACGATCATATTGGTGGCCGCAAATTGCTGCCGGCGACCCGAACACTGGACATGTCCAAGGATCCGGCGGGCAAGCCGCTGAAGCCGCTGTTTCACAAGGCCTTCGAGTACTCGGACGGCTGGGTCAACGATGCCCGGCTGGTGGTGTTGAACGCGCGTGACGCCGCCGACCGCGGCGCCACCATCCGCACCCGCACGAAAGTCGTCGGGGCGCGGCGCGAAGGCGATCTATGGGCGATCCGCGTGGAAGACGTGCGGACGGGAGATGCCGACGAGGTCAAGGCCCGGCTGCTGGTCAATGCCGCCGGTCCATGGGTCGATCACGTCCTGTCGACCACCGTGGGCCAGAACGACGTGCACAATGTGCGCCTGGTGCAGGGCAGTCATATCGTCATCAAAAAGAAGTTCGATGATCCGCGCGCCTACTTCTTCCAGAACAAGGACGGGCGCATCATTTTCGCCATCCCTTACGAGGAAGAATTTACGCTGATCGGCACCACCGATCGCGACTATCCCGGCGATCCGCATGACGTGAAGATCAGCGACACCGAGATCGACTATCTCTGCGCGGCGGCGAGCGAATATTTTGCTGAAGCCGTGACGCGCCCCGACATCGTCTGGACCTATTCGGCCGTGCGCCCGCTCTACGACGACGGCGCTTCGAAGGCGCAGGAAGCGACCCGCGACTATGTGTTGAAAGCCGATGGCGGCGAGGGCAAGGCGCCGATCGTCAACGCTTTCGGCGGCAAGATCACCACCTACCGCCGGCTGTCGGAATCGATGCTGGAAAAGATCGAAGGTTTTCTCGGCAAGCGCGGCAAGCCGTGGACGGCGAACGCGCCCTTGCCGGGCGGCGATTTCCCGGCCACCGGTTTCGACGTCCAGGTGGCGAAGCTGAAGAGCGCCTATCCTTTCCTCGACCAGCGCCTGGCGCGTCGGTTGACCAGGCTTTACGGCACGCGCGCGCAAGTGCTGCTCGGCCTCGCCAAGTCGAACGCCGATCTCGGCCGCAATTTCGGCGCCGATCTCTATGAGGCCGAGGTACGCTACCTCAGCGAAAACGAATGGGCGCTGACCGCCGAAGATGTATTGTGGCGTCGCACCAAGCGCGGTCTGCATCTCAGCCGCGAACAGGCCTCGGCGCTTGACGAATTCATGCGCGGCATCAGCCGGCGCCATGTCGCGGCAGCGGAATAGGGAAGGCGATTGATGCACAAAGCCTGGGAGGAGGCATCATGCTGGAACTGAGAAACGTGACGAAGATGGTCGGCGCGGTGGAGCATATCCGCGACGTGTCGCTGACGCTTCAGCACGGCTCGCTCAACGTTTTGCTCGGGCCGACACTGTCGGGCAAGACCAGCCTGATGCGGCTGATGGCCGGACTCGACGTGCCGACCACCGGTTCAGTCTGGTTCGACGGCCAGAATGTCACCGGCATGCCGGTGCAGCAGCGCAAGATCGCCATGGTCTATCAGCAGTTCATCAACTACCCCGCGATGACCGTCTACGAGAACATCGCCTCGCCGTTGCGCGTCGCCGGCACCGACCAGGCCAAGATCGACAAGGAAGTCCGCAACGCGGCAGGGCTTTTGAAGCTCACACCCTATCTCGACCGCACGCCGCTCAGCCTGTCCGGCGGCCAGCAGCAGCGTACGGCGCTGGCCCGCGCCATTGTCAAGAATGCCAGCCTGGTGCTGCTCGACGAGCCGCTCGCCAACCTCGACTACAAATTGCGCGAGGAGCTGCGCGCCGAACTGCCCAAGATATTTGCCGCCGCCGGCACTATTTTCGTCTACGCCACGACCGAGCCGCATGAAGCCTTGCTGCTCGGCGGCAATACGGCGACGCTGTCCGAGGGGCGGATCACCCAATTCGGGCCGACCATCGACGTCTTCCGCAAGCCGATCGACCTGGTGACGGCGAAAACCTTTGCCGATCCGCCGCTCAACACCATCGTGCTGGCCAAGAAAGGTCCCGATTTCCTTCTCGAGGGCGGCGTCAAGCTGCCGGTACCGGCCGAACTCGCCGGCATTTCCGACGCCAACTACACGATCGGCTTCCAGCCGCATCATCTGTCGCTCGAGCGGCCCAACGCTGCCGCCGTGCCGGTGCGCGCCAAGGTGACGATCACCGAGATTACCGGCTCGGAAAGCTTCATCCATCTCGATTTCGCCGACGCGCGCTGGGTCATGCTGACCCACGGCATCCGCGATTTCGAGCCCGACGCCGAGATCGAGGTGTTTATCGATCCGCGCCACATCATGGTCTTCGACAGCAACGGCAGCGCCGTCGCCGCGCCGAAGCTTGCGGCCTGAAGGGGAAGAAAGAGATGGCGCGCATCGACGTCAACCATGTCAGGCACTCCTACCTGCCCAACCCGCAGAAGGATGCCGATTTTGCGCTGCGGGAAGTGCACCACACTTTCGAGGATGGCGGCGCCTATGCGCTGCTTGGGCCCTCGGGTTGCGGCAAGACCACGCTGCTCAACATCATTTCGGGACTTCTGCAACCCTCGCACGGTGAGTTGCTGTTCAACGGCAAGGACGTCACCAATCTGTCGACGCAGGAGCGCAATATTGCGCAGGTGTTCCAATTCCCGGTCATCTACGACACCATGACGGTGTACGACAATCTGGCCTTCCCGCTGCGCAACCGCGGCGTGCCGGAGGCCGATGTCGACCGCAAGGTGCGCGAGACGTTGGAGATGATCGACCTGGCGTCGTGGGCGAAGAAGAAGGCGAGGGGCCTGACCGCCGACCAGAAGCAGAAGATCTCGCTCGGCCGCGGCCTGGTGCGCTCGGATGTCAATGCCATCCTGTTCGACGAACCGCTGACGGTCATCGATCCGCATATGAAGTGGGTGCTGCGCTCGCAATTGAAGCAACTTCACCGCCGCTTCGGCTACACCATGGTCTATGTCACCCATGACCAGACTGAAGCGCTGACCTTCGCCGACCAGGTCGTCGTCATGTATGATGGCGGTATCGTCCAGATCGGCACGCCGGCCGAATTGTTCGAGCGCCCGCGCCACACTTTCGTCGGTTATTTCATCGGCTCGCCCGGGATGAACGTCATGCCGGTGGCGATCGACGGCAAGACCGCGACCATCGGCAGCCAGCGGATCGAGCTGCCCGGCGCGCCAAAGACCGCCGCTGGGAGCTCCGGCGCCATCGAACTCGGCATCCGCCCCGAATATGTCAGGCTCGGCCGTGACGGCATGGCGGTTAAAATCAGCAAGGTCGAGGATCTCGGCCGCCACAAGGTGGTGCGCGCCAGCCTCGAAGGCCGCGAGATCGCTGCCGTCATCGGCGAGGACGAGAGCGTGCCGGCCGACCCAAAGGTTCGCTTCGATCCGGCCGGCATCAACATCTATGCCGATTCCTGGCTGGTTGAGATGGGGCGTGTCGAGATGGGGGCATAGATGGAAAAGACCTGGAACAACAAGGCCTGGTTCCTGGTGCTGCCGGTGCTGGTGCTGGTGGCGTTCTCGGCCGTCATTCCGCTGATGACGGTCGTCAACTATTCGGTGCAGGACACCTTCGGCAACAACGTCTTCTTCTGGGCAGGCACCCAGTGGTTCGAGGAACTGCTGTCGTCCAGCCGCTTCTGGGAAGCGATGGTGCGCAACCTGATCTTCTCCTTCATCATTCTGGCCATCGAAGTGCCGCTCGGCATATTCATCGCGCTCAACATGCCGAAGAAGGGCTGGGGCGTGCCGGTCTGCCTGGTGCTTATGTCGTTGCCGCTGCTCATTCCGTGGAACGTTGTCGGCACCATCTGGCAGGTCTTCGGCCGCAACGACATCGGCCTGCTCGGCTACTACGTCAACGCGCTCGGCATCGACTACAATTACGTTCAGGATCCGTTCGACGCCTGGGTCACCATCATCATCATGGACGTCTGGCACTGGACCAGCCTTGTCGTGCTGCTCTGCTATGCCGGCCTGGTTTCGATCCCGGATGCCTTCTACCAGGCGGCCAAGATCGACGGCGCCTCGCGCTGGGCGGTGTTCCGTTATATCCAGCTGCCGAAGATGCAGCGTGTGCTTTTGATCGCCGTGCTGTTGCGCTTCATGGATAGCTTCATGATCTACACCGAGCCCTTCGTCGTCACCGGCGGCGGCCCCGGCAACTCGACCACCTTCCTGTCGATCGACCTCGTCAAGACCGCGCTCGGCCAGTTCGACCTCGGTCCGGCGGCCGCCATGTCGCTGGTCTACTTCCTGATCATCCTGTTGTTGTCGTGGGTGTTCTACACCGTGATGACCAACTACGACGCGGAGCGCTGAGATGAGCGGCGCCAACGAAAGAGCCGACAGAGTGAGCGAAACCACCGCTTCGGGAAAATTGGCGAGCACGCTTTCGCAGGATCAGGTCGCCCGGCTGATGCGCAAGCGCGGCGAGGAATCGCGCTGGTGGTGGATCGTGCCGACGATCTACATCATCGTGCTTCTGCTGCCGATCTACTGGCTCATCAACATGAGCTTCAAGACCAATGCCGAGATCGTCTCCTCGCTGACGCTCTATCCACATCAGCCTACGATCGCCAACTACGTCACTATCTTCACCGATGCGTCCTGGTATTCGGGCTACATCAACTCGATCACCTATGTTGTCATGAACATGGTGATTTCCGTGGCTGCGGCGCTGCCGGCGGCCTACGCCTTTTCGCGCTACCGCTTCCTCGGCGACAAGCATCTGTTCTTCTGGCTGCTGACCAACCGCATGGCGCCGCCGGCAGTGTTCGCGCTGCCGTTCTTCCAGCTCTATTCGGCTTTCGGCCTGATCGACACCCACATCGCTGTGGCGCTGGCGCACTGCCTGTTCAACGTGCCGCTGGCGGTGTGGATCCTCGAAGGCTTCATGTCGGGCGTGCCCAAAGAGATCGACGAAACAGCCTATATCGACGGCTACTCCTTCCCGCGCTTCTTCGTCAGGATATTCATGCCGCTGATCGCCAGTGGCATCGGTGTCGCCTGCTTCTTCTGCTTCATGTTCTCATGGGTCGAGCTTTTGATCGCTCGCACGCTGACGACCACCGATGCCAAGCCCATCGCCGCCACCATGACCCGCACCGTTTCGGCCGCCGGCATGGATTGGGGCCTGCTTGCCGCCGCCGGCGTGCTGACGCTGATCCCCGGCGCGCTCGTCATCTGGTTTGTCCGCAACTACATCGCCAAGGGCTTCGCCCTGGGGAGGGTGTGATGAAACAAAAGCACGGGTTCATCCTCACCACCACCGCCAAGGGCTTTGCCCTGGGGAGGGTGTCACCATGAATCTCGACCTCACCTGGATGGCGTGGACGTGGCCGACGGCGGCGTTCTTCGGCACCATTCTTCTGCTGCTGTGCGGCATGGCGTTTTGGGAATTTGCCTCGCCGGGCGGCAATCCGCGCGTCGGCATCCTGCGCTTCGAGACGACGCGCGGCGACCGTCTTTTTCTGTCGCTGCTTGGCAGCGCCTTTATCCATCTCGCTTGGCTGGGTCTTGTCGGATCCAACCTATGGTGGGCTCTCGCTCTCTCCGTGGTCTACGCCGTCGGCGTGTTCCGCTACGTATAGAGGGGGAAACTGTTGGATCGACCGCGTGCCGGCGGCCGTTCCAGATCGCACTTGAAACCTAAATGTGGAGGAAACCTATGCGACGGCAATTTTTAACATCAACAACTGCCCTTGTCCTGTTGCTCGGGGTAGGCAACGCCTACGCCGGAATGGATGAGGCCAAGGCGTTTCTGGACAAGGAAATCGGCCCGCTGTCGACGCTCGACCGCGCCGGCCAGGAAGCAGAAATGCAGTGGTTCATCGATGCCGCGAAGCCTTTCGCCGGCATGGACATCAAGGTCGTGTCCGAAACCATCGCCACCCACCAGTATGAATCGCAGGTGCTGGCGCCGGCCTTTACCGCCATCACTGGCATCAAGATCACGCATGACGTCATCCAGGAAGGCGACGTCGTCGAGAAGATCCAGACCCAGATGCAGACCGGCCAGAACCTTTATGACGGCTGGGTCAACGATTCCGACCTGATCGGCACCCACTGGCGCTACCAGCAGGTCCGCAACCTGACCGACTGGATGGCGGGCGAGGGCAAGGACGTTACCAATCCCAACCTCGACCTGAAGGATTTTATCGGCACCTCCTTCACCACGGCGCCGGACAAGAAGCTCTATCAGCTGCCCGACCAGCAGTTCGCCAACCTCTACTGGTTCCGTTATGACTGGTTCAACGACGAGAAGAACAAGGCCGACTTCAAGGCGAAATACGGCTACGACCTCGGCGTTCCCGTCAACTGGTCGGCCTATGAGGACATCGCCGAGTTCTTCACCGGCCGCGAGATCGACGGCAAGAAGGTCTATGGCCACATGGACTACGGCAAGAAGGACCCGTCGCTCGGCTGGCGCTTCACCGACGCCTGGCTGTCGATGGCCGGCAACGGCGACAAGGGCCTGCCGAACGGCCTGCCGGTCGACGAATGGGGCATCAAGGTCAACGAGAAATCACAGCCGGTCGGCTCCTGCACGGCGCGCGGCGGCGACACCAACGGCCCGGCTGCCGTCTACTCCATCCAGAAATACCTCGACTGGCTGAAGGCCTACGCTCCGGCCGAAGCCCAGGGCATGACCTTCTCCGAATCCGGCCCGGTGCCGGCACAGGGTGCGGTCGCGCAGCAGATATTCTGGTACACCGCCTTCACCGCTTCGATGGTCGACGCCGGCGCCAAGGCGGTGCTGAACGACGACGGAACGCCGAAGTGGCGCATGGCCCCGTCGCCGCATGGCGTCTACTGGAAGGACGGCATGAAGCTCGGCTATCAGGACGTGGGTTCCTGGACGCTGATGAAGTCGACGCCGACCGACCGCGCCAAGGCCGCCTGGCTCTACGCGCAGTTCGTGACCTCGAAGACGGTCGACGTGAAGAAGAGCCATGTCGGCTTGACCTTCATCCGCGAAAGCACGATCCACGACAAGAGCTTCACCGAACGTGCGCCGAAGCTCGGTGGTCTGATCGAGTTCTACCGCTCGCCGGCCCGCGTTCAGTGGTCGCCGACCGGCACCAACGTGCCCGATTATCCGAAGCTGGCACAGCTCTGGTGGCAGGCGATCGGCGATGCCTCGTCCGGCGCCAAGACGGCGCAGGAAGCCATGGACTCGCTCTGCGCCGAGCAGGAAAAAGTCATGACCCGCATCGAGAAGTCGGGCGTCCAGGGCGATATCGGCCCGAAGATGGCCGAAGAGCATGACCTCGCCTACTGGAACGCCGACGCGGTCAAGAACGGCAATCTCGCGCCTCAGCTGAAGATCGAGAACGAGAAGGAAAAGCCGATCACCATCAACTACGACGAACTGGTGAAGAGCTGGCAGAAGTAATCTTGGCGTACGCGCCAGGATCATAGTGAACGGGGAGGCGGCATCTTGCCGTCTCCCCTGTTTGTATAGGCGAGCTACCGGGAGGACTAATGACCGGATACATCCTTGCAATCGACCAGGGTACGACATCGACCAGGGCGATCCTGTTCGACGGCGCGATGAAGGTCGCCGGCAGCAAGCAGCAGGAATTCACGCAGCATTATCCTGCCTCCGGCTGGGTCGAGCATGATCCGGAAGAGATCTGGGCAAGCGTCGTCGCGACGGTCAAAGGCGCGCTGAAGGCCGCCGGCCGCGAGGCCTCAGATGTGGCGGCGATCGGCATCACCAACCAGCGCGAAACCGTCGTCATCTGGGACAAGGCGACTGGCAAGCCGATCCACAATGCCATCGTCTGGCAGGACCGCCGCACCGCGCCGCTCTGCCAGAAGCTGAAAAAACAGGGCCTGGAGAAAAAGTTCACCAAGAAGACCGGCCTGCTGCTCGATGCCTATTTCTCCGGCACCAAGATCGCCTGGATGCTGGACAAGGTGAACGGTGCGAGAAAGCGAGCCGAAAAGGGCGAACTGCTCGCCGGCACCATCGACAGTTTTTTGATCTGGCGGCTGACCGGCGGCAAGGTGCATGCGACAGATGCCACCAACGCCTCGCGCACGCTGGTCTACAACATCGAGAAAAATGTCTGGGACGACGAGCTGCTCTCCATCCTGCGCATCCCGGTGGCGATGCTGCCTGAGGTTAAGGATTGCGCCGACGACTACGGCGTGACGGAAAAAAGCCTGTTTGGCGCCGAAATCAAAATCCTTGGCGTGGCCGGCGATCAGCACGCAGCGACCATCGGCCAGGCCTGTTTCGAGCCAGGCATGATGAAATCGACCTATGGCACCGGCTGCTTTGCGCTGCTCAACACCGGCGCCGATCTGGTGCGCTCGAAGAACCGGCTGTTGACCACCATCGCCTATCGGCTGAACGGCAAGACTACCTATGCCTTGGAAGGCTCGATCTTCATCGCCGGTGCCGCCGTGCAATGGCTGCGCGACGGCATCAAGGTGATCGGCAAGGCCGAGCATAGCGGCGTTTTGGCGGCAACCGCCGACCCCACGCAGAACGTCTATCTGGTGCCGGCTTTCGTCGGTCTCGGCGCGCCGCATTGGGACGCCGAGGCGCGTGGCGCGATCTTCGGGCTGACCCGCAACTCTGGCCCGGCGGAGTTCGCCCGCGCGGCGCTGGAATCCGTCGCCTACCAGACGCGCGATCTCCTCGACGCAATGCGCAAGGACTGGAAGGGGGCGTCGGCCAAAACCGTGCTTCGCGTCGACGGCGGCATGGTGGCCTCCGACTGGACCATGCAGCGGCTGGCCGATATCCTCGATGCGCCGGTCGATCGCCCGACCATTCTGGAGACGACGGCGCTGGGTGCGGCGTGGCTTGCCGGCTCGAAAGCAGGCGTGTGGCCGAAGGCGAAGGATTTTGCCAAGAGCTGGGCGCTCGAGCGCCGCTTCAAGCCGGACATGGATGCCACGGTGCGTTCGGCAAAACTGGCCGGCTGGCGCGATGCGGTGCGCCGGACGCTGAGCGTACGGTAGTAAATCGTGGCGGGGGAAGGGGATGAATCCACACTGGTATGTCGCCTGGCGCGACGAGGCTGTCGAACAATTGGATGCAAAGAATGCACGCTTGCAGCAGGCATTCCGACTCGGCAGTTGGCCTCGCTATGACTATGATCTGACGGAAGGAAAGCTTCTGTTCTCGGACAACGGCATCACCAAGGTCGTCGCCGAAATCCAAATCGCCGGATCGACGAGTGCCAAGGCCAGCAACTGGCTCTGGGCTTGGGCAAATTCAAACCTGCCTGGCGAACTGCTTGCCGACGCAAAGCTGGTTCGGTCATTCGGACAGGAGCATTCCATTGATGAGCTGGCTCAATCCTATGCGATAGATTTGAACAACGACCTGGAAGTGCTCGGCTGGAAGATGACCGCAGTTGCGGTTCGAATCTGCAACGGCCTCGGTGCATACCGTTCTCCGCGTGGTGAAGGCGGAGCCCTGTATCTGATCTTCAAGAGCGTCAATTGGGCCAGCTAATCCGCCGCGCCCGTACCCAAGCAACCTACGGAAAGGCCCGCGCCGTTGCCGGCGCAGGCTTTTCTACTCAACACTTGGTACCAACTCAGCTCAATAGGGCGAATTGCACTGTTGACGCGGGCCGTAATTGGGCTGGAATGTGTTGTCCGAAGCGCGGTACGACCGATAGCGGTCGTAGCACCACTGCACATGGGCATCGCCGCGGTTGTTCTCGCTGTTGACGATCGCACCGGTGATCAAGGCGCCGGTGGCGAAGGCAGCCAGCGGGAACCAGTAGTCGCCGTGACGGCGATAGCCGCGGTGATATTCGCGATAGCCGCGATGGCCATTCCAATAGCTGCCGCCATCATTGTTGCGCGAGAACTGGCGGCCTACGCGGAAATCGCGATTGCCGGAATTGCGGTTGCCATGGCGCATCCACCGCCAGTTGTCATGACGAGAATCGCCCACATTCACGATGTCGGACGAAGTTGCTGATGACTGGGGCACGAACATCTGGGCGGCATTGGCCGGCATAGCGGCGGCCGCGGCAAACGAAATTGACAGGGTGGTCGCCAGTAGACCCGTTGCGATCTTGTTCATGATCTTCTCCTTGAAGGGTGGTTGACGTCCCTTGTGAGACGAAAACGGCCCGCTCGTGCGATGGTTTCCACCAAAACAGTAAGTTGCTGATTTGTAATGTTTCTCGAATTTGGCGCGTGAGAAAAGGCGCGTTTCGCGCGCCAACAGATCGAAGCGGCGACCACGTTGCGGGAGCGGCTCACCGGGCTGGTGACGACGCAATTTGCGGCGCGTCGGGCGATGGCCGAAACCCCGGTGGAACGGCCATCTTTTTCCGGTTGACCGGTCGCGGCACTCTCCCTATGTTCCGCGCAATTTCGAGGGCGGCCTTTAGAGCCCGCGGGAGCGCGTAGCTCAGCCGGTAGAGCAACTGACTTTTAATCAGTAGGTCTCGGGTTCGAACCCCGACGCGCTCACCAGAAATATTTCGTGCGAAAGTTGCTCCCTGTCAGCAGCCCCCTACAATCGCCGCCCGGTCTTGACGTCGAACAGATGAGCACAGGCGCGGTCAATCTCGATGCGCATCTGCTCGCCCTGTTTCAGTGCCAGCCGCTCGCGGAAAAGGCAGGAGATTTCTTCTCCGGCGCAGTCGACCCTGGCAAAGATTTCCGAACCCGTTGCTTCCAAAAGCACGATCGTGCCGGGGATTCCTTTGGCGGTCGTCGCTCGGATGTGTTCGGGCCGGATGCCGTAGATGAGGTCGCCGCCGGGAATGTTGGTCAGGTCGATGCCTTCTGGCAGCGGCAAGATCAGTCCACCGGCGCTGCGGAAAACGCCTTCCTCGACATGGCCGCGAATGAAATTCATCGCCGGCGAGCCGATGAAGCCGGCAACGAAGAGGTTGGCCGGGCGATCGTAGAGATCGAGCGGCGCGCCGATCTGCTCGACAAGGCCGTCATGCAGCACGACGATCTTGTCGGCCATGGTCATGGCCTCGATCTGGTCGTGGGTGACGTAGATGGTGGTGGTTCCCAGCCGCTGGTGCAGCGCCTTGATCTCGCCGCGCATCTGCACGCGCAATTTGGCGTCGAGATTGGACAGCGGCTCGTCGAACAGGAACACCTGCGGGTCGCGCACGATGGCGCGGCCCATGGCGACGCGCTGGCGCTGGCCGCCGGAAAGCTGACGCGGATAGCGGTCGAGCAGCTTGTCCAGGCCGAGAATGCTGGCGGCCCTCCCGACGCGGCCGGCGGTGTCGGCCGGATCGGCTTTCTTGATCTTCAGGGCAAAGCCCATATTGTCGGCCACCGTCATATGCGGATAGAGCGCGTAGTTCTGGAACACCATGGCGATGTTTCGGTCGCGCGCCCTGAGATTGTTGACGACGCGATCGCCAATGGCGATCCTGCCGCCCGTGATCGTTTCCAGTCCGGCAATCATGCGCAGCAGCGTAGACTTTCCGCAGCCCGACGGCCCGACCAGGATGACGAATTCGCCATCGGCGATGTCGACGCTGACATCGTGGATGATCTTGGCGGCTCCGAAAGCCTTCTGAACGTTGTTGATTGTTACCGATGCCATTGGATTTCTCCCGGAAATGAGTCATGTCGGGGCCGTGCCTCAGCCGCCCTTGACGGCGCCTGCGGTCAGCCCGGCGACGATCTGCCTTTGCGCGAACAGGGTCAGCACCAGCACCGGCAGCGTGACCACAAGTGCTGCGGCGGCGAGCGGACCCCAGCTCACCTGCTCGTAGGAAAGCATGTTGTAGACGGCGACCGGCAGCGTGCGGGTCTCGCGGCTGGCGAGCACAATGCCGAAGACGAAATTGTTCCATGAGAAGATGATCGACAGGATGAAGGCGACGACAATGCCCGGCTTGGCGATGGGCAAGGCGACCAGCCGGAACACCTGCCAGGAACTGGCGCCATCGATGTTGGCCGCTTCTTCCAGCTCCATCGGCGTGGTCTCGAAATAGCCGATCATCACCCAGACCACGATCGGCACCGTCACCACCAGATGGATGATGATCTGCGGCCACAGCGTGCCGAGAATGCCGACCCACTGGAACAGCAGGAACAGCGGAATGAGATAGGAAAGCCCCGGCGTCATGCGGGCGATCATGATGACCACCGCCGAGCGTTCGGCCTTGAGACGCGCGATGCCATAGCCCGCCGGCACGCCGATCAGCAGCGCCAGCAACGTTGCCGTGCCCGTCACCAGAACCGAATTCCAGAAATAGAGCAGGAAATTGTTCTCCTCGAATACCTTCACATAGTTCGACCAGGCGAGATGTTCCGGGATCAGGATCGGCGGGTAGGCACCGTTGTCGATCTCGAACTTCAGCGACAGCGAGATCATCCAGAGGAAGAACAGGATCGCCGGCGAGACGAAGACCAGAGCCGCGAAAAACAGCCCGATCCGGTTGAGCAGCCGTGAACTCATCTATTTGCCCTCCACCCCGATCCATTGGGAGCGCTGGCGCAGCATCAGCAGGATGAAGGACAGCGCGACGATGACGATGAAGAACACCACGGCCATGGCCGAGCCATAGCCGATGTCGTAGTAGGAGAAGGCGGTGTTGTAGAGATAGATGTTGATGGTTTCCGAGGCCGTGCCCGGTCCGCCCTGGGTCATCGCGTAGATGATGTCAAAACTCTTCAGCGCATCGATGGTGCGGATGATCATGGCGATCATCAGGAACGGCGCGATCATCGGCAAGGTGAGATAGCGGAACTGCTGCCAGGCGTTGGCGCCGTCGATCTCGGCGCTCTCGAAGGGCTCGCGCGGCACGGAGGCCAAGCCGCCCAGCACGATCAGCATCACCAGCGGCGTCCACTGCCAGGTCTCGACCGCAACCAGGGACGGGATGACCGTCCTGGCGTTAAAGATCCATTCCTGCGCCGGAATGCCGACCAGCGACAACAGATAGTTGAGCACGCCAAGCTGGGGATGGAACATCATCGTCCAGACCAGCGCCACGGCGACTGGCGTTGCCATCATCGGCATGACGAAGACGCCGCGCAACAGGCCGCGCAGCGGAAATTTGGCGTCGAAGATCAGCGCCGCGACAGTGCCAAGGAACATCGGCGCCGCGACCGAAAGCGCCGTGTAGGTCAGCGTATGGAAAAGCGATTCCCAGAAGCGTTGGTCGACTGCCAGCCGCAGGTAATTTTCCATCCCGGCAAAGCTTCGCGCCTGTCCGAGGGTCCAGCGGTTGACGCTCATCCACAGCGTGAAGGCCCAGGGAAAGACGATCACGGCGCCGACGACGACGAGCGCCGGGACGACGAAAGGCCAGTAGTTGGGAGCCAGACGGATGGTCTGGCCCCCTTCGATGGCTTGCGTCGTCACCCCGGTGCGTTCTGGGGTGATGGCGGACATCAGCCTTGCTCGCTCCGGTCGAGCACCGGCTGGAACTGCTCGGTGGCCTTCTTCAGTTCCTCTGCCGGATCGGCGCCGGCGATCAGATTGGTCAGCGCCACGCCATAGATGTCGCGGAACTCGGTGACCGGAATGATGACCGGCAGCGACAGCCGGCTGACATTGCCCGAGCCGACCACGGCATCGAGCCAACTCGCCGGCATGGTGACGCCTTCGCGCACCTTGGGGTCTTCCAGCACCGACTTGCGGAACGGCACGCCGGCGCCAGCCTGCAGCAGGCGCGCACCCATCGCAGGCGAAATCGCCCACTGGCAGAACAGATAGGCAGCTTCCTTCTTCTCGCTGGTGGCCGTCACGCCGAGGCCGTCACCAAAGGTGCCCGCGGCATGCGCCTTGGGGCCCTTGGGCATGACGCCGTAGCCGACCTTGCCGACCACACGCGACTTTTCCGGATTTTCCATCGGCGGGGCAAAGCCGACGCCATCGAACCACATGCCGATCTTGCCTTGCAGGAAGGCGGACTGGGCTTCGGCCCAGTTGAATCCGGTGACGCCTGGAGGCGCCGACTTGGTCATCAGCCGCTGGTAGAGGCTGGCGGCCTCGATCGCCTCGGGCGAGGTCGTGCGCAGCTTGCCCTTGTCATCGAGCGGCGTCATGTCGTAGCCGAGCATCAGCGACGTCCATACCGGCGTGTTGGCGTTTTTCAGGCCGCGGGCGACAAAGCCGTAGGTGTTGGTCGACGGGTCGGTCAGCGCTTCGGCGGCCGCCACCAGTTGCTCGAAGGTTTCAGGGTATTTGAGGCCCTTGGCCTCGAACAATTCCTTGTTCCAGTAGACGATCCAGTAATCCACCGAGAACGGCAGCGAGCGCAGCACGCCCTGGCCGTCCTTGGCAAACAGCATGCCGGCATCGGCGAAATCGGTTTCCACCAGCGCAGGATCGGTCAGGGTCGGGTCAGCGAGATAGCCTGATATGTCGGCCAGCCAGTCGCCCTTTTCGAACTGGCGCTTCTGCACGTGGTAGCTCAGATGCACGACGTCGAAGCTCGGTTTGCCGGAGCTCAGTTCGATCACCGTCTTCTGGCGCTGCTGCTGTTCCGGCGTCGCTTCGGCATTGACCTTGATCCCGGTCAGTTCCTCGAACTCGGCGATGTATTTTATCAGCGTGTCGCTGCGCGGGCTTTTCACCAGATTGACGTCAAGCGTCGTTCCCGCAAAGCGCTTCCAGTCGACGCCGGCGGCAAAGCTTGGGCGAACGCCCGCAAAGCCGGCGGCGGCAAGCGCCGCGGTTCCCTGAAGCAGTTGCCTCCTGGTTGGGTTGAACAGATTGCACGACATTTCTTCCTCCCGGTTGTTGTCGTTATCGATTGCATCGCGGACCGCGGTGCGGCTCAGGTTTCCTCAGATCTGCAGCGCCAGCCGGCGCGCCTTGTCGATATGCAGACTGATCGCCTCGACCGCCTTCCCTGGATCGCGGCTCTCCATGGCTTCGATCACCGCCAGGTGCTCGCGCATCACCGGCACGACGCGCCCGTCGATACGGAACCGCTCCTGGTGGATCAGGCGGATCTTCACCGAATTGACCAGATAGGCCTTGGCGATGATCTCGTTGCCCAGCGCATCGATGAACGTGTCGTGCATGGCCCAGTCGATGGTCTGCGCCTTGGCCTCCATCTCCGGCGTCGGGGTCTGCGCAAGCGCCTGGGCATGCATGTCCTCATGCTCGCGCCGCAAGCGGGCAAGCTCGGCATCGGAGGCGCTGACCGTAAACAGCGCCACCGCTTCACGCTCCATGAACAGGCGGAACTGAAAGGCCTCGCGGATCAGGCTGATATCTATATGGGCGATCTGCATGCCGCGCTGCGGAATGGTCGTCAGCAGTCCTTCCGCCTCGAGACGCGGCACGATCTCGCGAATGGCGCCGAGCGGCAGTCCGGTGAAGGCAACCAGCTCACGTTGCGACACGAACTGGCCTGGCTTGAAGTCGCGCGCCAGCAAATGCCGCGTGAAGCTGGCATAGGCCTTCTCCCTGAGGGTGGTCGGTTCGTTGCCGTCTTCCATTTCGGCGCGCTTCCCTTTGCCGGTCAGGCCGGTTCCCTGGCAAACAAGCTGTCATAGGCTGAGGCAAGCTGCTGCTGCCCTTGCAACGCGATCGGCTCCAGCGGCGGACGGACCGCCAGCCAGCGCTCGTCGCCGGTCTTACGCGCCACCATCACCTTTACCGCCGGGGTGACCGGATATTTGAGCAATTCGAGCACAAAACTCTCGACGCGAGGATCGTCGCGCCCGTCCTCGGCCATGGCGCGGATTTCGCCCGGGACGAAATTGGCCATGCCCGAGATTGCGCCTTGAGCACCCAGTCGCACCGCACGCGCCAGATGCCTTTCATCGCCGATCAGGATCACCAGATCGCCATAGGCGGCAAGCAGCGCCTCGCTGTAGCTCCAGTTTCCACCGGAATCCTTCACCCCGGCGACCACGTCGGGAAAAGCAGTGCGCAATCGGCCGATCAGGCCAAGCGAAAGCTGCACCATGGTAACCGAAGGGATGTTGTAGAGCAGCACGTCACGGGCGAGGGGGCCAAGCGCGGCAAAGACGGCGGAGAACCAGCCGAAAAGGCCCTCCTCGCCGACATTCTTGAAGTAGCTCGGCGGGGCCAGCAGAATGTTTCGGGCGCCTCGCTGCAAGGCATGCTGTGCCTGTTCGGCGGCGTCTTCGGCGGCGTCGACCAGCACGCCGGCAACGAGTTGATGCGGCAGGATTCCAGCAGCCAGCATGGCTTCGGTCACCGACCGCCGCTCCGTCGTGCCCACCGACGCGCCTTCCCCTGTGGTGCCGAAAAGCGTCACGCTGCCGCAACCCTGCGCCAGGCAACTTTTGGCCTGAGCGATCATGGGATCGGTGGCGATCTGCCCGCGGGCATCGAAAGGCGTGGCGAGAGCGGCCGAAAGGCCAAAGCATGATGTCACCGGAAGGTCTCCGAAGTAGGTGTGTATGCCGTGCTAGCACACTAACATGTTAGTCGTAAATTGGGGTGGTGCGCTTTTTAACAGCGGAGGGCCTTATCGAGCGGTTCACGGGTTCGAAGCCCATGGCGGATCGAGACCATTGGCGAAACAGCAGGATGGCCCAGTGTTGGGGCGCGGAGCGGCAGCTCCAACCTTGTCCCCATCCCAGTCGATGGCTAAACTCAGCCTTTCCCAGGGGAGGGTTCTGACATGACACTTCAGCTTTCGGCGGATGCTGTCGCTCCTAAGCCGGCGGCGCCTCAAAAATACCTCTTCGGCCCGGTCGCCGATTTCCTCATGCTGGGCGGCAGCGCCTTTCTCATCCTGCCGGTGCTGTTTCTCGTTCCGCTCGAATATGAAGGTCCGGTGGCCGCAACGATGGTCTTCGTAGCCTATCTCGTGAACTATCCCCACTTCGCCCACTCCTACCAGCTCTTCTACCGCAATTTCGGGCGCAAGGTGACGGGCGACGGCTACGACAGGAGCCTGCAGCTCCGCTACATTTTCGCGGGCATTGTCGTGCCCCTGGTCATGGCCGGGTTCTTTGCCTATGGCGCCGCGGCGGCGAACACGCGCCTGCTCGGCTATGCCACCAACGCCATGTTCTTTTTTGTCGGTTGGCACTACGTCAAGCAGGGCTACGGCATGCTGATGGTGGATGCGGTGCTGAAGCGCAAATTCTTCGACGACCGGGACAAAAAGGTGCTGCTGGTCAACTCCTATGCCGTGTGGATCCTGGCGTGGCTACAGACGAATACGGCGGTCACCCAGGGCAAATATTATGGCCTGGACTATTACACATTCGCGGCCCCTTCCTGGATCACCGACATTGCCATGCTGGCGGCCGTTGCGTCGACTGCGGCCACGCTCTTGATGCTGGTCAATCGTTGGCGGAAGAACGGCGGCGGCCTGCCCTATAACGGTTTGGTGGCCTATGTGGCGTCGCTCTATCTCTGGATCTTGATTGCGCGCGTAAACCCGCTTTGGCTGCTGATCGTGCCCGCGCTCCACTCGCTGCAGTATCTCGCCGTGGTCTGGCGCTACCAGACGAACGTCGAGCGCGACAGTTCCGATGCCGAAAGCGATCCGCAGCCGAAAATCCTGTCCTTTCTCGGCCCCCTCTACAGGTTTCGGCTCGTCGGCTTTATCGTCGGCGGCACGGCCCTTGGCTATCTCGGCTTCTGGCTGATCCCATCCGCGCTGACGGCCTTGATTCCCTATGACAGGCAAGTGCTGGGGTCATCGCTGTTCTTCTTCATCGTGCTGATCTTCATCAATGTGCATCATTATTTTCTGGACAATGTGATGTGGCGCCGAGGCAATCCGGAGGTATCGCGGTATCTGTTCCGCTGACTGATGCGCAGACTGTCGAGCCCGGTTTTCGTCAGCTGTCGAGTATGCCATTGCGAGCGTGATCGTCAGTGCAACGGAGAGCCCTGGAATGGCGGAGTGCTTTTCCGGGAGCCGCCTGGAAAATACCCTACGGTGGCATCTGTACCGGCGTTGGCGACTATACCGAGGTTGGCGCCGCCGGCGTGACCCTCGACGCGTGAGTTGCGGCCGACGTGCGGCGGGATCGGCTGGAACGTCACGAAACCAGTGAGACATTGCCGCCGGCATGGCGCTCGATGCGGCCGGCAAGGTCGAGTTCCAGCAGCACCATGGAGACTTGCGCGGCGTTGAGGCCGGTGTGGCGGATGATCTCGTCCACGCCCACCGGCGTTGGGCCCAGCGCCTCGAGCACGCCGCTGCGTTCGTCCTCACCGGGCGGGGGTGTTGCCGAAAAATCGGGTGCCTTTTCTGGCGGCGCAATGCTTCGCGTTCGCGTGCCCGCCAAGGGTGCGATCGCACCGGAAACATCGGCCGCCTCGGTGACCAGGGTGGCGCCATCCTTGAGCAGCCCGTTGGAGCCGGCGCAGCGCGGATCGAGCGGCGAACCCGGTACGGCAAAGACCAGCCGGCCCATCTCGCCGGCCAGGCGCGCGCTGATCAGCGAGCCGGAGCGTTGCGCAGCTTCGATCACCACCAGTCCGAGGGCGGCGCCCGCGACAAGCCGGTTGCGGCGCGGAAAATCCTGCGCCCGCGGCTGCCAGCCGAACGGCATTTCCGAAATAACGGCGCCGCCACGCTCGGCAATGTCGTCGCACAAGCCGATATTTTCGGGCGGGTAGGGGACATCGAGCCCACCGGCCAGCACACCCACTGTACCAGTCGAGAGACTGCCCTGGTGTGCTGCCGTGTCGATGCCGCGCGCCAGGCCGGAAACGATGACGTAGCCGTCGCGGCCAAGATCCGCCGCCAGCATGCGCGCCATCTTGATGCCGGCGAGCGACGCGTTGCGGGCGCCGACGATGGCCACCGCCGGCAGGCGAAAGACGGCTGCCTCGCCCTTCACGGCAATCAGTGGCGGCGGATTGTCCATGTTTTTCAGCATCGGCGGGTAGTCGGCCTCGCCGATGCCGACGAAGCGGGCGCCGTTTTCACTGGCTGCGTCGAGTTCCGCTTCGGCTTCCTCCACGGAAGGAATGCGCATGATCCTTTTGGCTCCGCCCGAAATCATCAGCTCGGGCAGCATCTCCAACGCCGCCTCCGCCGAACCAAAGCGGTTGATCAATTCGCGAAACGAGGCCGGGCCGACATTTTGTGTGCGGATCAGCCGCAGCCAGCTCAGCCGCTGCCGGTCGCTGAGGCGCGGCCCGGCGGCGGGCTTGCTCAACCCTTGGCTCCGATCTTGCCTTCGGTGCCGGCAAGAAGGCGCGAAATGTTGGCGCGATGTTTGAAGATGACGATCAGGCTCATCACCAGGAACAGCCCGGCGGTCTCAGGTGTGCTCCAGAAATAAAGCGGGATCGGCACGATGACCGCCGCCGTCAGCGCTGCCAGCGAGGAATAGCGAAACAGAAAAGCCATCGCCAGCCAGACGACGATAAAAATCAGCGCCACATGCCAGCCGAGCGCGATCAGCACGCCGAGATAGGTCGCCACGCCCTTGCCGCCCTTGAAACCGAGCCAGACCGGAAACAGATGGCCAAGGAAGGCGCCAAGGCCCGCCCAGAGTCCAAGGCCGGCCCACAGTCCGTAGTCGTGTCCAAAATGGCGCGCGATCATCACCGCCGCCGTACCCTTCAACGCGTCGAGCACCAGCGTCGCGGCGGCGAGGCCCTTGTTGCCGGTGCGCAGAACGTTGGTGGCGCCGATATTGCCGGAGCCGATTTTGCGCACATCGCCGAGGCCGGCCGCGCGGGTGATCAAGAGGCCGAAGGGAATCGAGCCGAGGAGATAGCCGAACAGCAATGCCAGGATAACGTTATAACTCATTGTTTGCCCCCGCATTTCCCCAGCAACATATCGGTCTGCGACGTGGCGCGATCGCTCTAGCTCGAAAACACTGTGCGGCCCGCCACCAGCGTTTGCAAGACCATGCCTTGCAGCCGCGCACCTTCGAAGCAGGTGTTTTTCGAGCGCGAGCGGATGCCGCTTTCACTCACGATCCAGGGTTCTTCAAGGTCGATCAGCGCAAGATCGGCCGGCGCTCCCGGCTTCAGCGTGCCGCCCGGCAGGCCGAACAGCCTTGCTGGTGCGGTGGACAGTGTTTCGACCAGCCGAAGTAGCGGCACGTCGCCATTGTGGTAGAGCCGAAGCGCTGCTCCAAGCAGCGTCTCCAACCCGATCGCGCCGGCAGCTGCATCGGCGAAGGGAAGGCGCTTGGTGTCGACATCCTGCGGGTCGTGCGAGGAGACGATGATGTCGATCGTGCCGTCCTTGACCGCCTCGATCATGGCCAGCCGGTCTTCCTCCGCGCGCAAAGGCGGCGTCAGCCGGAAGAAGGTGCGGTATTCCCCGACATCGTTCTCGTTCAGCGACAGATTGTGGATCGCCACGCCCGCCGTGACATTGGCCTTGTCGGCTTTCGCGCGCGTCATCGCTTGCGCTGCCATCGCCGTCGAGATCTTGGCCGCGTGGTAGGCGCCGCGCGTCAGCCGTGCCAGCGCCAGGTCGCGCTCCAGCGGGATGGACTCGGCCTCGCGCGGAATGCCGGCAAGGCCGAGCCAGCTGGCATACAGGCCTTCATTCATCACGCCTGCCGAAGCGAGGTCGCCATCCTGTGTCTCATGTGCGATGACGCCGCCGAAATCGCGGGCATAGGTCAGCGCCCGGCGCATCACCAGTGCGCTGGATATTGTGTGCCGCCCATCGGTGAAGGCGACCGCACCGGCCTCGCGCAACAGGCCGAATTCGGTCATCTCGCGACCGGCGAGGCCTTTGGTGATCGCCGCCGCCGGAAAGATGTTGACGCTTGCCGTGTCCCGGGCGGTGCGCAGCACGAATTCGACCAGCGCGACATTGTCGATCACCGGGTCGGTGTCGGGCATCATGACGACGGAGGTAACGCCGCCGGCCGCCGCCGCAACGCTGGCCGAAGCGATGGTCTCGCGATGTTCGCCGCCCGGTTCGCCGATGAAGACGCGCGCGTCGATCAGGCCGGGAATGATTGCCTTGCCGGCGCAGTCGACCACGGTGGCTCCCGCCGGCAGGCCCTGGTTCAGGGCAGCCTTGCCGGCGGCAACGATCTTTTTCCCTTCGACGATGACGGTGCCGACCTCGTCGATGCCGCGTGACGGGTCGACGATGCGGGCGCGCTCAAAGACCGTCGTGCTCATGCCACCCGGCCCTCGTTGCGGCGCGGGTCGAGCAGCGCTTCCATCACCGCCATGCGCACGGCGACACCCATCTCGACCTGTTCCTGGATGACGCTTTGGGGACCGTCGGCGATTTCGGACGCAATCTCGACGCCGCGGTTCATCGGACCGGGATGCATCACCAGCGCGCCGTCCTTGGCGGCCTTCAGCTTTTCGGCATCGAGGCCGAAATAGCGAAAATATTCGCGCACCGAAGGCACGAAGGCGCCTTCCATCCGCTCACGCTGCAAGCGCAGCATCATCACCACGTCGGCGCCCTTGAGGCCCTCGGCCATCGAGCGCGAGACGATGACGCCCATTTTCTCGATGCCGGACGGCAGCAGGGTCGACGGCGCCACCACACGCACCTGCGCACCAAGCGCGTTCAACAGCATGATGTTGGAACGCGCCACGCGAGAATGCAGGATGTCGCCGCAGATCGCTACGATCAGTTTCGACAGCGGCCCCTTCGCGCGGCGGATAGTCAGCGCATCGAGCAGCGCCTGCGTTGGGTGCTCATGCGCGCCGTCGCCGGCATTGACCACCGAGCAGCCGACCTTCTGCGCCAAAAGGGCGGCGGCGCCCGCCGATTGGTGGCGGATGATCAGGATGTCGGGCCGCATGGCGTTCAGCGTCATCGCCGTGTCGATCAGCGTCTCGCCCTTCTTCACCGAAGAGCTCGCCACCGACATGTTCATGACGTCGGCGCCGAGCCGTTTCCCGGCCAGTTCGAACGACGACTGCGTGCGCGTCGAGGCTTCGTAGAAGAGGTTGATGTGGGTGCGGCCGCGCAGCGTCGAGGTCTTCTTTTCGGACTGCCGCGAAATGGCGACGGCGCGATCGGCCCGGTCGAGCAGGAGCTCGATATCACCGGGGGAAAGATCGCGGATGCCCAGAAGATGGCGGTGAGGATAAAGCGGCAGGGACGAAGCGTCGGTCATCTCAAGGCGCTGCTATAGGGGGGAGAATTCCTTGCCGCAAGCGCCAGCTTGGGATTGCGGCCTTTCTCCCCGGTATTTTCGTCGCGCGCGCCGCCTGGCTTGGGCTATATCTAGCCGATTGCTTCGGATTCGAAGCCTTGTGATGATAAGGCCTTTCTACCGTTAGAAGGCCCTTCTACTTTCAGAAGGATTGGGCGTGACCGACGACGTGACCAACCAGCCGCCGCCGCTGACGGGCGGCAACGCCTGGCGGGGCGATCCGTTGCTGATCCAGCTTGCCGAGCGTTTTTCCGATCCGGTGCGCAAGGACCTCGACGGGCTTGGCCGGTTCGTCCTGACGCAGGAGGCGCAGGAGCTGGCGCGCCTCGCCAATGTCGAGACGCCGAAGCTCCGCACGCATGACCGTCAGGGCCGGCGCATCGACCTCGTCGAATTCCATCCGGCCTATCATGCGCTGATGCGCCGCTCGGTTGCCGGCGGCCTGCATTCCTCGATCTGGGAAAACGGCGATAGCGAGATCGGCCGTCGCCATCAGGTGCGCGCCGCGCGTTTCTACCTGACCGCCGAACTCGAGACCGGGCATCTCTGCCCCATCACCATGACCAGCGCTTCGCTGGCCGCCCTGATGGCCAGCCCAAAGCTGTTTCGCGAATGGGCGCCGCGCGTGACGACGCGCAAATACGACCAGAGCCAGAAGCCGCCGGTCGACAAGGCCGGGCTGACGCTCGGCATGGGCATGACCGAAAAGCAGGGCGGCACCGACGTGCGCGCCAACACCACACGGGCCGAACGCGCCGGCAGCGGCTTTTATCGCCTCACCGGCCACAAATGGTTCATGTCGGCGCCGATGTCGGACGCTTTTCTCGTGCTTGGACAGGCGCCGGAAGGGCTTTCCTGTTTTCTCGTCCCGCGCATCCTCGGCGACGGTTCCGGCAACGGCTTCCGCTTTCAGCGGCTGAAGGACAAGCTCGGCAACCGCTCCAACGCCTCATCGGAGGTAGAGTTCGTCAACGCCATCGGCGAGATGGTCGGCGAGCCCGGCGCCGGTATAAAGACGATCATGGACATGGTCACGCTGACCCGGCTCGACTGCGCCGTCGCCTCGTCGGCAATCATGCGAGCGGGGCTGGCTGAGGCCGTGCATCACGCCCGTCACCGCCAGGTGGCCGGCTCGACGCTGATCGAACAGCCGCTGATGCAGCGCGTGCTGGCGGACATGGCGCTCGATGTCGCCGCCGCCACGGCACTCTCGTTCCGACTGGCGCGCTCCTTCGACGAGGCTGCCGGCGACCGCGGCGAGGCTGCTTTTGCCCGCGCCATGACCCCGGTGGTCAAATACTGGGTCTGCAAGATCGCGCCGCCACTGCTCTATGAGGCGATGGAGTGCCTCGGCGGCAATGGCTATGTCGAGGAAGCGCCGCTCGCCCGCTACTACCGCGAAGCCCCGGTCAATGCGATCTGGGAGGGCTCAGGCAATGTCATGGCGCTCGACGTGCTGCGCGTGCTCGGCCGCGCGCCCGGCCTGTTCGAGGAGGTGCTGGCCGGCATCGACCGCGATCTCGGCGCCGGCGGACGCGGAACCATTGGCGTGCTCAAGGCGGCCATGCAGGTCGCCGGCACCGATGAGGGGTCGGCCCGCCTGCTGACCGAACAGCTGGCGCTGTCGGCGGCAGCTGCGGAATTGCGCCGGCTGGGGGCAGGGCGGATTGCGGACGCCTTCGTCGAGACGCGGCTCGCCGGCCAGTGGCGCAACACCTATGGCATGCTCGATTCGCGCCACGATGCGCGCATGATCATCGACACGCTCTATCCGCCGGTGAATTGAGGGCCTTCCGCCAGTCCGTGAACGAATTTGCCTGCCTGTGGACAGCCGTTAACCTTAACGAATGGTTTCCGTTGCAGCCGCAGGCCGCAGACCCCACTGTCTTTGTCACCAAAGCAGGAATGCCATGCGGCACATTTTGACGTCCTTTCTGGCCTTGCACTGGGCGCTGGTTTTCGCCCTGCTGGCGTTCATCTGTGTCGATGGAAACCGCGGCGTTGCGGGCGCTCTGGGCGTGCTCGGCGTCGTCGTGGAAAACACTCGTCTGGCCGATCTCGACAATGCTGCCGTCGTGGCGCCGCTGGCCATCGCCTTGCTGGTCGTGGCGGTGCTGTTTTGCTGGGTCTTCGTCGAGAGTCTGGTTAACGCCGCAGCGAGCCCGGACGGAGCCGACAGTGTGGCGCGGACCGCCTTCATTTCGGCATCCGCGGTGTTGTCGCTGATCCTGATCGGCGGCGCAGCGCGAGGCATCAACGGCCTGTTTTTGGTTGTCGCCGTGCAATTGGCGGCACTTCTGGCCTCCTATGTCGCCATGCTGGCCGAGCGGAGGTCGGTCTTCGCTGTCATGGTTTCTCGGGAGGCAGAGAGCCGCGCCACCGCCCATGCCATGGCCAAGGGTGCCGCGCACGGCTCCTTGCTGTCGCGCATTTCCGGCCGTCCGGACATTGGTCCCAGCGGTCGCAGAGGCGGCTCCAGCCGCAGGGACGGTCACTGATGCGCACGCTGTTCGCATTGTGGGCCGCGCCACTCGCTCTGTTCTGGGGCTGGTTCTTCCTGTCGCTCAACGACATCAATTTCGGCTACGTCATGCTCAGCCGGCAGCTGCATGATTTGGTGTTTCAGCTCTACGGGCAGATGCTGGGCATCGATCCGGCGATCATTCCGGGCATGGTGGCAAGGGCCTGCATCTTCGACGGCTTCCTGCTGATGGCATTGTGGGCGTTTCGCCGCCGCCGCAACATCACGGCCTGGGTCAGGCGGCAGGCGGGGAATCCGGTTCCGTCCGATCGCGTGGGTCAAGCGACTGGAGCCGGTCCAGAACTCCCTGCAGAATAAAGGCCGCAGCCGCCGAATCGATCTTGCCGGCGCGCTTTCGGCGCGAGAAATCCATCTCGATCAGCGTCCGCTCCGCCGCCACCGTCGACAGCCGCTCGTCCCACAGCACGAAGGGCAGGTCGGTTATGCCTGCCATGTTGCGCACGAAGGCGCGCGACTTCTGGGCGCGGGGACCTTCCGAACCGTCCATGTTGATGGGGAGACCGAGTACAAACGCACCGACATTGTCCTTCTGCAGCTGGGCGAGCAGCGCTGCCGCATCCAGCGAAAACTTTTTACGCAGGATGAAAGGGCGCGGATGGGCAAAGGACAGGCCGCGGTCGGAAACGGCGACACCGATCGTCTTGTCGCCGAGGTCGAGCCCGGCCAGCGTCCTGCCGCCCTCCAGGCGTGTCGGCAGATCCTCGATTGCTATGATGCCCAACGGCTTTCCCCAACCAGCGTTACCGTGACTCAGTCTATTGCGACCCAGACTTGCCGTCACAAAGAGCGCGACACGTTCTTTTGAAGCGCGAGCACACTATGTCACTTTAATTTTGCTGCCGGCGTTCTATCTTCCGGCGCAACCAAAAATCGAGGAACACGATCGATGAAATTGACCTGGTACGGACATTCCGCCTTCCGCGTCGAGACATCAGGCGCGACAATCCTGATCGACCCCTATCTCGTCGGCAACCCATCATGGACGAGCGGCTGGGAGGGGCCGGCGGAAGGCGTCACCCATGTGCTTCTGACCCACGGCCACAGTGATCATGTCAGCGGCGCGGTGGAGGTGCTGAAGAAGAGCGGCGCCCAGCTGGTCGCCAATTACGAGATCTGCATGTACCTGGTCGGCAAGGGCGTCGACGGCAAGAAGATCAATCCCGGCAATCATGGCGGCACCGTCGATTGCGGTGCCTTCACCACCACCTTCGTGCAGGCACTGCATTCCTCGTCGTTTGGGCTCGATGGCGGCCAGAACGTCTACCTCGGCAATCCCAACGGGCTGGTCCTGCATTTCCCGGAGGACAAGACGCTCTACCATATGGGCGACACCGACATCTTCTCCGATATGGCGCTGATCGAGGAATTGCATGAGCCGAAGATCGGCCTCGTGCCGGTCGGCGACCGCTTCACCATGGGCGGCGCGGTGGCGGCCC
The DNA here is from genome assembly GCF_040320535.1 of Mesorhizobium sp. M0676. Taxonomy (NCBI): domain Bacteria; kingdom Pseudomonadati; phylum Pseudomonadota; class Alphaproteobacteria; order Hyphomicrobiales; family Phyllobacteriaceae; genus Mesorhizobium; species Mesorhizobium sp. M0676. The sequence goes on from NZ_JAMYPU010000013.1 coordinate 151,122, forward strand.
TGGCCTGCCGGCGCTTCTTCCACTTCGACACCGTCGTGCCATGCCACTTCGGCACCTTCCCGATCATCGACGCGACGGCGGAGAAGTTCGTGGCCGGCCTCGAAGGATCAGGTGTCGACGTAGCCTTGCCAGCCATCGGCCAAACGATCACACTATAGAGCGATCGTTGAAACGATCCCTTGTCGCAAAGGGGAATTAAACCATGGGTTTGAGAGAGACTCTTTGCGTTTCGATGCTGGTCGCTGCGTCGCCCGCATCCGCCGCCGAGGACTTCATCAAGGGCGTTTACCTCCAGACCCAGGAGCTTTGCGCGCAAGCCAAAAAGGACACGCTGCAGACGCTGATTGAGACCGGCAATGTCATCTTGTCGGCGGACGGCCTGCAAAGCGTCGAGTATAATTGCGAGTTCGTCCAGGTCACCAAGGCGACGCGCTCGCCGAGCTGGGCGGTCACTGCCATCTGCCAGGAGCCGGGCTTTCTCTTTCCCGATATACTGTCGATCACGCAGATGAACGCGACCCAAATCGACATCGTCTCGGTGCGCCCGACCGCCGACGAAGGCGAGCAGGCCGGCAATGGCGGCAGCTATTATCTGTGCGAGGGTGTATCGCTGCCCTAGGCTGAAATGCCGCCCTGGCATGAACGGGCTCTATCCCCAAGCACGATCGATGTTGCGCGGCACGCGCCACGCCGCTATAGCGCCATCTGGTTTTCCCAAAGGCTAAAGACATGTCCGTTGATCTGCAAACTGTGAAGCGCGTCGCGCGTCTCGCCCGCATTGCGGTGAGCGAGGAGGATGCCGAGCGCATGACCGGCGAGCTGAACGCCATTCTGGGCTTTGTCGAGCAGCTGAACGAGGTCGATGTCTCCGGCGTCGAACCGATGACATCGGTGACCCCGATGGAGATGAAGAAGCGCCAAGACATCGTCACCGACGGCAACAAGGCTGCCGATATCGTCGCCAACGCGCCGGCCACTGACGAGAATTTCTTCCTCGTGCCGAAGGTCGTGGAGTAGCTGGCCGATGGCAATCGAGATCGCCGTCGAAACGCCGCTGCAGGACGATGTCCGCGCTTTGGTCGAGGAGCTCAACGCGACGCTGCTCGAACTGACGCCGCCGGAGCATTGCTACCATCTGACGGTCGAGCAGATGGCTGGCGACGACACCACCGTGTTCATCGCCCGCGACGACGGGCAAGCCATCGGTTGCGGCGCGCTGAAGCGCCATGATGCCCGCGTCGGTGAGGTCAAGCGTATGTACACGCGGCCTTCGCATCGGGGCAGGAAGATCGGCGCCAAGATCGTCGAACATGTCGAAACGCTGGCGCGCAGCGAAGGGCTGAAGCGTCTGGTGCTGGAAACCGGCGACCGCCATCCCGCCGCCTGGACCGTCTATGAACGCGCCGGCTTCTCGCGCTGCGGGCCGGTGCTGGATTATCCCGATTCCGAGTGGTCGGTGTTTTACGAAAAGAGCCTTTGATGAGCGAACTGACCCATCTGACAATTTCGCAGGCGCGCGCCAAGCTGCGCGCCAAGGAGATTTCTGCCGTCGAAATCACCGAGGCCTATCTCGGTGCCATCGAGCGCGCCAATCCGGTGCTCAATGCCTACATCGTCGTCACCGGCGACAAGGCGCGCGATATGGCCAAAGCTTCCGACGCCAGGCTCGCCAAGGGCCAGGGCGGTGCGCTGGAAGGCATCCCGCTCGGCATCAAGGACCTGTTCGGCACCGAAGGTATCCACACCCAGGCCTGCAGCCATGTGCTGGACGGCTTCAAGCCGCGCTACGAATCGACCGTCACCGCCAATCTGTGGGCAGACGGCGCCGTCATGCTGGGCAAGCTTAACATGGACGAGTTCGCCATGGGCTCGTCCAACGAGACCTCCTATTACGGCCCTGTCGTCAATCCGTGGCGGCGTTCGCGCCTCGACACGGTGGTGATGCCGACCACGCATCAGGGCGATGGCGGTTTCGTTTCGGCCGGCGGCACCAAGACCGCGCGCACGCTGGACAATGCCCAACTGGTGCCCGGCGGCTCCTCGGGGGGCTCGGCTTCCGCCGTCTCGGCTTTCCTGTGCGCCGGCGCCACCGCCACCGACACCGGCGGCTCGATCCGCCAGCCAGCCGCCTTCACCGGCACCGTCGGCATCAAGCCGACCTATGGCCGCTGCTCGCGCTGGGGCATCGTCGCCTTCGCTTCGTCGCTCGATCAGGCCGGCCCGATCGCCCGGGACGTGCGCGATGCCGCGATCATGCTGAAGTCCATGGCCTCGGTCGACCCCAAGGACACCACTTCCGTCGACCGGCCGGTGCCGGATTACGAGGCGGCGATCGGCAAACCGATCAGGGGCATGAAGGTCGGCATTCCCCGGGAATACCGCGTCGACGGCATGCCGGAAGAGATCGAGGCGCTGTGGCAGAAGGGCATTGCCTGGCTCAGGGATGCCGGCGCCGAGATCGTCGACATCTCGCTGCCGCACACCAAATACGCTTTGCCGGCTTATTATATCGTTGCGCCCGCCGAAGCGTCATCCAATCTGGCGCGCTATGACGGCGTCCGCTACGGCCTGCGCGTGCCGGGCCAGGACATTGTCGACATGTACGAAAAGACCCGAGCCGCCGGGTTCGGTCGGGAGGTCAAGCGTCGCATCATGATCGGCACCTATGTGCTGTCGGCGGGCTATTACGATGCCTACTATCTGCAGGCGCAGAAGGTGCGCAATTTGATCAAGCGCGACTTCGAGACGGTTTTTGCCGACGGCGTCGACGTCATCCTGACGCCGGCGACGCCGTCGGCCGCCTTCGGCATCGCTGACGAGGACATGGCCGCCGATCCGGTGAAAATGTACCTCAACGACATTTTCACGGTGACCGTGAACATGGCCGGACTGCCGGGCATTGCCGTGCCTGCCGGCCTCGATGCCAAGGGCCTGCCGCTCGGCCTGCAGCTGATTGGCCGTCCCTTCGACGAGGAAACCCTGTTCCAGACAGCCGCCGTCATCGAGCAGGCGGCGGGAACCTTCCAGCCGGAGAAGTGGTGGTAGCATGCCGCCTCCGTCTCGCATTTCCATCGTCGAGACGGGAAACGAACTGCTGATCACGAACCCGCCACGCACCTCGGATTTCAGGACAGTCTTTGTCCTGATCGGGGCCGCGATCGTCGCCTACACCGGCTACATGGGATTGACGGATATGTCGTCCGCAACGCTCACCAGCGGCACGCTCGGCCTGCTGTCCTTCGTGGCGGTCATTGCCCTCTTCACCTATTTCCTGGGCAAGGATTTCATCTGGCGGGTGTTCGGCAGGGAAACCCTGCGGCTGACCGACACTGCAGCCGTGCGCTCGGTGAGGGGTTCCTTGCGAAATCGGTGGTCACTGCCTTTGAAAGGGCATCTTAGGGTCGAAATCCTCGACCATACCTATCCCACGGACGAAGTGGGACTGTCGGAAGTCATCAGCTTGACCAACGCGAACGGCGTCCTTGTTTTCGGCAGGGAGTTAAGCCGCCTCGAAGCGGAAGCGGTAGCGAGTGCGGTCGAGCACTTCACCGGCCGTCACAATTTGAGCTGGAGATAGGCAGGCAATGTTCTTCTATCTCTCCAAGGTATTCTGGTTCTTCGTCCAACCACTCAACCTGGCGATCTTCCTGCTGCTTGCCGGCTTGCTCGCGGCGCTGATCGGCCGCCGGCGATTGGCGGCGACGGGCAGTGTGTTCGCCTTCCTGATTCTGGCGCTGTCGGCCTGGACGTCGCTTGGCGCCATGATGCTCAATCCGCTCGAAGAGCGCTTCCCAAAGCCGCCGCTGCCGCGGAAGGTCGACGGCATTGTCGTGCTCGGCGGCGGCTTCGAGGGCGCCATCAACTAGGCGCGCGGCGGCTATGAGCTGAATTCCGGCGGCGACCGCATGGTCGAGGCGGCGATCCTTGCCCGGCGCTTTCCCGAGGCGAAAGTGGTTATCTCGGGCGGCACCGGTGAACTGTTCATCGATGGCGAGGGGGATGCGGCCACCGCGCCGCGGCTGCTCGGTGCGCTTGGCGTCGACGCCGATCGCCTGATGCTCGAGAGCAAATCCCGCAACACCTATGAGAATGCCGTCTTCACCAAGGAACTGGTAACGCCGAAATCGGGCGAAACCTGGCTGCTGGTGACCTCCGCCTTCCACATGCCGCGCGCCAAGGCGCTGTTCGACAAGGCCGGCTTTCACACGGTCCCGTGGCCGGTCGACTATCGCACCTCGGGCAAGGAAGGCTTTGGCCTGTTTCGCGACAACGCACCCGATTCGCTGCAGACCACGACCATGGCGATCCGCGAATGGATCGGGCTCGCCGCCTATTGGCTATCGGGCCGGATCGACCAGCTTTTCCCCGGCCCGGGCGGCTGACCGATCACCGCTTGCCTTGCGGCGGAAAAGAACTGACGCCGCACCAGCACCGCCAGTAGCAGCAGCGTCGACAGCACGAACACGATCGGGTCGACGAACCAGCCGAGATAGCCGATCGAGAAGAACACCGCGCGCAGGCCTGAATTGAAATGCTTGCCGGCCAGCATGTTCATGCGCGCCGCGCGCCACACCGCCGTTTCGCTGACCGGGTTGCGTGACGCCTCGCCATAGGGGATCGGCACCGCGCCGATCAGGATCGTGCAGTAGTTGAAGAGACGGTAGGCCCAGCCGAACTTGAAGAAGGCGAAGGCCAGGATCAGGACCAGGCCAAAGACCTTGATCTGAAAGGCGGAGCGCGATGAGGTCGCGTTCAACGGCAGGTCGTTCAGCACGGCAAGGACCTGATCCGAGGCGCCAAGCAGCGCGAAACAGCCACCGAGCGCAATCAGCGAACTGGAGGCGAAAAAGGCGGTGCCTTGCTGCAGGCCGCTCATGATGGCGGTGTCGACGATGCGGATTTCGCGCTCGGCCATGGTGCGCATCCAGGCCTCGCGCTGCACGTTCATGGCCATCGTCAACGACACCCGGCTGACCAGTCTGCCGTCGGATGCCAGCGTATGCAGCAACCATGCGAGCAGGAAAAAAGCCAGCGCCGCCAGATCAGCCGTCGACAGATGGAAGGAATCGCCCATGCCCCCTTTTACCACAGGCAAAGCGGTCAGTTCGATGCTCCAATGCATGCCGCCCAGAGGTGAGCTGCGGTTCTGGGACAACCACATGCATTAAAACAAGAACTTAAAGCGCGTCGCATGAATCCGTTTCAGCGCGACGCGCTTTCAGCCGGGGATGTCGCTGCCGGAGCAAACAAGGTCGGCAGGTGCAGCGCCGCAATCCGCAAAACAGCACAAACATCATGGAAAGTCCTATATGTAGGTCTTGATCCCATTCCCGGAGACGGCGCAGCGTGTTTCTTTCGGTTTTCGACTTGTTCAAGATCGGCATCGGACCGTCGAGTTCGCACACGATGGGACCGATGACGGCGGCGCGGCGGTTTCTCGACGAGATCGCCGGCGATGACTGGCCGCGCCCGGCCGGCGTCAAGGTCGATCGCATTGGCGCCAGCCTGCACGGCTCGCTCGCCTATACCGGTATCGGCCATGGCTCGGATCGCGCCGTTGTCCTCGGACTTGCTGGCCTGACACCACAGACGGTCGATCCCGATCAGGCCGAGGGAATCGCCACGCGCATCGCCGCCGAGAAGCGGATATCGCCACGCGGCCATCCCTCCTATCGCTTCGACACGGCGACGGATCTGGTGCTCGACCGCAAGACGCCGCTCACCGGCCACGCCAACGGCATGGCCTTCTACGCTTACGATGCCGGCGACCGGCTGCTGCTCAAGCGCATCTACTATTCCATCGGCGGCGGCTTCGTGGTGTCCGAGGAAGAGCTGCAGCGGATGAAGGTGAAGGGCTCGGTGACCACAGAAGGCAAGAAGGTGCCCTATCCCTTCAAGAATGCCGTCGAGATGCTGAAGATGGCAGGCAAAAGCGGCCTGTCTATCGCCGACATGAAGCGCATCAATGAAGAGACGCATATGTCGCGCGAGGAGCTCGACAGCGGCCTTGATGCGATCTGGGGCGCCATGAAGGGCTGCATCGACCGCGGCCTGTCGCAGGACGGCATCATGCCGGGCGGGCTGAAAGTGCGCCGTCGTGCCCGCATGCTGCACGACAAGCTGCAGGAGCAATGGCAGCAGAACAAGCCCAACCCTTTGCTGGCCAATGACTGGCTGTCGATCTACGCAATGGCGGTGAACGAAGAGAACGCCGCCGGTGGACGCGTCGTCACCGCGCCGACCAATGGCGCGGCCGGCACATTGCCGGCGGTGCTGCGTTACTGGCTGCATTTCCACCCCGAGGCCGACCAGCCGAGCATCCGCGACTTCCTGCTCACGGCGGCCGCCGTCGGCGGCATCATCAAGACCAATGCCTCGATCTCCGGCGCCGAAGTCGGCTGCCAGGGCGAGGTCGGCTCGGCCTCGGCGATGGCTGCCGCGGGTCTCTGCGCCGTCATGGGCGGCACGCCCGAGCAGGTCGAGAACGCCGCCGAAATCGCGCTCGAACATCATCTCGGCATGACTTGCGATCCGGTCGGCGGTCTGGTCCAGGTGCCTTGCATCGAGCGCAATGCGCTCGGCGCCGTCAAGGCGGTCACCGCCGCCTCTCTGGCGATCAAAGGCGACGGCGTCCATTTCGTGCCGCTCGACGCCGCGATCGAAACAATGCGCCAGACGGGCCTCGACATGAACGAGAAGTACAAGGAAACCAGCCTTGGTGGGCTCGCCGTCAATGTCGTGGAATGCTGACCGCGCAACGCCACTGGCACTGTGGAGAAGTCGGGCAGGGCCGTTGACGCAATCGCGCGCCGGACTAAACCTTAAGCGATGGCACTCAACCTCCTAAAACTGTGCGTCGGTTGCGACAGCGTCGAGGACCTCGAAGAATGGATCGCCTTCCGCCTCGATGAGCGCCGCCGCGCCGGCGAACCCGCCGAGCACTGGCACACCACCCGCATGGTGCCGACGCGCGGCGCCGAGATCACCGATGGCGGTTCGCTTTATTGGGTGATCAAGGGCAGCGTGCAATGCCGCCAGCTGATCACTGATATCAGGCCCTTCACGGACGACGAAGGCATCGGCCGTTGCCGCCTGATGCTCGACCTCGACGTCGTGCGCACCGACTGGCAGCCGCGCCGCGCCGTCCAGGGCTGGCGTTATCTCAAACCTTCGGATGCGCCCGCAGATATCGGCAAGGGCAAGGCCGGAATGGTCGAGATGCCGCCGAAACTAAAGCGCGAGCTCGCCGATCTGGGCTTGCTGTAGAGCCAAGGGCGCGGCCGCTTCTCCAGAGCGTCGAGCGCTGGCCCTTCATCTTGTCCAAGGCTGGACTTGCAAGGGGGCCGACAACGCCACATCTTGCTTCTTATGAGCGACAAGAAGCAGCGCGTGCCCGCAAGGGCCAGTCCTGCGCCGGTCAAGCCTCAATCCAATGCCGGCGAGATCGACGCCTTCATCCGTCAGGCCCGGACGCTTGCCGCGTCCGCGACCGGCACGGGCCGGCTGATCCTTGCCCTCGACGCAACGATGAGCCGCCAGCCGACCTGGGATCTCGCCACCAAGCTGCAGGGCGAAATGTTCGACGCCGTCGGCAAGGCCGGCACCCTCAGCGTCCAACTGGCCTATTTTCGCGGGTTGGGCGAGTGCCGCTCGTCGGCTTTTGTCGTCGACACCAATGCCCTGAAGCAGCTGATGACGCGGATCGACTGCCGTGCCGGCCACACCCAGATCGGCAAGGTGCTGGCGCATGCGCTGAAGGAAACGGCGGCGGCCAAGGTCAACGCTCTGGTCTATATCGGCGACGCCATGGAAGAGGATATCGACGAGCTGGCGCAGAGGGCCGGCAGCCTCGGTCTGCACGGCGTTCCCGTCTTCGTCTTCCAGGAAGGCCATGATCCAGGCGCAGAAAAGGCGTTCAAGGAGATTGCGCGGCTGTCCAAAGGCGCTTGGTTCCGATTTGATCGGCGGGCTGCCGCGACCTTGGCCGGGCTGCTTTCGGCGGTCGCCGTCTATGCGACGGGCGGATTGAAGGCGCTCGAGGCAAGGGACAGGCCGGGAGACCGGCTGCTGATCGAGCATCTCAGGGGCGGCGGGAATTGATGGGCGCTATCATTGCACTTGTTGCACTGTTTCTGGTGCTGCTCGGCGCGGCGACGATCTTTGTCCGCGCCGATGCGCAAAAACTGGCAAGCGGCATGCGCACGCTCGGGCCGGTGCTTCTGGCGCTGGTCGGGCTTGCCGTTCTGGTGGTCGGGCGCGAAGGCATTGCCGGCCTCATTCTGGCCGCGGCCCTTGCCTGGTACGGTTCGATGCGAATGAAGCGGCCGTCGGTCGGGCCGGCGCCCGGCAAGCGCTCGACGGTGCGGACCGCCGCACTGGAAATGGAGCTTGATCACGATACGGGCGGGCTTGAAGGCCTGGTTCTGGCCGGCCGCCATGAAGGCAAGATGCTGGGCGCGATGGGCCTGGCCGAGCTGCAGCAGCTTTACCGCGAACTCCCCGGCGACCCGGAGAGCCGCCAGCTCCTAGAGACGTATCTTGACGGCCGTTTTCCCGTCTGGCGCAAAGACGCTGAGGCGAACGGTGGCGAAGGGCTGGGTGTTGCGCCAGGTGCGGGCGCCATGACTAAGGAGGAGGCCTACAAGATCCTTGGTCTTGAAGCGGGGGCCGCCGCGGCGGATGTCCGCAAGGCGCACCGCCGCCTGATGCAGCGCCTGCACCCCGACATCGGCGGCACGTCTTTCCTGGCGGCGCGGATCAACGAAGCCAAGGACGTCTTGCTCTCCAATCACAATTAGTCTCCTTCGACGCAGTAAATTTCCGGGAGATGGTTCCGACGCCGCCCTACTGTTGGACGGCGTAGCAGGCGATTTTCTTTTTCTTCAGGGCATTGCAGGCATTCCAGGCCGCGTCCTTCGAGCGGAAGCCGCCGAACCGGGCGCGGTAATAGGTCTCGCCATCCTTTTCGAAGGCGACGGTGAAACCGGAAGCAGCCCCAAGAACTTTGGGCGCCAGCTTGGCGGTCTTGTCGAGGAAAGCCTGGGCTTCGGAATGCTTGGGCGACGACGCCACCTGCACCGCCCAACCAGCCGGCACCGAGGCCGTGTTGACCGGGTCGACCGCCTGTGGGGATACAGGCGTGGGTTCGGCATAGGCAGCCACAATCTGCGCAGTTTCGACCTTCGGCGCCGTCACGATGACGGTTTTGACCTTCCTGGTCTTGACGACGGGGGCGGGCTCTTCGACCGCGGCCACCGTCTGTTCGTCGGCAGACTGGCCTTCAGCAGACTGCTCGTCAGCGGATGTCGGATCGTCATTGGACGCTACGGCATCGTCTTCAACGATCGGCTTGCCATCCGGCGTCGGCGCGTCATGCTTGGGCAGGAAGACCTTGGCCAGCGCCGTGACCGGATTGTCGCCGCCGGCCTTGGCGACCAGGGCGCCGCCGCCGCGGGTCGATGCGCGCGGCATGTAGGCGTTGATCAGGCCGGCCATCTGGTTGTCGCGGCTGCGCCCCGAAGTGCCGCCCATGACGACGGCGACGAGGCGGCGGTTGCCATCCGAAACCGACGAGACGAGGTTGAAGCCGGAGGCGCGGGTATAGCCGGTCTTGATGCCGTCGACGCCCTTGATGCGGCCGAGCAGACGGTTGTGGCCATTGATGCGCTGGCGGCCGTAAAGGAAGGAGCGCTGCGAGAAATAGCCGTAATACTGCGGATAATGTTCCCTGAGCGCTATGCCGAGCATCGCCATGTCGTGGGCGGTTGTGAACTGGCCGGGATCGGGCAGGCCGTTGGCATTGCGAAACACGGTGCCGTCCATGCCGAGCGCGCGCGCCTTGGCGGTCATCATGCGGGCGAAATTGCTTTCGCTGCCGCCGAGCAGTTCGCCGAGCGCGGTCGCCGAATCATTGGCCGACTTGGTCACCATCGACAGGATGGCGGTCTCGACCGAAACCGCTCCGCCCGCCTTGACGCCGAGCTTGGTCGGCGGTTCGGCCGCCGCTTTGGCCGAGAACGGCACGGGCGTGTTCCTGCTGATCCGGCCCTTCGCCATGGCCTCGAAGGTCAGATAGAGCGTCATCATCTTGGTCAGCGACGCCGGGTAGCGCCGGCCGTTGGCATCGGACGAATAAAGCACCTTGCCGGTCTTGGCGTCGACGACGATCGCCGAAGACCTGGCGGCCATCGAGGACGCGGCATCCGCAACGACAAATGACATCGCCAAAGCGAGGATCATGATCGTTTTGAGGGAAGATGCGGATTTTGAACCGAAGACCGACAACGCCTGACGCACTGATAGTTCCTTTGAAACTCATTGCCCTGGAGGCGGCAAAGGGATCCGACCTCACTTGTCGTCAAACTATCGCGACCAGCGTTACCAATCCGTTTATGGTAACCGGCCCGTTCACCATTTTCCTCGGGCTTGAGCCTTTCTTTATTCGAATTTTAGCTGTTGCCGGCGCAGCGCGGCCTGATGCCGCTGAAATCTTGACTTTTGTGCAGCGCACAATATATTCTCGTGCATTGCACAACCGCGCTCAGGCAAGGGCGCTTCAAAACGCCAAGGGAAACGTCAAATGACCCAGACCTACGAGGACTTCTCGAAATACGGCAAGGAGTTTGCCGATACCGGATTGAAGAGCTTCACCTCGCTCTCCAAGGGCGCGCAGGCGATCGCCACTGAAGCCGGCGAATACACCAAGAAGAGCTTCGAAGCCGGCAGCGCCGCGGTCGAAAAGCTGTTCTCCGCCAAGTCGCTGGAAAAGGCGGTCGAGATCCAGTCCGACTTCGCCAAGCAGAGCTATGAGAGCTTCGTTGCCGAGGCGACCAAGTTCGGCGATCTCTATGCCGATCTCGCCAAGGAGGCTTACAAGCCCTTCGAATCGATTGTCGCCAAGGCGAAGTAATTTCGCTCGAGAATACCAGGCACGGCCTTTCGGGCTTGCAAAACAGACCCGGTCGCGGATGCGCGGCCGGGTTTTTTCATGCCGGTTTCAATTCCGGGGCTTTGGCGGTTCACGATTTTGAAAATCGCCTCGGTTTGCCCACCTAGCCATATTGTCAGCTAACAAGAAGGGCTTAAAATCGTCCATCGAACACCTACATATCGAACTCGCCATGGGGATTCGAAAGAGGCAGGATTACGTGACTTCAGGTTTGACTGCCACGACAAGCGTGGTGCGGATGCAAAGTGACGGCGACGGCAATGAGGCCGGTCGCGGCACAGCCGTCATTACGCGCACGAAGACCAAGACCAAGAAGCCCAGCCTTTACAGGGTCCTCATCCTCAACGACGACTATACGCCCATGGAGTTCGTGGTTCACGTCCTGGAGCGTTTTTTTCAAAAGGACCGCGAAGCCGCCACACGCATCATGCTTCATGTTCACAATCATGGGGTGGGCGAGTGCGGGGTCTATACATTCGAGGTGGCCGAGACCAAAGTGTCTCAGGTCATGGATTTCGCCCGACAGAATCAGCATCCGCTGCAATGCGTGATGGAGAAGAAGTGAGGTAACATGCCGGCTTTCTCCCAAGGCCTGGAAAAGGCGCTTCACCAGGCGCTGACGCTCGCCAATGAGCGGCACCATGAATATGCAACCCTAGAACATCTGCTGCTCGCCCTCATCGACGACACCGAGGCGGCCGCCGTTATGCGCGCCTGCAACGTCGATCTCGACGAGCTGAAGCACACCGTTCTGACCTATATCGACACCGAACTCGACAATCTGGTCACCGGTTACGATGAGGATTCCAAGCCGACCGCCGGCTTCCAGCGCGTCATCCAGCGCGCCGTGATCCATGTGCAGTCATCCGGCCGCGAGGAAGTGTCCGGCGCCAACGTGCTCGTCGCCATCTTTGCCGAGCGCGAGAGCCATGCCGCTTATTTCCTGCAGGAACAGCAGATGACCCGCTACGACGCGGTCAACTACATCTCGCACGGCATCGCCAAGCGCCCCGGCGCATCGGAGACGCGCTCGCCGCGCGGCGCCGATGACGAGCAGGGCGGCCAGAACGGCGCCGAGCCGCAGGAGGAAGGCGGCAAGAAGAAGCAGCAGCAGGATGCGCTGACGGCTTATTGCGTCAACCTCAACAACAAGGCCAAGGCCGGCAAGATCGATCCGCTGATCGGCCGCGAGAGCGAAATCAACCGCACCATCCAGGTGCTGTGCCGCCGCTCCAAGAACAACCCGCTCTATGTCGGCGATCCCGGCGTCGGGAAGACGGCGATTGCCGAAGGCCTGGCCAAGCGCATCGTCGAAGGCGACGTGCCCGAAGTGCTGCAGGACGCCACCATCTTCGCGCTCGACATGGGCACGCTTCTGGCCGGCACCCGCTACCGTGGCGATTTCGAAGAGCGGCTGAAGCAGGTTGTCAAGGAGCTAGAGGATTATCCCGGCGCCGTGCTGTTCATCGACGAGATCCACACGGTGATCGGGGCCGGCGCCACGTCAGGCGGCGCGATGGATGCGTCGAACCTGTTGAAGCCGGCGCTGTCTTCGGGTGCCATCCGCTGCATCGGCTCGACCACTTACAAGGAATTCCGCCAGTTCTTCGAGAAGGACCGCGCTCTGGTGCGGCGCTTCCAGAAGATCGACGTCAACGAGCCGACCATCGAGGACGCCATCGAGATCATGAAGGGCCTCAAGCCCTATTATGAGGAATTCCACAAGGTGAAGTTCACCAACGAGGCGATCAAGGCTTCGGTGGAACTGTCGGCCCGCTACATCAACGACCGCAAGCTGCCGGACAAGGCGATCGACGTGATCGACGAGACCGGCGCCTCGCAGATGCTGGTGCCGGAATCCAAGCGCAAGAAGACGATCGGCATCAAGGAGATCGAAGCCACGATCGCCACGATGGCCCGCATCCCGCCGAAGACGGTTTCGGCCGACGACGAGAAGGTGCTGCAAGGCCTCGACATCGAGCTGAAGCGCGTCGTCTATGGCCAGGACACCGCCATCACCGCGCTGACCTCGGCAATCAAGCTGGCGCGTGCCGGCCTGCGCGAACCGGAAAAGCCGATCGGCTCCTACCTGTTCTCAGGCCCGACCGGCGTCGGCAAGACCGAAGTCGCCAAGCAGTTGGCTGCCTCGCTCGGCGTCGAGCTGATCCGCTTCGACATGTCGGAATATATGGAACGCCACACCGTTTCGCGGTTGATCGGCGCGCCTCCCGGCTATGTCGGCTTCGACCAGGGCGGTCTGCTCACCGACGGCGTCGACCAGCATCCGCACTGCGTGCTCTTGCTGGATGAGGTCGAGAAGGCGCATCCGGACCTGTTCAACATCCTGTTGCAGGTCATGGACCACGGCAAGCTGACCGACCACAACGGTAAGCAGATCGACTTCCGCAACGTCATCCTGATCATGACCACCAATGCGGGCGCATCCGATGCGCAGCGCGCGGCGATCGGTTTCGGATCGACCAAGCGCGAAGGCGACGATGTCGAGGCCATCAACCGGTTGTTCACGCCGGAGTTCCGCAACCGTCTCGATGCGATCATCCCGTTCGGCTCGCTGCCAGTGCCGGTCATCCATCAGGTGGTGCAGAAGTTCGTCATGCAGCTCGAGGCCCAGCTCTCCGAGCGGGGCGTCACCTTCGACCTGTCGTCCGACGCGATCGCCTGGCTGGCCGACAAGGGCTATGATGAGCGCATGGGTGCGCGGCCGCTCGGCCGGGTCATCCAGGAGCACATCAAGAAGCCGTTGGCCGACGAGGTGCTGTTCGGCAAGCTCAAGAAGGGCGGCACGGTGCGCGTCACCGTCGAGAAGAAGGAAACCGGCGAAACCGGCCTGAAGCTCGAATCACTGGCCGACGAAGCCCCGGTGCAGCCGAAGCAGGAGCCGGAAGAGACGCCGAAAGCCCGCAAGGCGGTGGCCAAGAAGCCCGTCGCCAAGAAGGCGGTGGCGCAGAAGCCTCAGCCCAAGGGAAAGGACGAGCCTGAGCCCAAGGGCAAGGATGGCGGCAAGCGCAGCCTGGTGCCGCAACTGCCGCGCAAGAGCTGAAAGGTTCGCCTATGAAGGGCCCGGTGACGGGCCCTTTTTTCATTGGCTGGCCGGTTTGCCGACACAGCGCCCCTGCTTTTCAGGGCAGATGTTGTTAGGTCAGGCGGCGACGCCCTCGGGTGCAAACTTGCCCAGGAAGTACCCGCACGCCTTCCAGATGGCGATCGAAATCAGAACGCTCGCATAGCCATCCACGGCATAATGCCAGCCAAGGACGACCGAGCCGACCATGATGATTGCGGCGAATGCCCACATCAAAAGGCCGGCCAACCGTGAGCGGCGTGTTGCATAAAGCGCGAAAAGCACCGCCATCGCTACATGCATGGACGGGAAGGCGGATATGCCGAGACTGCCTGGCGTCGCCCCGATATAGCCGCTCCACACAATGTCCTGCGTGCTGAGCGCCCAGATCGGATAGATGCGATCGGCGGCGGCGAGTGCTTGCATCAGGGAATGATAGTCGCTGCCCAGCCCCAGTCGCTCGTAAAAGCACGGCCCTGCCGAAGACAGGCCCATCGCCAGGAAAAAACCCGCCAGTATCCACACGAGCATGAAGCTCATCAGGAACTGGTGACGCAGCTTCGTGTCCCTGCGCGTGATGCAAGCGATGAAGACCGAGGCGATAAGGACGACGAACCAGGAATTGTAAGCCAGGTTGAACGATCTTACGGCGAGCGGCGACTGGACGATAAACCACAGCCATTCATGGGGCGCTCGGCCGAAATGCAGCACCCGGTCGGCCTGAGCCAATGCGTGATCCCATGCGAATGGCGAAAGGATCGCGACCGCGCCTTTCAACACACCGAAAGCGGATATGAGCGCAATGCACGCGGCCAGACCATTCAGGCTGTTGGCGTTGCGCTCGGCGTCGCCGAAGACGCCGCCGATCGATCGCAGAAAAGTGCCGAGCGGCTCAGGATCCCGCTTGATGAGTGCAAGGTGAAAAAAGCTGCCGAGTGCGAAGGCGCAGCCACCGATCCAGAAAGCGAAAAGAAGGTATTGGGAATAGTCTTCCAGCACGCCGAAATCCGGCATGTTTCCGGTGCGCAGGCCGACCGCGGCTGCCAAAAGCAGGGCAGCGATGGCCATCGCGTGCAGCAGGCGGTGTCGCCGGTACGCGTCCGCCAAGGTGCGCAGAAAGGCCCGCCCGGCAGCTGCTTTTACCAACGGCTCTGATGTCGCAACCGAATGTTCCACGATTTTGAAAACCCAAACGCATCCCGGTACGGAGCACGTTATCACGGCGTGGTTTGATATTTTCCTAACCGACGTGGTGGATTGTGGCTGAGCGCATCGCCCTGAGGCGCGCGCCACCTCAACCGTTCAGCGCTGCTCGGATCTTCGCCGCGTTCTCCGTCAGCACTTCGGGCTTCTCCATCTGCCCCGTATGCGGCTTGAGCGCGATGCCTTCGAACCGCGGGATGACATGGACATGTAGGTGGTAGACGGTCTGGCCGGACGCCGGTTCGTTGAACTGCAGGATGGTGACCCCGTCAGCGCCGAAAGCCTTTTTGACCGCCAGCGCGACCGTTTGGACCCTGGTGAACAGCCGGCCGAGCGTCGCGGGATCGGCATCGAGCAGATTGCGCGACGGTGCTTTGGGCACCACCAGCGTGTGACCGGGGCCTTGCGGCATCACATCCATGAAGGCGACCACGGCATCATCCTCGTAGATGCGGTGCGAGGGGATTTCGCCGCGCAGGATCTTTGCGAAGATATTGCTGGGGTCGTAGGCCTCGGTCATGGCGGCGCTCCGGGAGTATGCTCCCGGTGTAGCGAAGCTGTCCCGGACCGGCAAGATGGTCAGGTAAGATGGTCAGGCGAGGGCAGGCGCGGATCGCTATTCCTCAAGATACTTGCGGAACGGCGTATGCTCTTCCAGAATTTCGCCCATCCGCTCGACCTCGCGCCGCTCACGCCGGAGATAATCGGCCACAGCATTGCGCAGGCCGGGATGTGCGATGTAGTGCGCCGAATGCATGGTCACGGGACGATAGCCGCGCGCCAGTTTGTGCTCACCCTGCGCGCCGGCCTCGATCACCTTCAGCTTGCGCTCGATGGCGAAGTCGATGGCCTGATGGTAGCAGACTTCGAAATGCAGGAACGGGTGGTCCTCGATGCAGCCCCAATTGCGGCCGTAGAGCGCATCGGAGCCGATGAAGTTGATGGCGCCGGCGACATAGCGGCCATTGCGCTTGGCCATGACCAACAGGATGTCCTGGGACATGCGCTCCCCGATCAGCGAGAAGAACTTGCGGTTGAGATAGGGCCGGCCCCATTTGCGGCTGCCGGTATCCATGTAGAAGGCGAAGAAATCGTCCCAGGCCTTTTCGGTCAGGTCCTTGCCGGTGAGCCGGTCGATCGAGATATCGTTGGCGAGCGCCTCGCGGCGCTCCTTCTTCATCGCCTTGCGCTTGCGCGATGCCAGCGTGGCGAGAAAGTCGTCATAGGTCGAAAAGCCTTCGTTGAAGAAATGGAACTGCTGGTCGGTGCGGTGCAGGAAGCCGGCTGCTTCCAGCGTTGCAACGTCGCTTTCATTGGCGAAGGTGACATGCGCGGAGGACACGCCGAGCTTTTCCGTCACCGCCTTCAGGCCCGCTGCGAGACCGGCCTTCACAATGGCGCTGTCCTCGCCCTTGCTGACCAGCAGGCGAGGGCCGGTGACCGGAGAGAACGGCACGGCGCATTGCAGTTTCGGATAGTAGTTGCCGCCGGCGCGTTCGAACGCATCGGACCAGCCGTGGTCGAAGACATATTCGCCCTGGCTGTGCGATTTGAGATAGCAGGGCACGGCGCCCAGCAATCTGCCTTGGGCATTTTCCAGTCTGAGATGATGACCTTGCCAGCCGGTACGCCGCACGGCGCAGCCGGAATCTTCAAGCGCGCTCAGAAAAGCATATGAAACGAGAGGGTTATAGCCATTTTCTGTGTCGCTGCGGGTTGTGCCGGTAAAGCCGTTCCACTCGTCGCAGGTGAAGGCATTGATGCCGGCGGCGACGCGGATGGAAAACTCCGCATTCGCCGTTTGCCCGTCGCCTTCATCACCCTGATCCATGGGGCTTATTTAAGCTCTGTCGGGGCCGCTACAAGTCACGTTTCAGGCACTTCCATCAGGCGACATTGACCAGATCGGGTTCGAACCCTTCGAACGTCATCTGGTCGGCGTATTTGAAAGTGAGATCCACCGCCGGCTGGTCATGCACCGTCCAGGTGATGACAGGCATTTTAAGCCTTTCGCGCACGAAGCTGACGAACGGGTTCGGCAGATCGCCCGCGGCATAGGAGGTGAAGGCGAGGTCATGTGCCAGCATGGCAAAATGCGCCTCGATCAACTGGTTGTCCTGGCCATAGGCCGTGAGCCCGCCCGGAATTCCAGGCGCATCCCTGGGGAAGTCGCGGACCAGCCAGTGGTCGAACGACATGATCGCCGCCTTGCCCTTGTAGCGCTCCAGCATCTTGCCGACGCTTGCCACCAGGCCCTCGTCGTAACCGGGCACGCCCTTCAGTTCGACCACCAAAGGCACGCGGCCGTCGACCAGGTCGAGCACCTCCTGAAGTGAAGGCACATGGTCCTTGGTGCCGCCGATCCTGAGCGCCGCCAGTTCCGCTGCCGTGCGCTGCCAGACAAAGCCGTCCTGGCCGGTCAACCGCCTGAGATCGCCGTCATGAATGATGACGGGGACGCGGTCGGACGACAAATGCACGTCGCATTCGATCGCATAGCCGCGCTCGGCGGCAGCAGCGAAGGCCGACAGCGTGTTTTCCCAGCGCGTCTTGTTCATGTCGTGAAAGCCGCGATGCGCCACCGGGCGGGCGGTCAGCCAGGAAAGGTCGGTCATTGTCTTGGTCCTGCTCATGCGACCTCGAAGACGGCTTCGATTTCCACTGCGGCATTAAGCGGCAGACAGGCGGTGCCGACGGCGGAGCGGGCATGCTTGCCGCGCTCGCCAAGGGCCGCGACCAGGAAATCGGAGGCGCCATTGGCGACCAGATGCTGCTCGACGAAATCCGGCACTGATGCAACAAACACGGTAATCTTGACCAAACGCTGGATTTTTTCGAGATCGCCAAGTGCTGCTTTTGCTTGGGCCAAGACATTGATTGCGCAGTACTTTGCGCCTTCCTTGCCGGTTTCGGTATCGACGTCGCGGCCGAGCAGGCCGCTTGCCTGCAGCTTGCCGTCCTTGAGCGGCAACTGCCCGGCCGTGAACAAAAGATTGCCGGACCTGCAATAGGGCACATAGTTCGCGGCGGGCGCTGCGGCGGCAGGTATCGTCACGCCGAGATCGCTTAGCCGCTTTTCGATTGTTTCACTCATCGTATTTCCCTATTGCTTGGAGACGCCGCGCTGGCCGGGCCGAAATTGCTATTTTTGCCTCGCTTCCGCCACGACTTTTTTTAAGCTGGACCATCTTTACCTGCGGCCTGCCATCAGCTGCGACGATCGGAGCCCCTTATGCGCGCAACGCGCCTTGCCTTCCACGCCGTTCTCGTTCCGGTGCTGTCCTCGATGGCTCCAGCCTTTGCCGTGCCGGCGCTGCAGGCGCATCGCGCCGTCTACGATCTTACCCTCGACAAGGCGTCGGACCGCTCGGGCATCACCGGCATTTCCGGCCGCATGGTCTATGAGTTCAACGGCTCGCCTTGCGAGGGCTATACGGTAAAATTCCGTTTCGTCACCCAGATCGCCACCGGCGACAACACCAGGCTGACCGACCAGCAGACGACCACGTTCGAGGACGCCGAAGGCAAGACCTTCTCGTTCGTGACCAAATCCTTCGTCGACCAGAACCTCGACAAGGAGGTCAAGGGCACCGCCACGAAAGAGACCAAGGGCCTCAAGGTCGATATCGACAAGCCCGAGAAGAACAGCCTGGAACTCGCCGCCACTCAGTTCCCGACCCAGCATCTGGTCGAACTGATCGGCAAGGCCGAGAAGGGCGAGAATTTCTACGAAACCAGCCTGTTCGACGGTTCGGAGGATGCCAACAAGGTGATGACCACCACCGTCATCGTCGGCAAGAAAGCCGAGGGCGACAAGGCCGACCCCGAAGCGCCGGCGCTGGCCAAGCTTGCCGGCGACAAATACTGGCCGGTCGACATCGCCTATTTCGACGAGACCGACAAATCGGGCGAAGAGGTGCCGGAATACCGCATCAGCTTCAAGCTGCACGAGAACGGCATCACCCGCGACCTCACAATGGACTATGGCGAGTTCTCGATGACCGGAAAGCTGGTCAACCTGTCGCTGTTCGATCAGACCAAGCCTTGCCCGGTCTCGAAATAGCAACAATGCGGCGCTGGCCACGGCAGGCTTGATGGCAGTTCCCGATGGCGGTCTATGTCGATGCGGCGATCTGGAAATGGGCCGGCCATCGCTGGTGCCACCTGATGGCCGACGATACGGACGAACTGCATCGTTTCGCCGCCGAGCTTGGCGTCAAGCGTTCGTCCTACCAGGGGCCGCCCAGGACGTCGGCGCCGCACTATGACATAACCGGCTTCGAGCGCGACCGGGCGGTGCGGCTCGGCGCCATCGAATGCAGCCGCGAGGAGATCGTTGCGATCTTCAGGCGCGTACGGGTACCCAACGGAAAGGGCCGATCGTGACGCTAACGGCATTCCTGGCTTATTGCCTTGCCATCACACTTGCCGCCGCCACGCCGGGACCGGCGATGTTCACGGTGATCACCAACGGCGTGGCACGCGGCTTCCTGCGTGCGTTCGTCGCTGGAATGGGCATTGCCGCCGGCGATGCCGTGCTGGTCACCCTGGCACTGCTCGGGCTGGTGGCGCTGGCCCAGACCTTCGAATGGGTGTTTCTCCTGTTGAAATACGCCGGTGCGGCCTACCTGATTTTCCTCGGCATCAAGATGTGGCGGGCCGCGGCCGCGCAATCGGCCGCGCAAGGAATCCCCCAAACCGGATTGTCGCGTTCGTTCCTGCTTGGCGCCTCCGTGGCGCTCGGCAACCCGAAGGCGATCCTGTTCCACGCCTCGATCATGCCGCTGATCCTCAACCTCGACACCATGACGTTTGCCGACGGCCTGCTGGTGGTGGCAGTCGTCGTCGGCGCCAATATTCTCACCATGGGCATCTACGCCGCGCTGGCGGGCAGGGCATCCGGCTGGTTCAGGACGCCCGAACGCATGCGGCTGATTAACCGGTTCGCCGGCAGCGCCATGATCGGCACCGGAGCGCTGATTGCCGCACGCTGAGCGATGAAGCACCTCACCGCTTGCGTTTGCAGCGCTTCCCCTCTATATGCGCGCTCATTCCACACACGGACTTTGGTGTCTGCCCGGGAGAAATCCGGCTGAAACCTCCGGTGGCGTTCGAGGACAAAGTCCAAAAATGCCTGTGTCCGTGGAGGCTAACCGGAAAAGGAACTAAGAATGGCACTGCCTGATTTCAGCATGCGCCAGCTTTTGGAAGCTGGCATTCACTTCGGCCACCAGACCCACCGCTGGAACCCGAAGATGGCGCCTTACATCTACGGCGCCCGCAACAACATCCACATCATCGACCTGTCGCAGACGGTGCCTTTGCTGCACCAGGCTCTGAAGCAGGTTTCCGACACCGTTGCCAAGGGCGGTCGCGTGCTGTTCGTCGGTACCAAGCGCCAGGCTTCGGATATCGTCGCTGACGCGGCGCAGCGTTCGGCCCAGTATTATGTCAATTCGCGTTGGCTCGGCGGCATGCTGACCAACTGGAAGACGATCTCGAATTCGATCCAGCGCCTGCGCAAGCTCGACGAGATGCTGGCCGGTGAGGCCCAGGGCCTGACCAAGAAGGAACGCCTGAACCTCGACCGCGAGCGCGAGAAGCTCGACAAGGCGCTCGGCGGTATCAAGGACATGGGCTCGACCCCCGACCTGATGTTCGTCATCGACACCAACAAGGAAGCGATCGCCATTCTCGAGGCCAAGCGCCTCGGCATTCCGGTCGTTGCCATCATCGATTCGAACTGCGATCCGGACAAGATCGACTTCCCGATCCCCGGTAATGACGACGCGGCGCGCGCCATCCAGCTCTATTGCGACCTGATCGCTAAGGCTGCCATCGACGGCATCGCCCGCCAGCAGGGCGCGCTCGGCGTCGACATCGGCGCCTCGGTCGAAGCTCCGGTCGAACCGGCGCTTGATCCGGCTCCGGCCCCGGCTGCGGACGCTCCAGAAGCTTGACAATCGAAGGCCGGTTGCGGCCTTCATCATTCTCATATTTGGCACGCTAGACGGACGCATCACCGAGTACCGGTGGTGCGTCGGTGCATTTAAAACAAAGAGGCGACAATGAGCATTTCGGCTGCACAGGTCAAAGAACTCCGCGACTTGACCGGCGCGGGCATGATGGACTGCAAGGCGGCGTTGACGGAGACCAACGGCAACATCGAAGAGGCCGTCGACTGGCTGCGCAAGAAGGGCATTTCCAAGGCCGACAAGAAGGCTGGCCGTACTGCCGCCGAAGGTCTGATCGGCGTCGACTCCGGCGTCCGCGAGGCCGCCATCGTCGAGGTTAACTCCGAGACCGATTTCGTGGCCCGCAACGAGCAGTTCCAGGAGATCGTTCGCAATGTCGCCAAGGTCGCGCTTGCTTATGGCACGACGGAGGCTGTCTCTGCCGCAAAGTATCCGGGTTCGGACAAGTCGGTCACTGACACCATCAAGGACGCCGTTGGCACCATTGGCGAGAACATGAGCTTCCGCCGTTCGGCCAAGCTCACCGTCCCGCACGGTGCTGTCGCAACCTACGTCCACAATGCGGTTGCCGATGGTCTTGGCAAGCTCGGCGTTCTGGTCGCGATCGAGACCACGGGCAATGAGCATGCCGCCAACGCCTTTGGCCGCCAGGTCGCCATGCATGTCGCCGCCACCAACCCGCTGGCGTTGACCGCCGAGCAGATCGATCCGGCAGCGGTCGAGCGCGAGAAGGCGATCTTCGCCGACCAGGCGCGCCAGTCCGGCAAGCCGGAAGCGATCATCGAAAAGATGGTCGAAGGCCGCCTGCGCAAGTTCTACGAGGAAGTCGTGCTCCTCAAGCAGGCCTTCGTGCTCAATCCCGACATCACTGTCGAGCAGGCGCTGAAGGATGCCGAGAAGGACATCGGCGCTCCGGCCAAGATCTCCGCCTATCTGCGCTTTGCGCTGGGCGAAGGCATCGAAAAGGAAGAGACCGATTTCGCGGCGGAAGTCGCGGCGGCGGTGAAGAAGTAGTTTTAAAAATAGCCCCGAAAAGGGCTTCTCAGCTCAGGCAACTCGGCCGGGTGTCCGCAAGGATGCTCGGCCGATTTCTTGTGCGGTGTCGATGAAGGCCCTGAGCTTTGGCGCCGTCGACGCCCTGCGCGGGAAGTAAAGGAAGAGGCCGGGCTCCTCGATCGCCGTTTGCGGCAGGATCTGAACGAGGCGGCCGGCGGCCAATTCCGCGCGCACCAGCGGCTCGAACACATAGGTCAGCCCGACGCCGGCAAGCGCAAGGTCGATCGCGGCCAGCGAATCGGTGACGATGACCGTACCCTTCGTCTCGGCCACGACATCCTTGCCGTCCTCAGTCAGGTCCCACCGATAGAGTGCGCCGGAGCGCACAAGCCGGTAGCCGATGCAATTGTGGTCCGAAAGATCCGCCACACCGCGCGGACGGCCATGCCGGCCGACATAGGCGGGGGAGGCGACGATCACGGCGTTGAATGGCGGCGTCAGCCGGACCGTGACCATGTCCTGTGCGATCATCTCGCCCAGCCGGATGCCGGCATCAAAACCCTCGCCGACAATGTCCACCAGCCCCTGGTCGGTGAGCAATTCGATGGTCACATCAGGATAGCGTTCAGCCATCGCGGCGGCCACGGGAGTGACGGCAAGTGGAACGGCGATGTTGGGAACGTTCAACCTGAGCAAGCCGGAGGGCCGGCCCTTGATGGCTCGGATGCGGTCCATCCGGTCGGCGATATCCTGGAGGGCAGGGGCTGCCGTGTCCACCAGCGCCTTGCCGGCCTCCGTCAGCGAGACGCTGCGCGTGGTGCGCGCAAACAGCGGCTGGCCGATCCGCTCCTCCACGAGGCGCACCGCATGGCTGACGGCGGATGGGGACATGCCCAGTTCGGCCGCAGCTAGCGCAAAGCCGCCGCGTCGGGCAACGGCGACGATGACAGGCAAATGACTGAGCAGATCCCGATCCATTCATGCATGATATCGCATAGTCCTTGCGAACGCTTCAATCTTCTCGATGCCGACAGGCTGACCCATATTGCCATCACCGATGCACAAAGGAGAAGTGAGATGGATGCCTTGAAACACGCTACCTTCGCCGCAGGCCTTGCCCTAGCGCCGGTCGACGCCGGCGGCGCCGAGCCGTCCGGTTGGCGCGCGCTCGCCGACGAACGCGCCGTCATCCGCATCGCCGATGCCATCGACCGTGCCGTCGATGCGCAGGACTGGAAGCTTGCCCGCTCCTATTTCGCCGACCGTGTCACCGTCGACTTCAGCAGCCTGTCAGGACAGCCTGCCGCCACCATCCCCTCCGACAATCTGATCGGTACCTGGGCCGGCAACCTCAGGGGCAGCAAGACCAGCCTGCATCTGCGCACCAATCACCAGGTGATCTTTGAGGCGGACGCGGCGACCGTCTCTTCGAACGGCTATGCCTGGAACCGGATGGAAGGCAATGGCGACCCGCTGTGGGAAGTCTGGGGCACCTACGAGCACCATCTGGTTCGCTCCGGGACCGGCTGGAAAGTCGACGGCTTCGTTTTCCGCGCCACGCATGAGCGCGGCAATCCCTGGGTCAAGATGACGCCTGGCCAGTGAGCCGGCGTCAAGAAATCAGGATAGGAAAAACACCATGACCATGAGCTATTACACACTGGGCAACAGCGGCCTGCGCGTCAGCCGGCTGGCACTGGGCACCATGACCTTTGGCACCGAATGGGGCTGGGGCGCGGACAGGGAAACCGCGCGCGCCATGGCCGACGCCTATGTCGAGGCCGGCGGCAATTTCTTCGACACCGCCGACCTCTACACCGGCGGCACAGCCGAAACCTGGCTCGGCGAATTCATCGCCGAGCGAGGCTTGCGCGACAGAGCGGTGATCGCCACGAAATTCACCTTCAACGCGGAGCCCGGCAATCCGAACGCCGGTGGCAACGGCCGCAAGAACATCTTGCGCGCCGTGGACGCCTCGCTGAAGCGGTTGGGCACTGACTATATCGACCTCTACCTCCTCCATGTCTGGGACGGGCTGACGCCGGCCGAGGAGGTCATGCGCACGATGGATGATCTCGTGCGTGCGGGCAAAATTCGCCATGTCGGCCTGTCCGATGTGCCGGCCTGGTATGCTGCCCGCGCGCAGACGATCGCCGAGTGGCGCGGCTACGAGCCGGTGTCGGCCCTGCAGCTTGAATATTCGCTGGTGGAGCGTTCGATCGAAAATGAGTTCGTGCCCTTCGGCACCCGCCATGGCGCAGGAATCATGGTGTGGAGCCCGCTGGCAAGCGGGCTGCTCAGCGGCAAGTACCGGCCGACGCAGGAAGGCCATGCCGGCCGGCTCGACGGCTTTCGCAACACCACTCATCCGGGGTTCCAGAAGTTCACCGAGCGCAACTGGGCGATCGTGGCGGAGCTCGAAAAAGTTGCCGCCGAACTCGGACGCAGCATGGCGCAGGTCGCGCTCAACTGGGTGGCAACGCAACCGGGCATCGCCACCGTGATTCTTGGCGCCACCAAGCTGGCGCAGTTGCAGGACAATCTGGCGGCGTTGGATTTCACTTTACCCGCCGAGCTTCGCGCGCGGCTGAATACGGTCAGCAAGACACCGCCGCCATTCCCGTACGCCTATTTCGGTTCCGACATACAAGCCCGGGTTACCGGCGGCGCCGTGACCGGCGACAAGCCGTTGGGTTATGCGCCGCCGCTGCTGGTCGAGGGCGACGCCGTCAGCATCACCAGCAACTGACGGGCCGCGACGGGAAGGCGGAATTGGGCGAGGGGCGCCCCCGGGCAAAGCCGCGCCCCGCGGGTTTGTGGAAAACGCCAACCCCCCCCCGGGCCGCCCCCCCCCCGGGGGGCCGCCCCCGCGGCCCCCCC
>NZ_JAMYPU010000014.1:0-159227 GCF_040320535.1 Mesorhizobium sp. M0676
CCCTTCCTCTCCCCCGTCGATCGGGGGAGAGGAAGGGCGCCAAGTCCTACTCGCTTACCGCTCTTCTCGTCGAAACGGCTTCAGCAGCGCCGACGGCGCAACCGCGTTGCGTGACATCACGGCCATCGCGACGATGGTGAAAATGAACGGCAGCATCAAGAACGTCTCATAGGGAATATGCCCGAGGCCGCTCGCCTGCATGCGCAATTGTAGCGCATCGACGAAGGCGAACAGCAGCGCCGCGCCCGCAGAGCGCCACGGGTCCCAGCGGCCGAACACGACCAGCGCGATCGCCACCCAGCCACGGCCCGACACGACACCAAAGGTGAAGGCGTTGAACTGTGCCATGGTGAGGAAGGCGCCCGCAAGCCCCATCAGCGCACCGCCGAGGATGACCGCCTGGAAGCGCGTGGCGATGACGCTGACCCCAGCGGAATCAGCGGCGCGCGGGTTCTCGCCGACCATCCGCACCGACAGCCCCCAAGGCGTGCGGTAGAGCACGAAAGCAGCGAGCGGGATGGCAATGATTGCCAAGTAGACCAGCGCAAACTGGTTGAAAACCGCTGACCCCAGAACCGGAATATCCGACAGCAGCGGGATCGGCACCGTCTGAAAACCCTTGATGCTGGGCGGCACCGATTGCTGGCCGAAGGTCAGACGGTAGAGGAAATAGGCAAGGCCGGACGAGAACAAAGTAACGCCGATGCCGCAGACATGCTGGCTGAGGCCGAGCGCCACGGTGAACAGCGCATGCAGCGCGCTCATCGCCATGCCGGTCAACACCGCGGCCAGCACGCCGAGCCACAGGCTGCCGCTGAGGCTGGCGGCGGTGAAGCCGGTCATCGCGCAGAGCAGCATGATGCCTTCGATACCGAGATTGAGCACGCCGGCCCGCTCGGAGAACATCTCGCCCAGCGTGGCAAATGCCAGCGGCGTGGCGATGCGGATAATGGCGGCGAGGAAGCCGACCTGAAAGATCTGTTCGAACACCGCGCTCATAAGGCGGCACCGACGCGGCGGATGCGATAGGCCGTGAACAGCAGCGCCACCAGCATGGCGAGCAGCGCCGTGCCCTGGATGACATCGCTGAGGAACGCCGGCACGCCGGTGGCGCGCGACATCGCTTCGGCGCCGGTCATCACGGCGGCCAGGAAGATCGCCGCCGGTACGACGCCGAGCGGATTGAGCCTGGCCAGCATGGCAACGACGATGCCGGAATAGCCATAGCCCGGCGAAATGTCGCTCATCACCTGGAAATGCACGCCGCCGACCTCGCCTACGCCGGCAAGCCCGGCCAGCGCGCCCGACAGCAGCGCCGTCGAAATCAGCACCCGCTCGACGTGGATGCCGCCATAGCGGGCGGCTTCCGGGCTTTCGCCGGTGACCCTGATCCGGAAGCCGAGCGTGGTGCGCACGATCAGGAACCAGATCAACGGTGCCGCGATCAACGCGGCGATGACACCCAGATGCAGCCTTGTGCCTTCGAGCAGCACCGGGAAATTCGCCGAATCCTCGATCGGCGGCGAGATCGGATAGCCGCTGAACGAGTCCTTCCACGGCCCCTCGATCAGCGCCATTAGCGCATAGTAGATGACCGAATTGAGCAGCAGCGAACTGACGACGTCATCGACTTTGAATTTCACTCGCAGGGTCGCCGGCACAAGCGCGACAGCGGCACCGGCAGCAGCGCCGGCCAGCGCCATCGACAGGATCGCCAGCGCGCCCGGCATTGGGATGGCGCCGACGAAGCAGCTGGCCACGGCGCCGGCCAGCAATTGGCCCTCGGCGCCGATGTTCCAGAATTTGGCCCGGAAGGCGACGGCCACAGCCAGCCCGGTGAAGATCATCGGGGCGGCGCGCACCAGCGTTTCGGTGA
Organism: Mesorhizobium sp. M0676; assembly: GCF_040320535.1. Lineage (NCBI taxonomy): Bacteria > Pseudomonadati > Pseudomonadota > Alphaproteobacteria > Hyphomicrobiales > Phyllobacteriaceae > Mesorhizobium > Mesorhizobium sp. M0676. The sequence continues at coordinate 1,877 of NZ_JAMYPU010000014.1, forward strand.
TGGCATAGCTGTCGCCGAACGAGGCCGACAGCATCACGCCATAGGCCTCAAGCACGCCGGCGCCGGCCAGCGCGATGAGGCCGCTGCACAGGACCAGCGCTGCGCCGATGGCCAGCAGCGGCAAAGCGAGATTGAACCAGGCGGGGGTGGAACTGCGGGCTTCGAGGCGGAACATCAGCTATGCCCCTCCGCCGCCCAGACGGTCGCGCCGCCCTTCATCCGCCTGCCGGCACCTTCTCCCCGTATAGACACGGGGAGAAGGGATCCGGGCCCTATGCAACTCCCCTCTTGCAGCTGTGGTGATTGGCGAAACCATGGGTGAGAGCCCCTCTCCCCGTCTCTATACGGGGAGAGGATGCCGGCAGGCAGGTGAGGGGCAGCGCTGACGCTTAAAGTCAGCCAAAAGCGGGCAGTATTATTTGAGGTTTCTGCGAGGAACCGAGTGAGAAAGTCCATCTAGGCTCTGCCCTCCGCCCCGGTCATCAGCAGCCCAAGCCGCGCGATGGTCGCATCGGCGCTGTCCAGCGTGCCGGCGATGCGGCCCTCATACATCACCGCGATGCGGTCGCAGAGCACCAGCAGCTCTTCGAGATCCTCGCCGATGACGATGATCCCGCAGCCCTTGGCACGCATGTCGAGGAATTTTTCGTGGATGAAGCGGGCGGCACCGATGTCGAGGCCGCGCGTCGGCTGCGAGACGATCAGCACCTTCGGGTCGAAAGCCAGTTCGCGCGCCAGCAGCGCCTTCTGCAGATTGCCGCCCGACAGCGCGCCGGCGCGGGTCATCGGCCCGGGGCACCTGATGTCATAGGCCTTGATCTGTTCTTCGGCGAAGGCGCGGATCGCATCTGGCTTGAGCAGGCCCCGGCTGCTGAAAGCCGCAGTACCAATGCGCGGCAACACCATGGAATCGGCGAGCGGCAGATTGGTGACCAGCCCGGTCGTCATACGGTCTTCCGGGATGCGGCCAAGGCCGAGCGCCTGCACCTCGCGCGGCGAGAACCGCGTAACAGGTTTGCCGGCTATCGTCATCGCGCCGGCGTCGGGCGCGCGCGTGCCGGAAATCACCTCGGCCAGCGCCCGCTGGCCATTGCCGGAGACCCCGGCAATGCCGAGGATTTCGCCCGCGCGAACGGCAAGCGATACATCGCGCAGCGGCGTCCCCGAATGCCGTGAGGTGGAAATACCGTCGAGCGTCAGCACCGCCGCGCCTGGGGTCGAAGGTCCTCTTGCCGGCGGCACGATCTCATGGCCGCACATCAGCTGCGCCATTTCTGCCGATGTCGTGTTCGCCGGATCGTCGACACGGCCGGCGACGCGGCCGTGCCGCAATACGGTGCAGCGATGGGTGAGCGCCCGCACCTCGTTCAATTTATGCGAGATGAAGATGATTCCGAGCCCCTGCGCCGCCATCGAGCGCAGCGCCGAAAACAGCCCGTCGACCTCGCCCGGCGCCAACACCGCCGTCGGCTCGTCGAGGATCAACAGCCTGGCGCCGCGAAACAGCGCCTTGACGATTTCGAGCCGCTGCTGCTCGCCGACCGACAGCGCGGAGACAGGCAGGTTGGGGTCCAGCGTCAGCCCATGCCGACGGCTGATGTCGGACAACCGGGCAAGTCCGCCGGCGCGGTCGATGCGGCCGGATTTGCCGGGAATGCCAATCAGAAGGTTTTCCAGGACCGTCAGCCTTGGCGCCAAATGAAAATGCTGGTGCACCATGCCGATGCCGGCGGCCAGCGCATCGGCCGAACTGGTGATCCGCACGGTCTTGCCCTGGATAAGAATTTCGCCGGCATCCGGCGCATAGGCGCCGAACAGCACATTCATCAGCGTCGTCTTGCCGGCGCCGTTTTCGCCCAGCAGGCCGAGGATCTCACCTGGGGCGACGCTTAGATCGACAGCCTCATTCGCCTTGACGGCGCCGAAGCTCTTGGTGATGGCGCGCATTTCGATGAGAGGGGCGGACAAAGGTGCTCCTGCGGAGGGCTGCGCGAGTCTTCACCCTCCCCCTTGTGGGGAGGGCCGGCTTACGATCGCAGCGAAGCGTAGATCGGAAGACGTAGATCGGAAGACAGGGTGGGGGTGCGGCGCCGAAGACCCCCACCCCGATCCGCTTCGCGGATCGACCCTCCCCACAAGCGGGAGGGTAAAAAGCGCCTAATCCGAAACCGGCGTGTTCTCATCCACATCCACCCGGAAATTGCCTTCCAGGATCTCGGCCTTCTTCTTCTCGACCAGATCCTTCACATCCGCCGGCAGCGTCTTGTCGAATTTATGGTAGGGCGCCAGGAACGACCCGCCCTTGGCCATGCGCGAGAAATCGCCATAGTCCTGCGCGGTGAAGACACCGGCCTTGACCAGCTTGATCGCCTGCTCGACCGTCGGATACATGTCCCAGACCGGCCCGGTTATGACCGTGTCGGGGCCGAGGCTCGACTGGTCGGACATGTTGGAGATGGCGAGGATCTTCTTGTCCACCGCCGCCTCGATGACGCCGAAGCGCTCCGCATAGATGACATCGACGCCGGCATCGATCTGGGCGACCGCCGCTTCCTTGGCCTTGGGCGGATCGAAGAACGAGCCAATGAAGGCGACCTTCTTCTTGATGTTGGGATTGACCTCCTTGGCGCCGGCAAAGAAGGCGTTGACCAGCCGGTTCACTTCCGGAATGCCCATGGCCGCCACCGCGCCGATCGTGCCCGACTTCGACATCTTGCCGGCGATCATGCCGGAGAGATAGGCCGGTTCGTGGATCCAGTTGTCGAAGACGCCGAAATTGGGCTCGGCCGGCCCGGCGCCCGAGCCGAACAGCCATGCCGTCTTCGGGAACTGCTTTGCCGTGCGGCGCGATTCACGCTCGGCGGCGAAGGCGTCGCCCAGCACCAGCTGATACCCGCCTTGCGCATATTCGCGCATGACGCGGCTGAAATCGGCGGTCTGCACCTTTTCCGACCATTTGTATTCGATGCCGAGTTCCTTCTCGGCCTTCTGCAGGGCGACGTGGATCTGGTTGTCCCACGGCTCCTCGATCGGCGTGGCGAAGATCGCCGCCACCTTCAGCTTCTTGTCCTTGGCGAAGGCTGCACCCGGCAGCATGGCTGCGGCCAGGCCAAGTGCGCCGAGTTCCAGCACGTCGCGCCGCGACAGGCCGGTCGATTGCGATTTGTTTTTCCGGTTTTCCATCTAGTGCCCCTCTGTTTGACAGCCGTGTCGAGCCGGCTGTTCCGAAATCAGACGCGGAACTATGGAACGGGTGCGGACTTTTGTCCACATGGTCAAATTTGGCGGTGTCGCTGGCAGGAGCCGGCGCTAGCGTACCGCTTTCTCGCCGCCGGCTACGGTGATGACGCCGACGATGATCAGCCCGGTCAGCAACAGCCGAACGCCGGCGCTGACGCCGAACGTGTTGAGCATGGTCAGAAGCAGTACCAGGAACAGCGCCGCGCCCCAGACACCGGGAACATTGGCCTTGCCACCGGCGACCGAGGTGCCGCCGATGACGACGACGGCGATCGAGGCCAGCAGGTACTCGTTGCCGATATCGACATTGGCGCCGCGGAAATAGCCGGCGAGCAGCGCCCCGTCCATGCCGCCGAGCGCGCCCGACAGCGTGTAAGTCAGGAAGCGGGTGCGGCCGACATTGACGCCGGCAAGCCACGCGGCGCGGATGTTCTGGCCGATCGCCAGCACCGAGCGGCCATAGATCATGCGCTGCAAGGCGATGGCCGCACCGATGCTGAACAATACGGTAAGGATCGCCAGCACTGGAATGCCCAGGATTTGCCAGTTCGCAAAATCGGCAAAGCCGGGCGGCGGCTTGATCTGCAGGCCACGCCCATAGCTGATGTCGATCGACTGGATGATGAAGCTGGCCGACAGAGTGGCGATGATCGGCGGGATCCTCAGCGCCCAGATCAGGAGATAGTTGACGGCACCGATGGCGGCGCCGCAGGCGAGCGCGGCGAGCAGCCCGACCACGATCATGGAATCGCTGCCGCCCATGACCTTCATGGCGACGGCACTGGCGAGCCCGATATTGGCCGGCAGCGACAGGTCGACATTGCCTGGCCCGAGCGTGATGACGAACATTTGGCCGACTCCGACGATGACGGTGAACACCGCCAGCGACAGTGCCGCCGTGACCATGCCACCGCCGCCATAGCCGCCGGTGAAAGCGATGGTCGCCAGCCAGACGAACATCGCGCCGATGAACGACCATATCCAGGGTTTGGCGGCCAGCGATTTAACCAGCGTCATCGCTACCTCTCCCTGCGGCTGATCAGGACGCGGGCTGCCAGCACGATGATCAGGATGGCGCCGTTGGCGGCGACCTGCCAATCCGGCGGAATGTGCATGAAGGTGAGCAGAGGCGATGCCGCCAGCGCCAGTGTCAGCGCGCCGAGCACGGCGCCGATCGGCGACACCCGGCCGCCGACGAACTCGCCGCCGCCGAGAATGACGCCGGCGATCGCCAGCAGCGTGTAGCCATTGCCGATATTGGCGTCGGCCGAGGTGGTGATGCCGATCAGCGCCATGCCGGACAGAACGCCGAACAGGCCGGTCAGCGCAAACAGCACGATCTTGGTTCGAAGCAGCGACCAGCCAGCGCGCCTGAGCGCCGCCGGATTGCCGCCGGATCCCCGCAGGATGACGCCATAGGAGGTGCGCATCAGCCCAAAATGCACCACCGCTGCGATCGCCAGCGCGGCGATGATAGGGAACGGAATGAAGGGCGGCTTGAAGGCCATCAGCGACAAGAGCCAGTCCGGCGCCTTGCCACCGGGCTTGGGCAGCACCAGAATGGCAAGCCCCTGCCAGACGAAGCTCATGCCCAGCGTCACCACGATCGACGGCAGATTGCGCAGATGGATCAGTGCGCCGAGCAGCGCATAAACGCCTATGGAGCCGAGCAGGATGATCACGCCGAGCAGCGGCGCGTCCTTCAGCCAGGTCGCGGTGACGCAGCCGACAAAGCCGACAAAGGTGCCGATCGACAGATCGAGCTCATTGCCGGCGATGACGAACATCTGGGCGATCGTCGCCAGCGCGATCGGAATAGCGAGGTTCAACATCAGGCTGAAGCCGAAATAGCTGATGGCGCGTGGGTTGAGCCAGGCGATGGCGATAACCACCAGCGCCAGCGACAGCGCCGGCAACAGGCTGCGCAGCAGGCGCGCGCGGGCCGCGCTGCTGCGCGGCGAGGACGTAGGGCCGGGAGCGACTGCCGTCATCTCAGGCCGCGTCGCCGAATGAGGACTGGATGATCTTTTCCTCGGTCAGCTCGTCGCGCGTGAGATTGGCGACGATGCGGCCGTTCTTGAAGACATGGATGTGGTCGCAATTGTCGAGCTCTTCGGTCTCGGTGGTGTACCAGAGGAAGGTCCGGCCCTTGGCCGCCTCCTCGCGCACGAGATCGTAGACCTCGAGCTTGGTGCCGATGTCCACGCCGCGCATCGGATCGTCCATCAGCACGATCTGCGCATCGGAACCCAGTGCGCGGGCAAACAGCGCCTTCTGCTGGTTGCCGCCGGACAGCGAGAAGATGTTGTTGGTCATGTCAGGCGTGCGGATGCCGATCTTCTGCTTCCAAAACTCAGCAAGCTCGGCCTCGCGCTGCGGCGAGATCAGCAACCCTTTGCGCAGCCGCGCCAGCGAGCGGATGCCGATGTTTTCGGCAATAGACCATTGCGGGAAAATGCCGTCCGATTGGCGGTCTCCGGCCACCAGCGCCACCGGGGCGGTCACCTCGATATCAAGCCTTCTACGCGTCGCGGCGGCAAAGATCGCCAGCAACAGGTCGGTCTGGCCATGGCCGGCAAGCCCGGCAAGCCCGATGATCTCGCCGGCGCGGGCGACAAGCTCCTTGCCGTCCTGCTGCCGCTCGGGCCGCGCCCGCACCCTGAGCGGGCCCGCCGCCGGCCTGGCGGCGATCTCCGCCGCGATCTTCTCGCGCGCTTCCGCGCCGCCCATCGTCGTCACCAGCCGGTCGCGGTCGAACGCTTTTGCAACGTCCGTGGCGACCACCTTGCCGTCGCGCATGACCACGATGCGGTCGGCATTCTGCAGCACCTCGCCCAGCACATGCGAGATCAGGATGCAGCTGCCCCCGGTGGCGACGAAACGGCGCACGAAGGCAAGCAGCTGGCCCGCAGTATGCGCGTCCAGCGAAGAGGTCGGCTCGTCGAGGATGACCAGGTCGAGCGGATCGCGCGTCACCGTGAAGGCGCGCGCCACCTCGACCATCTGCCGCCGGCCGATGGAGAGATCGCCGGCAATGTCGTCCGCCGAGATGCCGTGATCCGGAAAGATTTCGTCCAGCTTGGCGGCAATGAGAGCAGCCGCCTTGCGTCGCCAGCCGAAGCCGGTGAGCGCCGGATGGTTGATGCGCGTATTCTCCGCGATACTGAGGTTAGGGCAGAGCGACAATTCCTGGAACACGCAGCGTATGCCGAGTTTCAGCGCGCGCGCCACCGAGTAGTCGGTTTCGGCATTGCCACGCACCGCGATCTCACCGCCATCGGGCTGCAGTGTACCGGCCACCATATGCATCAGCGTCGACTTGCCGGCGCCGTTGTGGCCGACCAGCCCGACGCATTCGCCTGATGCGACATAAAAATCGACGCCGTTAAGCGCCCGAACGGCGCCGAAATGTTTTTCGGCGCCGTTCAGCCTGATGATGTCCAAATGGGCGGCGCCGATTTGTTTTTCGGCGCCGCCCAGTCTGATGATGTCCGTATTGGCCTCAGGCATGCTCAACGATATCCGGTCGGTCATGCCGCTGGCAATGAATGCAATGCATCACTTGATATTGGCTTTGATCGCCGCGATTGCGTCTTCCTGGCTGTATTCGTGGGTGGCGACGCCGCCCTCCTTGATTTTCGGCAGCTCGGTCTCGAAATTGTCCTGGGTAAAGGCGAGATACGGCACCAAAAGGTCATGCGGAATGTCGGTGCGGCCGTCGAGCACCTGCTGCGCCACCCAGAAGGCCAGCGACGACACGCCGGGCGCGATCGAGGCCGACCAGGTCTGGTAGCCATCCTTGTCCTTCTGCTCCTTCCACCATTTCAGCTCGTCCTGGCGGTTGCCCATGATGATGGTCGGACGCGGCTTGCCTGCGGCGGCAAAGGCTTGTGCCGCGCCATAACCGTCACCGCCCTGGTCGACGATGCCGACGATGTCGGGCAACGAAGGCAGGATCGTCGCGACCGCCTTCTGCGCCGTCGTCTGGTCCCAGTCGCCGGTCACCGAACCGACGATCTTGAACTCGGGATGGGCGGCGACGCCTTCGAGGATGCCGGCATGGATGGCATCGTCGATCGAGGTGCCGGCAAGGCCGCGGATTTCCAGCAAATTGCCGCCCTTGGGCTGGAACTTGGCCATCTGCTCGACTTCCTGCTTGCCCATATCCTTGAAGTCGACGACGACGCGGTAGGCGCAAGGTTCGGTGACCGTCCCGTCGAAGGAGACGACGACGATGCCGGCATCGCAGGCCTGCTTGATGGCGCCGTTCAGCGCATCCGGCGAGGCGGCGTTGATGACGATGGCGTCATAGCCCTGCAGGATCAGGTTCTGCACCTGGGCAGCCTGCGTCGGCACTTCCTTGTCGGCGGTGGTGAAGATGTCGGCGGCGCCGACGATCTTATCTTCCACCGCCTTCTTCGTGACGATGCCGTAGCTGTCGAGCATCGCCTGACGCCACGAATTGCCGGCGTAATTGTTGGAGAAGGCGATCTTCTTGCCGCTGGTGTCGGCAAGCGCCGTGCCCGAGGCGAGCATCGCCGCCAGAGCGCTCAGGACGAGCAGTGTCTTCATGTCATAATCCTCCCATGGATTGTCGGCCCCGCCGACTGTTGCTGATGGTTTTGGCGTTGGCTGCCTGTTTTTTATCTATTGTCAGACAAATGCAGATGAGCTCGCTTGTCAACTGCGATCGGTTACGCTTTGGCGATCAACTTCAGGTGCGATGATTGAAAAGCCTTCGCCTGCTGGTCTAGGGAAGGGCCCAGGAGACCATGCATGGCAGCGACGCCGCCGACCCTTCCCCCCAGTGCACCCAAAAGAATGGGCGCGCCCGGAATTCCGGCGCGCTGGACGTCAAGCGCCAAGAGCGGCGTAGGTGCCGCGCTTTCAACGGCGAGTCGCGTCTGGTTCACGCTCAGCCATGGCATCGTCAATGAAGTCTACTATCCCGGCCTCGACAGCGCCTGCACGCGCGACATGGGACTGCTGGTCACCGGCCTCGGCGGCTGGTTTTCCGAGGAGAAGCGTGACGCCACGCATGCCATCGAGCCGTTCGAGGAAGGCGTGCCCGCCTACCGGCTGGTCAACGCGACGGCGCGTTACCGGATCGAAAAGCGCATCCTGGCGGATCCGGCGCGCCCGGCCCTGCTGCAGGAAATCAGCTTCACGGCACTCGAGGGCGTGGCCACGGACTACCGCGTCTACGCCCTGCTGGCGCCGCATCTGGTCAATGCCGGCATGGGCAACACCGCCTGGATCGGCGAGCACAAGGGCAAGCCGATGCTGTTTGCGTCCGGGCACGGCGCCTGCTTGGCGCTTGCCTCCTCGCTGCCCTGGGGCGACTGCTCGGCCGGCTATGCAGGCTTTTCCGACGGCTGGCAGCAACTCAGCCGCGCCGGCCGGCTCGATCCGACCTGCCAAAGCGCGGAGGACGGCAATGTCGCGCTGACCGGCGAGATCGGCTTTTCTTTAGCCAACAGCGAAGCCTTGCTTGCGCTTGGGTTTGGGGCGACGCCGGATGAAGCGGCCGAAAACGCCGCCGCCAGCCTGAAACGCGGTTTTGAGCCGGCGGCAAAGGCCTATGTCGCGAAATGGCGGAAATGGCAGGCAGGCCTGACGCCGCTCGACCACCATGATGCATCCGGCCTCAACACCTACCGCGTCAGCACAGCGGTGCTGGCGACGCACCTGTCGCTGGCGAGGCCCGGCGCGGCCGTTGCCAGCCTGTCGATCCCGTGGGGAGCGAGCAAGGGCGACGACGACCTTGGCGGCTATCATCTGGTCTGGCCGCGCGACCTTGTGGAAACCGCGGGCGGCTTGCTCGCCGCCGGCGATCCGGCGCAGGCGCTTGAGATCCTCGCCTATCTCCGTTCCATCCAGCAGCCGGACGGCCACTGGCCACAAAATGTGTGGCTCGACGGCTCGCTCTATTGGCCGGGCATCCAGATGGACGAATGCGCCTTCCCACTGCTGCTTGCCGATGCGCTGCACCGCGCCGGCCACCTGCCGCGCGCCAAGCTCGCCGCCTTCATGCCGATGGTCGAGAAAGCAGCGTCCTATGTCGTGCGCAATGGTCCCGTCACCGGGCAGGACCGCTGGGAAGAGGATGCCGGCTACAGCCCATTCACGCTCGCCGTCGAAATATCGGCACTGCTTGGCGCCGCCGATCTGTTCGACGTTGACGGCAAACCGGAGCCGGCTAACTATTTGCGCGAGGTCGCGGATTGCTGGAACGACCAGATCGAGCGCTGGACCTATGTCAGCGGCACACCGGAGTGCCACGAGGCTGGCGTCGACGGCTACTACATCCGCATCGCGCCGGCCGACGGTTCAGGCGCCGCATCGCCGAAGGACGGCTTCGTACCGATCAAGAACCGTCCGCCGGGCGATACCGACAAGCCGGCCGAAGCGATTGTCAGCCCGGACGCGCTGGCGCTAGTCCGCTTCGGCCTCAGGGCCGCGGACGATCCGCGCATCGTCGGCACGGTCAAGATCATCGACGCGCAACTGCGCTGCGACCTGCCGCAAGGGCCTCTATGGTACCGCTACACCAGCGACGGTTATGGCGAACACTCCGACGGCGCCCCCTTCGACGGCAACGGCCAGGGCCGACCCTGGCCGTTGCTGGCCGGCGAACGCGCCCACTACGAGCTGGCCGCCGGTAACAAGGACAAGGCGGCAAGCCTGCTCAGGACATTCGAGGCTTCGGCTGGTGTGGGCGGTCTGCTGCCGGAACAGGTCTGGGACGGCGCCGACATACCGGAGCGCGAATTGTGGCTGGGCAGGCCGTCGGGCAGCGCCATGCCGCTGGTCTGGGCGCATTCGGAACACATCAAGCTGTTGCGCTCGCTCCGCGACGGCGCCGTCTTCGACATGCCGCCGCAAGGCGTCAAGCGCTATGTCAGGGACAAGACCGGCTCGCCGCTGAGGATAGGGCGCTTCAACAACAGGCTGCGCACCCTGGAAGCCGGCAAGACGCTGCGGGTTGAACTGCTGCAGCCGGCACTGATCCGCTGGAGCGGCGACCAGTGGCAGACCAGCCATGAAATCAACACGTCCGTGAATGTCTTTGGCGTCCATCTGGCGGATCTGCCGGTGGCCGATATTCCGCGAGGTAATACGATCGTCTTCACTTTTTTCTGGCCCGACGGCGACCGTTGGGAGAATGTCGACTTCACCGTCGGCATTGAGAACTAACTCGCCCACAATTTTCTTTCCTCAAGCGACTAGGACAAGACCATGCAGATCGGAATGATGGGACTGGGCAGGATGGGCGCCAACATGGTGCGCCGCCTGATGCGCGACGGCCATGAATGCGTCGTCTACGACATCAACCCGGCAAGCGTTGCCGCCCTGGTTGCCGATGGCGCCATCGGCGCCGCCTCCATGGAAGAGTTCGTCGGCAAGCTGTCCAAGCCGCGTAGCGCCTGGCTGATGCTGCCGGCGGCGATCACCGGCAGGATCGCCGACCAGATGGCAGCATTGATGGAGCCCGGCGATATCATCATCGACGGCGGCAATTCCTATTATCACGACGCTGTCGACCAGGCGGCCGAGCTCGCGGCCAAGGGCCTGCACTATGTCGATGTCGGCACCAGCGGCGGCGTCTGGGGCTTGGAGCGCGGCTATTGCCTGATGATCGGTGGCCCCGACACGGCGGTCAAACACCTCGACCCGATCTTCGCCACGCTGGCGCCCGGCGCCGATGTCGGCGCCACGCCCGACAAGGCGGGTGGAACCGCACCCTTTGGCTACCTGCATTGCGGACCGAGCGGCGCCGGCCATTTCGTCAAGATGATCCATAACGGCATCGAGTATGGCGTCATGGCCGCCTATGCCGAAGGCATGAACATTTTGAAATCGGCAAATGCCGGCAAAAGACAGCGCACGGCGGACGCCGAGACCAGCCCTTTGGAAAACCCGCAATACTATCAGTTCGACATCGACCTGCCGCAAGTGGCCGAGGTCTGGCGCCATGGCAGTGTGATCGGCTCGTGGCTGCTCGACCTCACCGCCGGCGCACTGAAGAGCGACCCGGCATTGGCCCAGTTCGGCGGCCGCGTCTCCGATTCCGGCGAAGGACGCTGGACGCTGAAGGCGGCGATCGACACCGGCGTGCCGGCGCCGGTTCTGTCCTCGGCTTTGTTCGACCGCTTCTCCTCGCAGGGCGAATCCGAATTCGCCGACAAGCTGCTGTCGGCCATGCGCTATGCCTTTGGCGGCCATGTCGAAAAGCCGAAGGCCGGCAAGTGAAGGCCGCAGGGGAGACGCGCAAGATGAGCCCGGAACGGTCCGACACGCTGGTGCTCTTCGGAGCAACCGGCGACCTTGCCCACAAGAAGATATTTCCGGCCCTCTACCAGATGGTAGCCAAGGGGACGCTGACCGAGCCGATGATCGGGGTCGCCTTCGATGCCTGGGACATCAACCAATTGCAGGCGCGGGCCCGCGACGGCATCGTCAACGCTGTCGGCAAGATCGACGAAAAGATCTTCGCCAAATTCGCCAATCTGCTGCGCTATGTCAGCGGCGACTACCGCGACGGCGCGACCTTCGAGAAGCTGAAGACGGCGCTCGGCTCGGCGCAGCGGCCGCTGCACTATATGGCGGTGCCGCCGACCATGTTCGAGACCGTCGTCCAGGGGCTGGAGCAATCCGGTACCGCGCATGGCGCGCGGCTGATGGTGGAAAAGCCGTTCGGCCACGATCTCCAATCGGCGCGCTGGCTGAACCGCGTGCTGCATCTGGTGTTCGAAGAGCAGTCGATCTTCCGCATCGACCACTATCTCGGCAAGGAGGCGATCCAGAACCTGCTCTATTTCCGCTTTGCCAATTCCTTTCTCGAGCCGATCTGGAACCGCAACTTCGTCGAAAGCGTACAGATCACCATGGCCGAGGACTTCGGCGTCGAAGGCCGTGGCAAATTCTATGACGATGTTGGCGCTATCCGCGATGTGATCGAGAACCATCTGCTCAACATCCTTTTGCTGCTCGCCATGGAACCGCCGGTCGGCCGCTCGGCCGACGATCTGATCGACGAGAAGGTGCAGGTGCTGCGCGCCATCCGCACGCTGACCAAGGACGACGTCGTGCGCGGCCAGTTCACAGGCTATCTCGCTGAACCCGGCGTGAAGCCGAACTCGCCGGTCGAAACCTTTGCCGCGGTGCGCTTCATGGTCGACACCTGGCGCTGGCAGGACGTGCCCTTCTTCATCCGCACCGGCAAGAACATGCCGGTGCATGTGACCGAAGTGATCGTGCGGCTGAAGCGGCCGCCGCTGGACGTCTTCGATCCGATCAAGCCCAGCGACGCCAATTACGTGCGCTTCCGCATCGACCCGCAGGTGGCGATCTCGATCGGCGCGCAACGCAAGGCACCCGGCGACGACATGGTCGGCGAGCAGGTCGAACTCACCGCGCTCGACGATTCGAAGGGCGACATGCCGCCCTATGAGCGGCTGATCGGCGATGCCATGAACGGCAATGGCCAATTGTTCACCCGCCAGGATGCCAGCGAGCTTGCCTGGCGCATTGTCGGCCCGGTGCTCGGCGACACCACGCCGCCGCATATGTATGAGCCGAAGACCTGGGGGCCTGCCGACGCCATGGCCAGCTTCGGGCCGCCCAACGGCTGGATCAATCCGAGTTGAGCAACTCCACGAAAAGTGCGAGCGGTCTTTCCGTCCGGAATTGCGTAAAACAAAGAGTTGGAGCATTCCCCGTTTCCCTGAAACGGGGAACGCGCCAAGTGAGCGGAGGAAACGACATGGCCAAGGCAGCCAAGGCAGCCAGGCCCGCGAAGGCCAAGGCCGAACCGATCGTACTGACGATCGATGTCGGCGGCTCGCATGTGAAAATCCTCACCAGCGCAGGCGGCGAGATGCGCCGGGCCGATTCCGGACCGGACCTGACGCCGCAGCAAATGGTCGCCACGGTGAAGACGCTGGCCGAAGGGCTGGCCTATGACGTGATCTCGATGGGCTATCCCGGCCCGGTCAGGCACAACAGGCCTTCGCTCGATCCCGCCAACCTCGGCAAGGGCTGGGACGGCTACGATTTTGCTGCCGCCTTCGGCAAGCCGGTCAAGGTCGTCAACGACGCGCTGCTGCAGGCGATCGGCAGCTACGATGGCGGGCGCATGCTGTTCCTCGGCCTCGGCACCGGCCTGGGCGCGGCGATGATCCTCAACAATGTCGGCCAGCCGATGGAACTGGCGCATCTGCCGTACCGCAAGGGCGGCAGTTTCGAAGATTATGTCGGCGAGCGCGGCCTGGAGAAATACGGCAAGAAAAAATGGCGCAAATACGTTTTCGACGTCGTCGGGCGGCTGCGTGCGGCGCTGCAGCCGGATTATGTCGTCATCGGCGGCGGCAATGTCGACAGACTGGATGAATTGCCCGGCACATCCAGGCGCGGCGACAATACGCGCGCTTTCGAGGGCGGTTTTCGACTATGGCGCGACAAGGCGCTGATCGTCTGATAGTATTAAAATTCAGTATAGTTGTTCAAAATGACGTGTGGCGCGATACGAAGTCATTGCGTTACGCAGATTTGGCGATTAGATCGGTGGCACCGGATGGAATCATCTGGCGCAACCGCACATATGCGGCAAGACAAATGACTAGAGCGGATTTCCGGCTCCGCTGGGACCACTCTGGGAGTTTCCGCCACCCCCCTAGCGACGGAGAGATAAATTGGCCGACGACAGCAACGACTCTGACAAGGACATCGACCTGCTCGAGCTTACCGCCCATATCGTGTCCGCTTACGTCGAGAAGAACCGCTTGCCCGTTGCCGGCCTGAGCGATCTCATCGCCAGCGTTGCGGCGTCGATCGGCGGGCTCAGCCAGCCGCCGGCCCCAGTGGCGGCGCCGCAGATCCCGGCCGTCAATCCCAAGCGGTCGGTGACGCCGGATTACATCATCTGCCTCGAGGACGGCAAAAAATTCAAATCGCTGAAGCGCCATCTCGGCGTCCATTTCAACCTGACGCCGGAAGCCTATCGTACCAAATGGGGCCTGCCGGCCGACTATCCGATGGTTGCCCCCAACTACGCGGCGTCGCGCTCCGAGCTGGCCAAGTCGATCGGCCTCGGCCGCAAGGCTGCAGTGGCCGCGCCGACGAAAGCCAAGGGTCGGAAGGCCAAAGTTCCGGCCTGAGTGGGATCAGCGCCTCGGCCCTGAGCCAATCGTTTGGACGACTGGAACAGAAGCCTGCCGGCGAATGAGCCTTGGCAGGCTTCGTGCTTTTATGGCTTGTACCTCTGAGTGTCAGGACTTTGGGGGAGCAGCCATGAACTACGCCAGAATGGTGATCGAGAAAGAGGCGCCGGAGGAATACGGCTACGATCGCATTCGGTTCAATCTCTCCGAAAGCTCGATCGCCGATCAGAAACTCTCCGACGTCGGCCTGTCGCTGCCGGATCTCACGCTGTTCTACGGCGAGCATCGCGGCGACAAGGAGTTGCGGGCGCTGATCGCGGCGCAGGATTCCGGCATTTCGCCTGACGATGTTCTGGTGACCGCCGGTGCGGCGGGCGCGCTCTTCATCATTTCGACCTCGCTTCTGTCGGAGCGCGACCACCTTGTCGTCGTCCGGCCGAACTACGCCACCAACATCGAGACCCCCAAGGCGATCGGCTGCGCCATCTCCTATGTCGATCTCGATTTCGACGCAGGCTTTGCCATCGATTTCGGCCGCGTCGCCGCCAGCATGCAACCGAACACCAAGCTGATCAGCGTCACCTGCCCGCACAACCCGACCGGCACGATGATGGGCCGGGCCGATCTCGACGCGCTGATTGCGCTGGCCGAAGCGAGCGGCTGCCATCTGCTGGTCGACGAGACCTATCGCGACCTCTCCTATGGACAGCGCCTGCCGGCGGCGGCTTCTCTCAGCCCCAAGGCGATCAGCGTCTCGTCGCTGTCGAAAGCCTTCGGCATTCCCGGCATCCGCATTGGCTGGCTGATCACCAGCGATGCCGAACTGCAGGAGCGCTTCCTCGCCGCCAAGGAGCAGATCGGCATTTGCGGCAGCGTCATCGACGAAGGCATTGCGCGCGGCATGCTGGGGCGCCGCGACGCTTTCCTGGCCGCGCTGCTGCCCGAGATGGCGAAACGCCGCGACATCGTGCAAGATTGGATCGACCGCGAGCCGCTGGTCGACTGGGTGCGGCCACAAGGCGGCGTCGTCGGATTTCCAAGGCTCAATGTCAGTCCAGACTTCGACCTCGACCGTTTCTACGTCAATCTCTTGGAAAACCACGGCACCTATGTCGGTCCCGGCCACTGGTTCGATATGCCCAAGCGCTTCTTCCGCGTCGGTTTCGGCTGGCCGAAAGAGGCGGAATTACAGGGCGGCCTCGACGCCATCACCGCCGCGCTGAGGCAGTAACGTCCGCGTGCAATCGGGCGAGCGGCTTGAAAACCGCTTGATCCAGGTCCGATTTTCACGCATACGCGCCCCGAACTTTGATAAGTTTCATTGGCCGGAACAGCGCCCATTTCCGGGAAGTGCCCCGCCGGCCAATGCAAGCAACGGGGCCTGTATCCATGACATCCCATTCCCATACACCGCCTGACCGGCGTTACGCCGCCTTCCGCCATCGCTCCTTCCTGAGCTATTGGGCGGCGCGTTTCCTGACCACCTTCGCCAGCATGATCGTGTCCGTCGCCGTCGGCTGGCAGATCTATGATCTGACGCGCGATCCCTTCGATCTCGGCATTGTCGGCATCGTCCAGTTCCTGCCGTCGCTGCTGCTGGTGCTGGTCACCGGCGTTGTCGCCGACCGTTTGGGCCGCCGCCTGATCATGGCGCTGGCGACGGTAGTCGAGGCAGGTTGTGCGCTTGTCCTGTTGTACTTCACGCTGCGCGGTCTCGTCAGCCCGCTGCCGATCTTCATCGTGCTGGCTATGTTCGGCCTGGCGCGCGCTTTTTACGGACCGGCCTCGTCGTCGCTGTTCGCCAACCTTGTTCCGCCGGAAGATTTCGGCAATGCGATCGCCTGGAACTCGTCCGCCTGGCAAACGGCGACCATTGTCGGCCCGGTCGCCGGCGGCCTGCTCTATGGCGTCTCGGCCGAAGCCGCTTACGCCGTTGCCTCCGTGCTGATGCTGGTGGCCGGTCTGCTGATCTTCACCATTCCGAAACCGGCCCAGCAGAGCGCCACCGACAAGCCGACGATGGAGACGCTGTTTGCCGGCTTCCGATACATCTGGAGCGAGAAGATCGTCCTGGGCGCCATCTCGCTCGACCTCTTCGCCGTGCTTCTGTCCGGTGCCTCGGCGCTGCTGCCGGTCTATGCCCGCGATATTCTGGAACTCGGCCCGTGGGGCCTCGGCCTGCTGCGCTCGGCGCCCGGCATCGGCGCCATCTGTGTCGCGGTCTGGCTTGCCGGGCATCCGCTGCGCGACAGTGCCGGCAAGATCATGCTCGGCTTCGTCGCCGGGTTCGGCGCCTTCACCGTGCTGTTCGGCGTCTCGACCATCACCTGGCTGTCGATCCTGGCCCTTGCCGGCCTCGGCGCCACCGACATGTTCAGCGTCTATATCAGGGAGACGCTGATCCAGCTGTGGACACCCGACGAGGTGCGCGGCCGCGTCAACGCCGTCAACCAGGTCTTCGTCGGCGCCTCCAACGAAGTCGGCGAGTTCCGCGCCGGCACCATGGCGGCGCTGATCGGCACCGTGCCGGCGGTGGTGATCGGCGGCGTCGGTGCGATTGCCGTCGCCGGACTGTGGGCGGTGCTGTTTCCGCAACTGCGAAGGGTGCGGCATCTCAACAGCCGCAACTGATCGAGTAAGCCGCAGGATCCGGCGCTCGGTCCAAATCAGCTTGCGCCGATGACGGCTGAGATGGGCCGGAAGCGGATGGGCCGGTTCTGGGCGAACTAGCCAGATGGCGGGGCAGCCACAGGGTGGACATTTCAGTCCATATGGAAAATGATTATGTTGCCATGCACAATACTGCAGTGCTCTGGTCTCGACGAGAAACCTTAAATATAGAAGAGAACCACCCGACCTCCGGGTCCAGCTAGCGGGGACGCAAATGGACACTTCAGGGAATCGGCAATCGCATCGCGACGCAAGCGGGCGACCCAGCCGATCGGTCGGCTGGCTGGCCCGCTCCGCCGTCCCAGTGGCATTCCTGCTCGGCATGGCTTTCAGCAGCAACGCGTTTGCGCAGGACCAGCAACTGCCGGTGGTGACGGCGGCCAAGCCGGTGGTGCGTGAAATCGTCGAAGACGATGAGTTCGTCGGGCGCTTCGAAGCCGTCGACGAGGTCGCCATCCGTTCGCGCGTCAGCGGCTATCTGGACAAGATCAGCTTCCAGGACGGCGCACTGGTCAACAAGGGCGACCTGCTCTTCACCATCGACCAGCGTCCGTACCAGGCGGCCTACGATGCCGCCAAGTCGCAAGTAGACGTCGCCAAGTCCCTGCTCGAATTCTCCAAGATGCAGCTGGATCGCGCCGATGAACTCGCCAAGACCGGCAATATCTCGGCCGCGACGGTCGACGACCGTCGGCGGGAATACCTTTCGGCGCAGGCGCAGATGCAAGGCGCGACGGCTGCGCTGACGACGGCCAACCTGAACCTGGAGTTCACCGAGATCAAGGCGCCCTTGTCCGGCCGCATCGACCGCCGGCTGGTGTCGGTCGGCAACCTCGTGCAGCCGGATTCCACCTTGCTGACGACTATCGTCACACGCGATCCGATCGACTTCTATTTCGACGTCGATGAGCGCCTGTATTTCAGCTACGCCCGCGACGCGAAGGAGCGCGGCGGCAGCATGCAGGAAGGCGCCGGCGGGCTCGAGGTGGTGGTTCGCGTCGCCGACCGCGCGGAGGCGGTATTCAAGGGCAAGCTCGATTTTGCCGAGAACCGGATCGACAACGCGACCGGCACCATGCGGGTGCGTGCAAGGTTTGCCAACGCCGACGGCGTTCTCCAGCCAGGCATGTTCGGGCGCATCAACGTGCCGGGGTCGCTGCCGCATAGCGGCGTCCTGGTGCCCGACGAGGCGGTCGGCGCCGATCAGGATCGCCGCATCGTGTACCTGGTGGATGAGGCCGGGATGGTGTCGGCGAAGCCCGTGCGCACCGGCCCGCTTCTCGACGGCTACCGGGTGATCCGCGCGGGCCTGACCGGCGACGAGACGATCATCGTCAACGGGCTGATGCACGCCAGGCCCGGCACCAAGGTGAAAGTCGAGATGGTGACGTTGCCGCCCAAGGTCGAGACCGCCGGGTTGCAGCAATGAGGTTCGCCCATTTCTTCGTCGACCGTCCGATCTTCGCATCGGTGGTTTCGATCGTCCTCCTGATCCTCGGCGGGATTGCTTATACCCAGCTGCCGATCGCGCAATATCCCGAGATCGCGCCGCCGACCATCGTCGTTCGCGCCCAGTACCCGGGCGCGGACGCCGAGACGGTCGCAGCGACGGTGGCAACGCCGATCGAGCAGGAGATCAACGGCGTCGAGGGCATGCTTTACATGTCGTCCTATTCGTCCGGCGACGGGGCGATGGCGCTGACCATCACCTTCAAGCTAGGCACCGATCTCGACCAGGCACAGGTGCTGGTACAGAACCGCGTCTCGGTCGCCGAGCCGCGCCTGCCCGAAGAAGTCCGCCGCCTCGGCATCACCACAATCAAGAGCTCGCCCGACCTGATGATGGTCGTGCACATGCTGTCGCCCGACAATACCTACGACCAGCTCTACGTCTCGAACTACGCCCGCTCGCGGGTGCGCGACATATTGCTCAGGTTGGACGGCGTTGGCGACCTCATCATCTTTGGCGAACGCGAATATTCGCTGCGCATCTGGCTCGATCCGGAAAAACTGTCCGCCCTGGGGATGACCTCGGGCGATGTGGTGCAGGCGCTGCGCGACCAGAACGTCCAGGTGTCGGGCGGCTCCATCGGCGCGCCGCCGACCAATACCGGCACGGCGTTCCAGTACACGGTCACCACGCAAGGCCGCTTCAACGACGCACGGGACTTCCGATACGTGATCGTCAAATCGGCCGAAGACGGCCGCCTGATCCAGCTGCAGGACGTGGCGCGCATCGAGCTCGGCGCCAAGGATTACGTCACCAACTCCTATCTCAACGGCAAACCGGCGGTGGCGCTCGCCATCTTCCAGCGGCCAGGCACCAATGCGCTCGCCGCAGCCGCGGAGATCCAGGACAAGATGAAGGAGCTTTCCCAGGACTTCCCGAAGGGATTGAGCTACGACATCGTCTACAATCCGACCGAGTTCGTCGCCGAGTCGATCCAGGAGGTCTACAAGACGATCCTCGAGGCGATGGTTCTGGTCATCATCGTCATCATCGTCTTCCTGCAATCGTGGCGCATGGCGATCGTGCCGATCGTGGCGATCCCCGTGTCGCTGATCGGCACGCTGGCGGTGCTTTACGCCGCCGGCTTCTCCCTCAACATGCTGACGCTGTTCGGCCTCGTGCTGGCCATCGGCATCGTCGTCGATGATGCGATCGTCGTGGTCGAGAACGTCGAGCGAAATATCGCCAGCGGGCTGGCGCCCAATCCGGCGTCGCATCTGACCATGGACGAAGTCGGAACGGCGGTCATCGCGATCTCGCTGGTGCTGATAGCGGTGTTCGTGCCGACGGCCTTCATTCCCGGCATTTCCGGGCAGTTCTACCTGCAGTTTGCGATCACCATCGCGGTGTCGACGGCGATCTCGGCATTCAATTCCCTGACGCTCTCGCCGGCGCTGGCCGCGCTGCTGTTCAAGCCGCACCACACTGCTGCGGCGCCGCCGCGCTTTTTCCTGGCGCGGTTCGGACGGGCGCTCGCCGACGGCTTCAATCGCGGCTTCGACAAGGTCGCCCATTGGTATTCGAGCATCGTGCGCGTGTTGGTCGGCTCGCGGATAGCGATCGCCGCCACGCTGGCCGTTTTCGCGGCCCTCATCTACGCCACGGTCTATATGGTTCAGACGGTGCCGCGCGGTTTCATTCCGTCGCTCGACCAGGGCTATGCGATCGTCGTCGTCCAGTTGCCGGACGGCGCCTCGCTATCGCGGACCGATGCCGTCATCCAGCAGGCGTCGCAGATCATCCAGAAAACGCCGGGCGTCGACTACGCGGTCGCCTTCGCCGGCTTCTCCGGTGCCACCTTTACCAATGCCAGCAACGCGGGCGTGATCTTCGCCAGGTTCAAGCCGTTTGACGAGCGACTGGAAGCCGGCCAGTCCGCGACCCAGGTCATCGGCAATTTGTTCGGCAGCCTGCAAAGCATCAAGGAAGCCTTCATTATCGCACTGCCGCCGCCGCCGATCCGCGGCGTCGGCAATGCCGGCGGCTTCAAGCTGCAGATCCAGGAGCGCAACAGCGCCGACATGCGGCAGATCCTGGCGCTTGCCTATGAAATTGCCGGCAAGGCCAACAAGACGGCGGGGCTGACCGGCGTGTTCACCACCTTCTCCGCGTCCAGCCCGCAATTCTTCCTGGCGATCGATCGCGACAAGGCGCGCATCCTGAACGTGCCGATCCCCAACATCTTCGAGACGCTGTCGATCAATCTGGGCACCGCCTACGTCAACGACTTCAACGCTTTCGGGCGCGTCTACCAGGTGCGCGCGCAGGCCGACCAGGCGTTCCGCCTCGATCGCGCCGACATCTTGAAACTGAAGGTGCGCTCGGCGACCGGCGCGCTGGTTCCGCTGGGCACGTTGATCGAGATCCGCGACGTCACCGGCCCGGCGCTGGTCCAGCGCTACAACATGTACGTCTCCGTGCCGCTGCAGGGCAACGCCGCGCCCGGTGTTTCCACCGGCGATGCGCTTGCCAAGATGGAAGCGATCACGGCACAGACGTTGCCGGCCGGTACCTCCTACGAATGGACCGAACTCGCCTATCAGGAGCGCAACACCGGCAATGCCGCTGTCTATATCTTCGGACTGTCGGTGCTGTTCGTGTTCCTGGCGCTGGCGGCGCAATATGAAAGCTGGGTGCTGCCGTTCGCCATCGTGCTGGTGGTGCCGCTCGGCGTGCTCGCGGCGTTGCTCGGCGTGTCGTTCCGAGGGCTGGACAACAACATCCTCGTGCAGATCGGCCTCATCGTGCTGATCGGGCTTGCCGCCAAGAACGCGATCCTGATCGTCGAGTTCGCGCGGCAGGCCCAGGAACGCGGCCTGTCGGCGGCCGAGGCTGCCGTCGAAGCCTGCCGGCTCAGGCTGCGGCCGATCCTGATGACCGCCTTCTCGTTCATCCTCGGCGTCGTGCCGCTGATGATCGCGACGGGCCCGGGCGCGGAAATGCGCCAGTCGCTCGGCACCGCGGTGTTCTCCGGCATGCTGGGCGTCACTTTCGTCGGCCTGTTCCTGACGCCGGTGTTCTACGTCACGCTCAGGTCGCTGTTCTCACGGCGCAAGCCGCATGCCGAGGCCGAGTCTTCGGCACCGGCAGAGGTGCCGTCCGAGACGGCCGCCGAGTAGTGTTACACGGGCAGTTCGTGGCGCTGCCGACTATTTCGTTTTGGTGTTGAATTCACGGTTTGCAGCATAGTCGATAGTGAAGGTGCCCGCAGGAGCGCGAACGCCCTGCTTCACGTTGGATATGGTGACTGTCGAGGTAAGGCCCCTCTCGTCAGTCAGGGTCCATCTCCGTAGATCCAGCGATTCCCTGTCAAACGCCATAGTGATATTCGAATTGCCGAAGGCCGACTTGTCGGCCAGCCTGATGATCACCTGGGCGCCATCGTCCCTGATACTTTTGAGGCGATTGCCGGAAAAGTTGACCTGATTGTCGAGGAGCAGCTTGAGCGGCGTCTTCGAGAGAGCATAAAGCCGCGATGTCTTGAGCTTCTTGTTATAGACCACCAAGGATTTTCCATCTGCAATTACGCTGACCCCTGATTGGCCTGCATAGTTGAACCGGATCTTGCCCGGCCGCTGGAGGAAAAATTTCCCTTTGGTCCTTTCCGCTCTTGGGCCCGACTGGACAAAGTCCCCGGACATGGACTTTACCGATGAGAAGTGATCGGCAATCGTCTTCGCTTCTACAGGTGCGGCCAACGCCGCGGTCGAAAGTTCGGCGTTTATCGCGACAGCGCTGACAACGGCTAACCGGAAAGCCAGCAGTCTTTTGCTGTTATATGCCATTCAGTTATCCTACCCCGAGCAGGCGCGTGATCGAAAGAGATCACGCGCCTTTGAGATCAGTAGCCGTCCGGGCACTGAGCAACGTAAACTCGACCGTTCCGACCGCGATATCTGCACTGGCCGGCTTCGCTGGCGTGCCCGATGACCGCCCCGGCCAGCGCTCCGACCGCACCGCCAACAACCGCCCCTTTTACCGGGTCGCCGGCCACTGCTGCGCCTACAGCTGCGCCACCCAAACCACCGACGGCAGCGCCTTGTTCGGTGCGGGAGCATGCCGCGAGCGGAATGAGTAGGCTTAAAATGAGCAGCGTCTTCTTCATTGGTTCTCTCCTGGGGCCGTTATTAGCCGAAGCTTAAATGCGCCACGGAGTTTTTCGATCCATCGGAGTGTTTGGGGCGCAATCCAAATCTGCGGGAACGGGCTAAGGTCCCGGATCCATCGTACACGCCTCCCAGAGGTAAGTCGTCTTTGGGCAAGCTCGGCCGTTCAGAGTAGTTGGATTTTGCTCAATCCCTCAGTAGGCTTGCCGAAGATCAGGCTCAAAAATTCGCTCAGCCAGCGCTTGAGGTGCATATCCCAGATCAGCCGGCCGCCGAGATGGTCGCGGCCGGGCTGCGCGCCGGGCAATTCGAAACGGTGCGCGCCGCGCACCACCCAGCGCTGCATCATCAACCGGGTCAGTTCGCCATGGAACTGGATGCCCCAGGCATTGTCGCCATAGCGAAAAGCCTGGTTGGGGTAGGTTTCCGCCGTCGCCAGCAGCGTCGCATCCCTGGGCAGCGAAAAGCCTTCGCGGTGAAACTGGTAGACCATGTCGGGCCAAGGCAGCAGTTTCTTGCCGGCTTCGGTCGGCTTCAGCGGATACCAGCCGATCTCGACCAGCCCCTCGCCATGCCCCTCGACCTTGCCGCCGAGATGATTGGCCAGCATCTGCGCGCCAAGGCAGATGCCGAGGAAGGGCCGGTTCTCCTTTAGCGGAACAGTGAGCCAGTTGGTCTCGCGGCGGACGAACTCATCTTCGTCATTGGCGCTCATCGGCCCGCCGAACACCACGGCGCCGGCGTGTCCCTCGAGCGTCTCCGGCAGGCTGTCGCCGAGAGGCGGCCGGCGGATGTCGAGGTCGAAACCTTCCTCGAGCAGCATGTGGCCAACCCGGCCGGGGCTCGAAGTCTCCTGATGCAGCACGATCAGGATTTTTGGTTTCGAGCTCGGTCTGGGCGGCATGGAAAGGCGGAATCCTATTCGTCGCTCGACGTTCCGCTGGCGCCGGGCGCGGCGGCCGCCGCCTTGCGGCGCGCCTCGACGCGGTCGTGGCGCTCGACGCCGATCAGTTCGGCGACGCGCCAGACGGTGTTGTCCTCCAACTCGTGCAGTTCGCCATCGGCATAGACGATTTCCCACATCAGGCCGATGAAAGCCTTGCGCGCCTCGGCGTCGAGATGGCGCTTCAAGACGCTGGTGAAGGCATAGAGGTCGATCGCCTCATTGTCGGCGCGCTCGCCGGCGGCAGCCAACGCATCGAGTTCGTCGCCGCTGATCGAATAGCTCTGCGCCAGCACCTGCTTGAACCGCTCCCACTCGACATCCTGGCGCACGCCGTCGGCATTCATCACATGATAGAGCAAAGCCGACGCCGCAACGCGCGGATCGTCCGCATTGGCGCGAGCCCCAGCCCCGGAGGGCAGGTCTTTCAGAAAGGCCAGGACGCGTTCGAACATGGTGCTCACTTCACTTTATTAGAGCATGATCTTTTCCAAAAACCGGTATCCACTTTTTGGGATCATGCTTCAGGGATCAAAACAGGCGGAAGCGGCGCGGTGACTTCTCCGCTTCGTCATCGGGGTCGACGCCGGGGTCGTCGGGCAGCCGCGCCAGTTCCTCGGCAGGTTCGACGGGTTCGGCGTCGTTTGGTATTGCGGCGAAAGCGGCGGCGGTGACCGGCGTGACCTGGTCATCGCCCACAGCGGGCTTCGGCTCGGTCGGCGCCTCGCTGATCGTCTTGGCAACGGCGGGATGATCGATCACTTCGGCTTCCTTTGTCGGCTTGGCGGGTGCCGCAAGCACCGGCACATCGGCTTCGTCTTCATGGCTGTCGATGAGCTGGCCCAGCCGCTCCATCGGTGCGCGCCAGGCGAAAGCGTCGAGCTTGCCGCTGACCGGCGATACCGGCGCCCAGCGTTCGGAGACGACGGCGTCGGCGACCCAGGCCGGATCGCGCGGCGCCCTGACCGCCTTGGACAGCAATTGCCTGATCTTGCCCTGGTCGCCGGTCTCTGCCTCCTCGATATCGGCCAGCAGCAGGTAAGCGCCTTCCCGGCGATCCATGCGGATCGCGGCTTCCGCCTCGCGGCGGGCGGTGGAAAAATCCTGCGCATCGAGCGCGGCGCGCGCCACCGTCATTGACGATTCGGCATTGTTGCGCTTCAGCTCCTGCAGCTTCTTCGCCCGGTTGAGACGATCGACCACGGCATCTCCCGGCCTTGCATGGGTGTAGAGCTCGGCGATCTCGGGATGCGGCTCCGCCTTCCAGGCTGCCTCAAGGATCTTCGAGCCTTTGCGCACATCGTTCTGTTTGAACAGAAGATTGGCGGCTGCAACCGCGGCCGGCGCGAAATCGGGCGCGAGCTTGTTTGCCTCGAGTGCCGCTGCCTTGGCTGCATTGGGGTCGCTATCGGTCAGCGCCTGCGCCTTGGCGGTCAACAGCACAGCGCGGCGGCGATTGGCGGCGTCGCGTTCGATCTGCCTGGTCGACTTCTGCGCCTCCACCAGCTTCAGCGCGCCGTCCCAGTCGCCGCGCCCGGTCAGATCTTCCAGCGTCGATTCGGCGGCCCAAGCCAGTTGCGGTGCGACGGAAGCGGCGCGCCCGGCATAGTGACGCGCCGCGTTGCGGTCGCCGAGCCGTTCGGCTTCGAGATAGAGCCCGCGCAGGCCGAGCAGCCGCATTTCGGGGTCGTCGAGCATGGCCTCGAATTTTTCGCGCGCGCCCTCATGGTCGCCTTCGAGCAGCGAGGCTTGCGCTTCGAGCAGCTGGATCAGCGGCTCCTGGTCGGAGCGGATCAGTTTGGCGGCTTCCTTGGACTTCTTGCGGGCCAGCGCGCCATCGCCGGCGCCGGCTGCGATCATGCCGGTCGACAGCGCCTGATAGCCACGGTCGCGGCGGCGGACGCGGAAATAGCGCGAGATCGTGTACGGGCTGTTCCACAGCGACTTGATCAGCCACCAGACGATCATCACCGCTGCGACGACGGCAACGATCGCCACCGCCGCCACCATCAGGCTGACCTGGTATTGGTAACCGTTGAAGGTGACGACCATCTCGCCGGGACGATCGGCCAGCCAGGCAAAGCCGAGGCCGAGCGCGAAGACGGCGGCGAGAAAGATGAGAATGCGGATCATCGTGTCGTCCTCATGCCTTCATCGCACCTGCAATCAGCGCGTCGACCTGCGTCTCGACGTCGATGCGCGCCTTCAGTTTGCCGGCAAAGTCGGCGCCGGCAGCCTTGACTGGATCCGGCAGCGTTGCGTATTCGCTGAGCGCCTTGGCGTAGTCGCCCTGATTGACCGCCACTTCGATGCGCGCCACGGTTTCCGGCGCGCCGGCGCCTTCGACGGCGCCGATCGGCCGAACCTTGACCAGCGATTCGGCGCTCGACAAAAGGTTCTGGAAGAAGCCGGCATTTTCATCGACCGGCGTCGCCGCCGCGACCATCGCATTGGCCGCGGCATCGGCCTCGCCGGCGATCTCGGTGCGGGTCGGGACGCCCTTTTCAGCGTAGGGACGCAGCGCCGCAATCTGCGGTGCATCGGGCGAGATCGCTGCGAAGGTCTCCAACTCGGCGGCGAACGGCGCGCCGCGGTCAAGCGCCGCCTTCAAGGCCGAAGCGGCGATGGCCATCGCGATCTTTGGCTGCGAGGCCTGCGCATCGACCTTGCCGGCGAGCTGCGTCACCGACTGCTCCAGCGCGGCGATCTTGCCTTCCTGCGTCTTGGCTGCCTCACCGGCCGATTTCACCAGTGCGTCGAGGCCCGCCAGTCTTTCATTGAGCGGCGCGAGATCGACGGGCGCTGCACCACCGGCCTGGCCAAGGGCGGCAACCGCCGTCTCGATCTGCTTGACCTTGTCGCCAAGCGCTGCAAGCCCGGCATTGTCGCCGGCGCCGCCCTTTTCGACCGCCGATTTCAGCGATGCGACATCGGCCTTGACCTGATCCAGCGCCGAAGACAGCCCGTCGACCTTGGCGGTTGCGGCGCTATTGCCGCTGGCTTCCCTGAGGTCGGCGATTTCGCGCTTCAGCGAAGCGATCTCGCCATTGACGCCGTCGAGCGAGACCGTGCCCGCCCCTGAGCCCGGAGCGCCAAGCATGCCGGCAAACTGCAGCCCGCCGGCGGCAGCCAGCGCGATGACACCGCCGATGATGCCGGCGGCAATGCCGCTCGTGCGCTTCGGTTGCGCGGCCATGGGCTGGTTCCCGGCTGTTCTTGGGGTTTCCTTGGGTGCACCCGGCTTGGGCGAGGCATCCTCGAAATTGTAGTCGGAGGTTCTGGCGCGCGGTGGCGCATCCGAAGCGGTGGGATAAGGCTGCTCCGCCTGGGTGAACGCCTTGGCATCGGCGCTTTCGGGAGCGGCCTGCGCCGCGGCGTCGGAGTGCTCCCACGGCTCGAGATCGGCTTGATCGGCATGAACGGGCTCGTCAGGCGTCTCCGGCTGCGCATTGGCCATGGCAGCCGCATCCTCGGCCGCAACCGATTCTGCCGGGCCCCCGACGTCATCCGAGTTGGCGACATCCGTCTTGGCGGCATCCGCATCGGCAATGCGCGAGACAGCGCCGGGTTCGAGTTCGATGGTCACCGGCTCGCGGCGGCTTTTCGAATGTCGCATCTTCGGCGTCTTGACCATGCCTGGGCTCCGCAATCCTGCTTCGTCTGGGCGCCCGACGGCGCGTGATGGTTTGAAAAATGGTCTAGCACATCATCATCAGGTGAAAAGGGGCGGCGTGATGACACGGGGCTCAGTCGCCGCGGTGCAACAGCTCAAGCAGCGCCTCCTCCTGCGGTTCCCGCGCCATGCGTATTTTTTTGCCGGCGGCATTGTCAAATGCCGCTGCCACGCGCTCGGAGAGCGCAAAAGCCTGCATGTTTTCAAAGAGATCGCGCAGCCCCGCCCGGTTGGTCAAGGCCTGCAACGCTGCCGCCGCCTTGGCTGAATAGAGCAGCACCGCGTCGACCGCCTGATCGGACAGGCGTGCACGGATTTCATCATCGGAATAATCGAGCGAAATCGTGTCGTAGGTTTCGACGGTGCGGACCTCGACGCCGGCCTTTCGCAGCCGCGCCTCGAATGCCGGAAACCGCACGCGCCCTGTGAGATAGACGACCGCCTTGCCGGAAAGGCCGGCAGCAATCGCCTCGGCCAGCCGCTCGGCGTCGCCCGCCCCTTCGCTGACCGACAAGAACCCTGTCGAACGTGCCGCTTCAGCCGTCCTGCGTCCGACGGCATGGCAAGGCAAGGCGGCGAGCGCACGAATGAGTTCTTTCGGCGCATGCCGCACCGCATTTGCGCTGGTCACAGCGACGGCCACGGCATTGTCGCTCGCAGCATCGGCGCCAACCCGCAGTGTCACCGTTTCGGTCAGCGGCAGAAGGAGCGGCTCAAATCCCAATTCCTGCAGCCGCCGCATGGTTCGCGACGCCCCAGGTTGCGGCCGCGTCACCAGGACACGCATATCAGACCCAGCCGTCGAAGAAGGTTTCGCCCGCTTTGACCCGCACCATCCTGGCCGCGTCCGTGCCGATGTCAGCGGCATCCAGCGCCAAGCCTTCGGCCTTGACCTCATGCGATTGCGTGCCATCGGGCGAAATGATCAGCCCGGCGAAAACCAGCCTGCCGCCCGATATCGTCGCATAGCCGGCGATCGGCGTGCGGCAGGAGCCATCGAGCGCCGCCAAGAAGGCGCGCTCACAGGCCAGCGCCTGGCCTGTCGGCACATCATGGATGGCCACCAGCATCTTTTCGACCTCGCTGTCGCCGATGCGGGTTTCGATGCCGATTGCGCCTTGTCCCGGCGCCGGCGGAAAAGCATCGAGCGGCATCAGATCGGTGACGACATGGCCGAGCCCGAGCCGCTTCAGCCCGGCATAAGCGAGGATCGTGCCTTCGGCGACGCCTTCCTCCAGCTTGCGCAGCCTGGTCTGCACATTGCCGCGGAACATGACCACGTCTAGGTCCGGCCGCATGCGCCGGATCAGCGCCTGACGCCTGAGCGAAGACGACCCGACCTTGGCGCCTTGCGGCAAATCAACAATGCGCTCCACCGCCTTGCCGATGAAGGCGTCCCGCGCATCCTCGCGCGGCAGGAAGGCGGACAGCTCCAGCCCGACCGGCAGCACTGTCGGCATGTCCTTGGAGGAATGCACGGCGATATCGATCGTGCCGGCCAGCAGCGCCTCTTCGATTTCCTTGGTGAACAGGCCCTTGCCGCCGGCTTCCGACAGCGGCCGGTCCTGGATGCGGTCGCCGCTGGTCGAAATGACGACGACCTCGAAGGCTTCCGCCGGCATGCCATGCGCTTCCATCAGCCGCGCCTGCGTCTCATGCGCCTGGGCGAGCGCCAGCGGGCTGCCGCGTGTTCCTATTTTCAAAGTTTGCATGGCGCGCGGTCCGTGATAACCCCCGGCTGGCTTTGCGTTTCCGGCGCTCTCCCTTGCGAGGCCCGCCTCTACTAACTAGGAAAGTCCGGCGACACAATCTCTGGAGACAGCGACGAATTGATCCGCGTTCTGGGCATTGAGACGAGTTGCGACGAGACCGCCGCCAGCGTGGTGACGCTGGACGGCGATTCCGTGCCGGTGATTGCGTCCAACATCGTGCTCAGCCAGATCGAGGAGCACGCCGCCTTCGGCGGCGTCGTGCCGGAGATCGCCGCGCGCGCCCATGTCGAGGCGCTGGACGGCATTGTCGAGGCCGCTCTTGCGGATTCGGGCGTAGCCCTGGCCGACATCGACGCCATTGCCGCTACTGCCGGCCCCGGCCTGGTCGGCGGGCTGATCGTCGGCCTGATGACGGCCAAGGCGATTGCAGCGGCCGCCGGCAAGCCGCTGATCGCCATCAACCATCTCGAAGGCCACGCACTGACCGCAAGGCTGACCGACGGGCTCGATTTTCCCTATCTGCTGCTGCTGGTTTCCGGCGGCCACACCCAGATCGTCGCCGTGCGCGACGTCGGCGACTACCAACGCTGGGCGACGACCATCGACGACGCGCTCGGCGAAGCTTTCGACAAGACGGCCAAAATGCTCGGCCTGCCCTATCCCGGCGGCCCGAATGTCGAAAAGGCGGCAATCTCGGGCGATGCGACGCGATTTGCCTTTCCACGGCCGATGAAAGGATCTGCGCAGCCCGATTTCTCCTTCTCCGGCCTCAAGACCGCGGTGCGCCAGGCGGCGACCGCCATCCAGCCGCTGAGCGAGCAGGATGTCGCCGACATCTGCGCCTCGTTCCAGGCGGCGGTAGCCGATGCGCTGGGCGACCGCGTGGCCCGCGCGCTTGCCCGCTTCCGTGACGAATTTCCGGACAAGGCCAAGCCGGCGCTGGTCGTTGCCGGTGGCGTCGCCGCCAACAGAGCGATCAAGGCGACGCTGCAGAAGCAGTGCGCCGAGGCCGGCTTCGCCTTTGTCGCGCCGCCGCTGAAGCTTTGCACCGACAATGCGGCGATGATCGCCTGGGCCGGGATCGAGCGGTTGCGGGCAGGCCTGTCGCAAGAGAACGGCTTCGATTTCGTGCCGCGTTCGCGCTGGCCGCTGGACAGCATTTCGGCGCCGATGGTCGGCTCCGGCCGGCGTGGAGCGAAAGCATGAGCGCCGGCAACACAAGCGGCAGGGACAGAACCGGCTGGCGCGTCGCCGTGCTCGGCGGCGGCGCCTGGGGCACGGCGCTGGCGCTGGCGATGCTGCGCTCCGGTCACGATGTGCGGCTCTACGCCCGCGACGAAGAGACGGTTTCCGTGATCCGCCGCGGCGAGAACCCGCGTTATCTCCCCGGCATCGCCATTGAAACAGGCATTGCGGCGACGAGCGATATCGGCACGGCCCTGACCGATGCCGATTGCGCGCTGGCCGTGGCGCCGGCGCAGGCGCTGCGCGCCATGCTGACGACGGCAAAGCCCCATATGCCGAAAGGCATCCCGCTGGTTCTCTGCGCCAAGGGCATTGAGCGCGACACCGGCGCGCTGCTGTCGGCGATCGTTGGTGAGATCCTGCCCGAAACCCCGGTTTCGGCCCTGTCCGGTCCCAGCTTTGCCGCCGATGTGGCCAAGGGTCTGCCGACCGCTGTCGTGGTTGCTGCACGCGACGACGCCTTGGCGGCCGAGCTTGCCTCGCGCTTTTCGGCGCAGAATCTGCGCTGCTATTCCAGCGACGATTTGATCGGCGTCGAGATTGGTGGCGCTTTGAAGAATGTCTTCGCCATTGCCGCTGGCGCCGTCACCGGCGCCGGGCTCGGCGCCAGCGCGCAGGCCGCCATGGTGACACGCGGCTTCGTCGAACTGCGCCGCATCGGGGCGTCCTTCGGCGCCAAGCCGGAGACGCTGATGGGGCTTTCCGGCCTCGGCGACCTTTTGCTCACCTGCTCTTCGGCCCAGTCGCGCAATTTCGCCTATGGGCTGGCGCTGGGGCAAGGTAAGCCCTTGTCCGGACTGCCGCTCGCCGAAGGCGTGCCGACGGCGGCGATCGCCGCCCGCATCGCCACCGAGCGCGACATCGACGCGCCGATCATCGCTGCGGTGTCGGCGATACTGGACGGCACGATCACCATTCGGCAGGCTGTCACGGCATTGATGACCCGGCCGCTGAAGACCGAAACCGGTATTTAATTGTAAACTCCCGTAAACAGCTCGGCATTGTCCCCGCCAGGCACGATGCGGTTTTCATAGTCACCTTCCGGCAGCAGCAGTGCCTCGGCTGGACCGTTGCGCAGGACAACGTCGCTGGTACCTGCCTCCAAGGATAGGGGCGAAGAATGCGAGGTGCCGTTTATCTCGACCTCGCCGTCTGCAAGCTCCCCGCTGGTCGTGTACAGGCTGTATCGTCCGGCGACAGGCACCTTGAAAACGACCGGACGACCGGAATAGAGGCGACGACCAGCCATTCTGATGTTGGGAGCGATCTGGACGTAGCTGTCGCGGATGAGAGGCGCGATGACGGTATCGATCAAATCCAGGCGATATGACCAGAGGACCATCTTGGGCGGGGAATCCGAGAGAACTTTGTAGGCTTCCGATTGCCTGCCTTCCTGCAATGTTTTCAAGACATAATGCTGGTCGAGCCAGAGTGTGGAGGGCTCCTGTCGATTGGGCAGCATGGCGATGCCGTCGAAATACTTCTCATCCGGTGCGAGCAAAGATTCCGCGCGCGAGACCAGTTCAAGCTGGGTCTGATTGTTGAGGCGTAGGTAAACGACATTGCTCGCGTAGCTCATGGCGATGGCTGTGATCAGCACCGCGAGGACAGGAACCCGGTAGCGCGCGTGGGTTGCGGTGCTGTCGAGAAGCTCCAACGACCAGAGCGCAACGAACGGCAACGCCATGATGAAGACATAAGGCCAGGGCTGGTCGTGCGTGAATACCAGCACCGTGATGACGAGTGAAAAGATCAGCGCAATTCGCCTTCGACCATCGAGTTTCATGATCCGCATCAGTGACAGGGCCAAACCGGAGAAACAGATCCCGTAAAGAAGGGCGTTCCGCGCCAGTGTCTGTAACACGAACTGCCTCAGTCCCCCGTAGTCACCGCCTCCACGCGTCGCAATCTCGACCGGGCCAAGTATAAGGTTTTTGGCCGCGAGAACAGGGGCGCCTCCACCGAAGATCAAGCAATAGACCATTATCGGAACGGCCCATCCAAGCACGAGCCACCCTCCGCGAACCGCCCCTGTTGCGTAGCGCCTCATCAAGGCTGCGTCAGCAACAAGGCCGATGCCGAGCGCAACGTTGAAGTAGACCGATTTCTGAGTGATGACGAAGGCAAGGCCACTTAGCATGCCGGCGGCAACAAGCTGCCTTGCCCTCAACCCAGGTGCGCGCAGGACAACCAGCAACGCCGCCACGGCGAAGAACACTGCCGGCGGTTCGGCGATGGTACGAAAGATGCGCTCCATGAAATTCGAAAAGCACAGGAGAACGAGGACGATCGTCAAAGCGCGCACGCGATCCTCGCCCAGAGCGCGAGCGCATGCGTAGATCAAAGAGATCGTCCCGCAGGCCAGCAACGCAGTCTGCATGCGGCCAGCAAGCAGAATCGACGTGGCATTCCAGCCGATCAGATGAGCAATCTCATAAAAAGCCGCATAGCCGACCGCCTTGGGATGCCAGATCGTATCGAACAGGCCGTTGGAGAAATATTTCGCCCATCCGAGTTGGACGAATTCATCCATGACGAAGCGGATGTTCCAAGCCAGAACGAACAGCAAGATGATCTTGAGTGCGATCAGGATATGCAGAAAAGTTGTTGTTGGGCGCTGCCCGAGAGCGAACAGCTTGTTTGGTCCCGGCTCCTGCGTATTCAAGACAACCCCCTCGATCGTGCCCAGGCAGACCAGCGCCAGGCGTGCTGCCTCGCTGGGCACAACGCCCTTCATCCTCAGACAACAACTTCGAGGCCGGCAGCTCCGCTTGGCGAAGCATGGTTCCACCGCGGTTAATTTTCCGAGACTGTGCGGAACTGAAGCCGTCGCGCTTCGGATTCTTGCAGCGCTCCGCTCCAGCCTGTCTATACGCAGCGGACTTTAGCCGCTGTTAGCCTTTTGCTTGTTAAGAAGGGTTATGTTCAAACACGGCAGCCAGCCTTCTGCGACAATGCGGAGGCTTGAAAGGACATCGCGTGCTACAACCCAAGATGGCATCGGGCCTCGTCTGCCCAGTCTGCTATTCCAGGCTTGGCACAAGCCCGGTTGCCCTGACCTGCGAATCTTGCCCTGCCCCCTATCCCGTGCACAAAGGCATTCCGTTCTTTGTCGAGTCGCCGGTGAGGGAGGGCTTCGACGCGAGCTTCCATGAAGAGGCGTATGCCGGTACCAGTACGCGCGCCCGTCTCTACAATTCGCTCAAGCAGGTCATCACCAGCGAATATTCACCGCACGACACGCTGAATTCGTTTCTTGCCTCGATACCTCAGGACTCAATGATCGTTGAGTTCGGCTCCGGCGCACGGCGCGTCCGCCCCGATGTTCTCAACATTGACCTGTTCCCCACCCCGAACGTCGATCTGGTCGCGAATATCGAGCACACGCCGCTTGCGAGCGATTCCGTCGACGTCGTCATTCTGGACAGCGTGATCGAGCATGTTCCCAATCCGGTAGCGGTCGTCGATGAAGTGTTCCGTGTCCTGAAGCCGGGTGGGAAGCTGCTCTGCATCAACCCTTTCCTGTTCCCCTATCACGGCTATCCCGCCCACTACTGCAACTTCACAAAGGACGGGATCAAGCAGCTTCTCCAGCGGTTCGCAAGGGTAGAGGTCCAGACGCATCAAGGGCCGACAAGCGCGATCGTCAACATCCTGTCCGAATACATCGGCGTCGTTGTCGGTCGAGAGAACCGAACCCGCTACATGGTAGCGAAAGCCGCGATCCTGACGCTGACATTCCCGTTGAAGTTTATCGACAAATTTCTGGTCGATCGCCCGGAGAGTCACCGGATCGCCAGCATGCTCGGCACCATCGCGACCAAATAGCGTGTCGCTGACCAGCGCTTATCGCCAAGAGCAATTCCAGGAAAGTGTGATCGGTTTTCCCAGGAAAAGCGCGTAGCGCTTTCCCTTGGGAATTGCGCAAAAACAAAGAGATAGAGCGGTTCGCCGTTTCCGTGAAACGGTGAAACGTTCTAGCGACCCGCCAGGATCTACCCATCTGCTACCAGCTGAGCAGTTCACAATAATTCGGCCGGTCCGGTAACGCCGATGCTCTTTTTGCTGTGGGGAAATGCCGTCTTGCCATGGCCGTGAAGTCCGAGCGTGAAAATAGCACGACATGCTTGTCTCCGGTAATGTGCCGGTCCGCAAGAAGCGACAAGGTGGCGCGTATTCCACCAGGCTCGATGTCCTTCAAGATGATCTTCCGGCAGGCCCAGCGTTCGCAACTGTCGGCCAGCGATTTGAAGAATGCGTCGCGCCCATCGACCGGCACATGATGAATGACGTCGGAAATCGTCACAACATCAAAAGATCCCTGCACGCTGGAAAGGTCCGTGGCGGGCAGAAGTTCGACCTTCGCCCGATTTGCGTTGCTTAGAAAGGCACCGATTGAAGGTGCGAGATCGCACATCGTAACCGTTAGGTCGGGGCGCCGATCAAGCAACCGGTCGACGAGCGCTCCATCCCCGCCGCCGATATCCAAAACCCTCGCGCCGTTCGGCAATTCGCGATCGAGAAAATCCGCAATTACATTGAGATTGACGAAAACACGCCGGTAGATGTCTCCGACCGGCTTGAAATGACGGCCAAGAGCCCTGCGCATGATCTGTCCTGGCGGCAACATTCTCATTCCTCGTTTCCCGTGGTTGAGCGAGAGGATGTCGCCGGCAAGGTGACGGGCTTTAGATTGAACCGTGACAAGATAGCAAAATGCGCAACGACAACGTTCCAGATGAGCAACGCAACTGTGGCGATCGGAGACGCAATCGCAACGCCAAGGCCGAGGCATGAACAGAGAAGCACCATCATGGCTACCGAGATCGGATAGGCCGCAGCCACACCTGCCGCAAAACGCGCAAACGCTTTCAAGCGAAGTGGCTTGCCGAAGGTGAACCAGCTGTGCAGAGCGTATCCCGTAGGCATCACAGCCAGGAATGAAATCATGATGCCCAGCAGGTAATGCCCACCCAGCTGATCAACCGCAATCATGATGGCATTGTGCGCAATTGCGCATATCGCTCCCACCACAGTGTACCGCCATCCACGTTCCAAAAGCGGTCTTTCGTGAGCTCCGGCATGGTTGCTCTTGTCCACTTGGTCGTCGGCGATCCTGGCAGAGCTGAACATTGCCTCAGAACGCTCCTGTCAGTTTCGCGCGAAGCCGGCACATGACGCGCTCCAGCAATCGCGAATCGCGCAAGTAGCGCCTTAATCCCGTCGGCCCGAGCGACAGCATGGTGCGAGCCGCTCGAACCAAGGCCTTCAAGTCGCCGCCCGACGCAGCCGCCAGCGACACATTGACGCTGATCGATGCCCGAGCAGCAGATTCAATCTGGCGTCGGCTGCGCGCCGAAAGCCGGTACAGATGGCGCTCTAGGACAGTCTGCATTTGCGAACGGAATTCGTTCGCATCGCGCGATCCGGTTACGGTCAGCGAATCGCCATGAACCCGGAAGGCTGTGGTTATCTCTTTGTGATAAACGACAGATCCGGCAACAGCGAGCTTCGCCCACATATCCCAATCCGCCGTATACCAAAGCATCTCATCCATGCCCCCGCATGCCAGCCAAGCACTCCGACGAAAAATCGGAGCAGGCACAGACACGAAATTCTGTACGAGAAGCCGTTCCAGCAAGAATTCAGATTCGAGCACCTTTTCGGTTGGCAAGGGACAGTTCCAGCATCCCATTCGCCGGCCGTGGCGGTCAACGATCGCAGTCGGGGCTAAATGAAGCGCTGCTTCGGGTGCGTCCGCGAGCCAGCGTCGAGCGGCCTCAATGCGCCCGGGCAACCACAGGTCGTCTTGGTGGAGTATGCAGACATAATCGGCGGCGGCTAGCTCAACGCCCAGGTTGGTCTTCGACTGCCAAGGCCCGAGATCTTTTCGCCGAAGCAGCCGGAACGCCGGCCGGTAGAGGAATCGCTCGACAATGGCAGCTGTGGCGTTCGTCGGGCTGCTGTCGATAATGATTATCTGCAGGTCGCCAGTCAGCTCCGCAGCAAGTGAATCAAGTGTCGCTCCAATCCATGCCGCCCCGTCATGGACAGGCATGACGACCGACAGAAAAGGCTTTTCGGCTGCGCGGCTTACGGCTTGAATTTCCGCTCGCGAGGCTGCTGAAGGGTTAGAACTCATGTCTGGCGCTCAATGTATCAAGCAGCAACTTGAGCACGAAGCCAGATAGCACCATGGACATGCCGGCCACGCAGATAGTGGTGACCACAAAGGTCTGATGCACTGATTGCTCCATGGGGCCACCGACAAAAATCCAATGTAGCGCCAGTGCCACGTCCGCCGCGAAGCCAGCTGCCGCGAGTACGCCACCGGAAAAAACCAGCCATTCCAAAGGGCGACCGCGCGTCAGCCATGACACAATTCGACCGCTGTAGACCGGATGGTAGATGGCGATTGCCACCTTTGCCAGCATACCGAACAGGATCGCTGAAAGGCCAATCAACGTCGCCATAGCCGAGAGCGCGACGAAGTGAATTCCGAAGTACCATCCACCGATGCGAACAGGTCCGGCAGCGAGAACTGCAAGGCCGGCAATGCCAGTGATCAGCAAGGTCAGCCCAGGCACGAGATACATGGTGTCCGGCGCGTGAGCAATAATGAGCCGCAAATGGCGCCAACCGTCGCGGAAGGAACGCAGATGCGGGGCGCGGTTTCGCTTGTCGGGGTAGAGCTTGATCGGCACTTCACGAATGGTGAGCCCAGCGCGATGCGCATTGATGATCATTTCCGAGGCGAATTCCATTCCCGGCGAGCGTGCGCCGATTTTCTGAAATGCCTCTCGAGTGAAGCCGCGCATGCCGCAATGGAAGTCGCGAATCGGAGATTTGTGCAGCCAGCGAGCGATGGTGGACAGGACGGGATTGCCCAGGTAGCGATGCAGTAGCGGCATGGCGCCCGGCTCGATACCGCCGGCGAACCGATTGCCCATGACAAAGTCCGCACCCAATTCCAACGCATCGATGAAATCGCCCAATTGGCTCCAGTCGTAGGAATCATCGGCATCGGCCATGATGAGATATTTGCCCTCGGCCGCTTCAACTGCAGCGCTGATTGCCGCGCCATAGCCCTTTACCGGCTGATGGACGACCCGCGCTCCCAACTGTTGCGCAATCTCCACCGACCTGTCCGTGGAGCCATTATCGCCGACGACGACTTCCCCCTTGACGCCGCGCCTCAAGAAGGCATCGAAGGCTTTGCGAATGCAAATGCCAATCGTCAATTCTTCGTTCAGGCAAGGAATAATTGCAGAGACGAGAACGCGCTCGGTCTCCATGCTGACCGTGAAAGCAGGCGTGGCGTCGTCGATCCTGACTGTCGTGTCCCCCGCGATGCTCTCCATTGCGTCCTCTATTCAGGCGTTCTGGAAGAACCAGCCCATCCCCACAACTGACCCGCTGGGAGCGTATCATATCGAAAATTGATTATCTTTGACTTACGAAATATCCAGTGGCGTCTTTATAAGCAGCAATCGCAAAGGCCAGGCGCTCTTTTTTCGCAATGCAGCGCTGTTGCCTGTGTCTGCTCTTTCGGGCGAAGCGATATCGTCTGTGACTTTCATCAAACTCATGTGGATCCATCATTTCAATGCCTTGGCCTTGAGCGGGGCGGAGATCCATCGCGACAGATCATTTGGCATTGACCCGAAGGCACCATAAAAGCAAAAACGCGGTTTCGGCAGTTCAAGGCGAACTTTAGTCGCAATCCCAACCCGGAGTTTCGAAAGCATGCTGTTTGCGTTGATTTGCAAGGACAAGCCCGGCAGCCTGCAGGTGCGGGTCGATACGCGGCCGGTGCACGTCGCCTTTCTCGAAGGCCTGAACGCCGACAACAAACTGGCCTTTGCCGGCCCGTTCCTCGACGCCGAAGGCAAGCCCAACGGCAGCCTCGTCGTCGTCGAAGCGCCCGATCTCGCCGGTGCGCAGGCGCTGTCGGCTGCCGACCCTTATGCCAAGGCCGGGCTGTTCGAAAGTGTCGAAATCCGCCAGTGGAACTGGACCTTCAACAAGCCGGCGGCTAGTTAGTTCCGGCGGCGCCTAGAGCGATCCCAGGAAAAGTGTGTAACGGTTTTCCGTCCGGAATTGCGCAAAAATAGTAGTTGGAGCAAAGACATGAACTACTGGCTGTTCAAATCCGAACCTTCGGTCTTCTCCTTCGAGGCGCTGAAGGCCAAGGGCAAGGCCGGCACGCAGTGGGACGGCGTGCGCAACTATGCAGCGCGCAACAACATGAAGGCGATGCAGATCGGCGATCTCGGCTTCTTCTATCACTCCAATGAAGGGCTGAACGTCGTCGGCATTGCCGAGGTCTGCAGGCTTGCCCACCCCGACAGCACCACCGACGATCCGCGCTGGGAATGCGTCGACATCCGAGCCTTCAAGGATGTGCCGAACCCGCCGACGCTGGAACAGGTCAAGGCCAATCCGAAACTCGCCGAGATGGCGCTGGTGCGGCTTGGACGGCTTTCCGTACAGCCGGTGACGCCGGCCGAATGGAAGGAAGTCTGCCGCATGGGCGGCCTGACGCCGGCTCCGTGACGGCCCTCATGCCGAACAGCGCGAAAAAGTTCATTCTCGACAACACGGCGCTTATGTCGCCGCCGCATGTGCCGGAGATTGTGCTCAATCTTGCCGACGAAGCGCATGACCTCTGGCAGCGCACGGAGAACGAGCTGATCGAAATCGGCCTGCCGCCGCCGTTTTGGGCCTTTGCCTGGGCCGGCGGTCAGGGCCTTGCCCGTCACGTGCTGGACAATCCGTCGGATGTGCGGGGCAAACGCGTGCTCGACTTCGCCTCCGGCTCCGGCCTTGTCGCCATCGCCGCCGGCAAGGCGGGTGCGGCGCACGTGATCGCCGCCGACATCGACCCGTTCTGCGAAACGGCGGTCCGCCTCAACGCAAAGGCCAATGGCGTTGCCATCGACTTTTGCGGCACGGACTGCATCGGCACCGACGCCGGCTGGGACGTGGTACTGGCCGGCGACGTCTTCTACGACAAATCCTTCGCCGACACGCTGATGCCGTGGTTTTCGACACTGAAGGCGCGCGGCGCTGACATCCTCGTCGGCGATCCGGGCCGCTCCTACATGCCGAAGGCGGGACTGGAGCCGCTCGCCGTCTACGAAGTGGCGGTGACGCGGGCGCTGGAGGACGCCCTGGTCAAGCGCACCACGGTGTGGCGCTTCGCTTGACGGCATTGCCGAACAGGCGTTCCATCGCGCATTTTGAAGAATACGCATGTCGTTATCCCAGAACCGTCAGGCTTTGGGCGGCATGCTTGAGGGGAGGACTTTATGGATTTTTCAGTGGTGAACTGGCTGGCGGTGGTTGTCGCGGCCGTCGCGGCGTGGCTGTTTGGCGCCGTCTGGTACACGGCCCTCAGCAAGCCTTGGATGAGGGCGGCCAGGATCGATCCGTCAACGTCAAAGAAATCAATATTGCCCTTCATCATCTCCTTCATCGCCGAGCTGATCATGGCGCTGGTCTTAGCCTTGGTCGTCGGCGCGATGACCGGCGGCGAGCCGGTCCTTGTCGCAGGGCTGATCTTCGGCTTCGTCCTCTGGCTGGGTTTCGTCGCCACGACGCTGACGGCCAACCATCGCTATGAGAATTTCGGCTGGGACCTGACCCTGATCGACGGCGGCCACTGGCTCGGCGTGCTGTTGATCATCGGCGCGGTGATCGGCTGGTTCGGGACGCCGGTCGCCGGCTGAGGCCTGCAGAAGTCGTCAGGTCTGCGTCCTGGCGACTTCGTCGAGGATCCATTCGCGGAAAGCGATGATGCGCGGATCGTTGGCAGTGCTCTCGGGATAGACCAGGAAGTAGCCGAACTCCGGCCCCACGCGCAGACCGAGTTCAAAGGGCTGCACCAGCCTTCCCTGGGAAAGGTCGCTTGCCACCATGGCGAACTCGGCGAGCGCCACGGCATTGCCGTCGAGCGCCGCCTGCACGGCATCGGTAGAGGTTCCAAACACGATAGTCCGGCTGTCGTCGAAATCGTTGATGCCGGCCGCCGCCATCCACATGCGCCAGTTCGGCCATGTCACGCCTTGGCGCGACCATTCGATATGGGCAAGCGTGTGGTTGAAGAGGTCGCGCGGTTCGCGCAGCGGCGGGCCGGAGGTCAGCAGGCTCGGGCTGCACACCGGAATGAGGATGTTGTCGAACAGGCGATGGGCGCGAAGCCCCGGATACTTGCCGACCCCGAACCGGATGCCGACATCGACGTCGTCGAGTTCGAAATCGCGCACTTCGTAGCCGATGTCGAACCTCAGCTCGATACTGGGCTGAAGTTTGCGAAAATCGTCGACGCGCCGCATCAGCCATTTTGACGCGAACTGCGCATCGAGCGTCACCTTCAGCAATGCCGTGCCGCGCGTCAGCTTGCGCGCCCGCGACACCGCCCGGTTGAGCAGGTCCAGCGCATCGATCGAGGCCTCGAACAGCACCGTACCTGCCTCGGTCAACCGGATGGTACGACTGGTTCGCGTGAACAGCACCAGCCCGAGCTGATCCTCGATTTCCTTGATCTGGTGGCTGACCGCCGCCGGCGTCAGCCCGAGCTCGTCGGCAGCGCGGGTGAAATTGAGGTGGCGGGCGGCGGCTTCCAGAGTCCTCAGCGCGCGCGTTCCGGGCAACAGACGGGACATCAACGTATCCTCAAATAAAACTTGACGATCCGAAAAGAACTACTCGTTTCTCTCATGGATTTCAATGCGGCATGATGCATCCATCGAAACACCATCAAGCCGGATTTGATATCCGGCGGAACACGGGAGCGCATCATGTCCATCTTCGTTTTGAACTCGCCAGCAGCTCGCTCGAACTGGTTGCATGCCGTAACGGACTGGCTTCGCCAGGCGAAAGTCGCCATCAACCTGCCGCGCCATGACGTGGAGGATCTGTCGGATCGCCAGTTGCGGGACGTCGGCGCGCAGCGCAAGGACGTGACGCGGGCCGTGGACCGGGAACTCGGCCGGCTTGGATTGCTGGACACTGGGTGGCAGAAGCCGAGAAGGCGTTAGGCAATGGTGAGTAGTGAGTAGTGAGTAGTGAGTAGTGAGTAGTGAAGGATTGAAACGACGCCGAGACCATCCTACTCCCTACTCCCTACTCCCTACTCCCTACTCCCTACTCCCTACTCCCTACTCCCTACTCCCTACCTCACCACCCTCACCACCGTCCGGTCCGACACCAGCGGCAACAGCCGCGCCATTGTCCGCGCTGTCACCGCCACGCAGCCTTGCGTCGGTGTGAAGCCTGGGCGCGCCAGATGGAAGAAGATGGCGCTGCCGCGGCCGCGCCGGCGCGGCGCCATGTTCCAGTCGAGCACCAGGCAGGCGTCATAGAGGCGGTCGTCGCGCCGCATTCGCTCATGGCTGGCGCCATAGGGGATTTTCACCGGCCGGTTGTAGTTGCGGTCGTCCGGCACCTCGCACCAGCCGAGATCGGCGCCGATCGGCGCCATCGCCAGCCGGGTTTTGCGGCCGGCCGCGAAATGATCGCCCCGAAAATATCCTGACAAAATCCGCATCTC
This sequence comes from Mesorhizobium sp. M0676, assembly GCF_040320535.1. Classification (NCBI taxonomy): domain Bacteria; kingdom Pseudomonadati; phylum Pseudomonadota; class Alphaproteobacteria; order Hyphomicrobiales; family Phyllobacteriaceae; genus Mesorhizobium; species Mesorhizobium sp. M0676. The sequence goes on from NZ_JAMYPU010000014.1 coordinate 43,692, forward strand.
GCCAAGCGGCGTCGCACCGTCGCCTTCGCGCTTGTTGGCTGAGATGCCGCCGCGTCCGAGCGCGCAGGCAAACACCTTGCTGCCGGCCTGCAATATCCCCTGGCTGGGGTTGCCCGGCCTCGCCCGAACCACCAGCACACGCAGCCCTTTCGGCAAAATTGCGCCGGCTGCATTGCGATCGCGTTTTTTCTTGTATGATCGTGTCACGGAACAAATCACTGTGATCGGACTGTTGCGCCGGTCAGCTTCCGCATAAATGGGGGGCGGTCAACTGAAAATTCTTTTCAAAACAATGGATTGATCCATGACATCACGTACCATTCTGATCGTTGACGACGATGACGACCTGCGCGGAACCCTCGTCGAGCAACTGGCCCTTTACGAAGAATTCGACGTCTTGCAGGAAGCGACCGCCGCCAAAGGCGTCGCCGCGGCGCGCGGCGGGCTCATCGACCTGCTCATCATGGACGTCGGGCTGCCCGACATGGATGGCCGCGAGGCGGTGAAGATCCTGCGCAAGGGCGGCTACAAGGCGCCGATCATCATGCTGACCGGCCACGATACCGATTCCGACACGATTCTGGGCCTCGAGGCCGGCGCCAACGACTATGTCACCAAGCCGTTCCGCTTCGCCGTGCTGCTCGCCCGCATCCGCGCACAACTGCGCCAGCACGAGCAGAGCGAGGACGCCACCTTTTCGGTCGGCCCCTACACGTTCAAGCCCAGCCAGAAGCTTCTGATCGACCCGCGCGGCGGCAAGGTGCGGCTGACCGAGAAGGAAGCCTCGATCATCAAATATCTCTATCGAGCCGACCAGAAGGTGGTGACGCGCGACGTCCTGCTTGAGGAAGTGTGGGGCTACAATTCCGGCGTCACCACGCACACGCTCGAAACTCACGTCTACCGGCTGCGCCAGAAGATCGAGCGCGATCCTTCCAATGCTGAAATTCTTGTGACAGAAAGCGGCGGCTACAAGCTGGTTCCTTAAACTTTTCATTGTTCAATAAGCGGTCGGGGCGGGACTGTTTCGGGGAGGATCCGGCTGGGGGAGCCTGGATCGGCCCGCTGCGCAGATTGAAGTGTTAGAGCGTCCTTTGCGCGTTCAATTGGACACGCGGCGCTCTAAGGGAGGGATTGGACTGACCGTTCGGGGACGCAGCTAGAGATGGCGCTGGATGACGACATCCGCATCCTGTCCGCCGTGAAGCTCTTTGAGGGTTTCACGCAGGAACAGCTGCGCCTGCTCGCCTTCGGCGCCGAAGCCACCCATCTGCAGGCCGACCGCAAGCTGTACCGCGAGGATGACGAAGCCGACTCGGCCTATATCGTGGTCAGTGGCCGCATCGTGCTCTACCGCGAGCATGACGGCGACCGCATCCCGATCGGCACCGCCGGCCCCGGCACGATCCTCAGCGAACTGGCGCTGATCGCCGACTCAAGACGGCTGACCAGCGCCTCGGCCGAGACCGATTCGGAAGTGATAAGGTTGAGCCGCAAGATGTTTCGCCGCATCCTGGAGGAATATCCCGAAGTGGCGGTGAAACTGCACCAGCGAATCCTCGATGATTTTCAGGCCATGATCGCCCGCATCGAGAAGTTGGCGCCAAGGTTTGGCGGGTAGGTCCCCGCGACCGCGCTCACGCTTGGGTGTGTCGAGATTCAGGTCAGGCCGAGTCGAAAATGGCTGATACCGAGAACCGGAGCGGAGCGTACTCAAAGTACGCACCGGAAGCGCAGGTATCGGCCATTGCAGGCCGGCCTCACCTGAATATCGGCACGCCTAATCCAGGTCGAACCGCGCAATCACCGGCACATGGTCCGAGGGCCGCTCCCAGCCACGCGCCTCTCGCAGGATCTCATAGCCGGCAAAGCTCGGCACCAGGTTCGGTGACGACCAGACATGGTCGAGCCGGCGGCCGCGGTTCGAGGCTTCCCAGTCCCGCGCGCGATAGCTCCACCAGGTGTAGAGCTTCTGCTCTGGCGGCACGTCGAGCCGCATCAGGTCGACCCAGTCGCCGGCGATCCGCATCGCGTCGAAATTTTGCGTCTCGACCGGCGTGTGGCTGACGACGTTGAGCAATTGCTTGTGCGACCAGACATCGTGCTCCTGCGGAGCGATGTTGAGGTCGCCGACCAGGATCGAGGCCGACACCTCGTCATGCGCGGCGCGGATGGCGTTCATCTCGGCAACGAAATCGAGCTTGTGGCGGAACTTGCGGTTGATCTCCGGATCGGGCTCGTCGCCGCCGGCCGGCACGTAGAAATTGTGGACCAGGATTGCCTTGCCGCCGGCCTGCACCTTGACCGACAGATGCCGGCTGTCATCGATCTCGCAGAAGCGCCGTTTCTCGACAATCTCGATCGGCCGCCGCGCCACCGTCGCAACGCCGTGATAGCCCTTCTGGCCATGGAATGCGATGTGCTCGTAGCCGGCCTTGCGGAACGCCTTTTCCGGAAACAGCTCGTCGGGAACCTTCGTCTCCTGCAGGCAAAGCACATCGGGCGCCTGCTCCGTCAGCAGCCGCTCGACGATCGGCATGCGCAGGCGCACGGAGTTGATGTTCCAGGTGGCGATGGAGAAGGGCATGCGGCGGTCCGAACAAGGTCGCCGATCTACTGCCAGCCTAGCGCCACAAACACAAGCCAGCCTTTGCGGGCGGCGGCTCTGATTCAGGTCAGGCCGAGTCGAATGGCGGTCTCCGAGAACCGGAGCGGAGCGTACTTAAACCACGTGAGCACCGGAAGCGCAGGAGATCGCCATTGGCAGGCCGGCCTCACCGCATCTAGCGCTGGTTGGTGTTCAGCTCGCGGTTCGCCGCATAGTCGATGGCAAAGGTGTCCGCAGGGAAGCTGACGCCTTCCTTGGTGTTGTAGATCATCACCGTGGTGTCCTTGCCCTGCGCGTCGGTGATGGTCCACTGGCGCAGATCATAGGATTTCGGATCGAACATCATAGTGATCTTCGAATTGCCGAACACCGACTTGTCGGCAAGCTGGATGGTGGTGAGGTCGCTCTCTTCCTTGATCGATTTCACGCGGCCCCCCGAGAGGTCGATCTTGGTGTCGAGCAACAGCTTCAGCGGCGTCTTCGACAACGGATAGAGATCGGACGTTTTCAGCCGCTTGTTGAGGATGACCACCGACTTGCCGTCGGAAATCACCCGGAAATTCGACTTGCCGTCATAGTTGAAGCGAATCTTGCCTGGCCGCTCAAGGAAGAACTTGCCGCCGGTCTGCTGGTTGTTGGGGCCGAACTGGACGAACTCGCCGCTCATCGACTTGACCGAGGAGAAATGGTCGGCGATCTTTTGCGCCGTCGGCGGTACCGCCGCCTGCGCCGAGGCCAAGAGCTGGAACCCCGGCACGACGTTGATGGCCGCGGCGCCGGCAAGCATCAGGCCAAGGCCGAGCAACTGGCGACGGTTTGGAGCGAAATCGCTGATCGCGGAAAGATCGTTTTTCATGCCGGTCACTCTCGTGTGGTGTGTGTCTCGTTGCAGTCCGTGGACCCCCAGTTAGACTTAAGTTTGGCGGGCCGGACAGCGCTCAGTCGCTGTAACGCGCCAAAAGGTTCAAGGTTGCCGCCGGGCCGTATCGGCTGATCAGAACTTGTCGTCCTCGGTCGGCACCAGGATTTCGCGTTTGCCGGCATGGTTGGCCGGGCCGACAATGCCTTCCTTCTCCATCTTCTCGATGATCGAGGCGGCGCGGTTGTAGCCGATGCCGAGCCGGCGCTGGATATAGCTGGTCGACGCCTTGCCGTCGCGCAGCACGACCGAGACCGCCTGGTCGTAGGGATCGTCGGAATCCTCGAAATTGCTGTTGCCGCCACCACCAGCGCCGCCCTTGCCCGACGGCTCGTCATCGTCCTCGCCGTCATCCTCGGTGATGGCGTCGAGATATTCGGGCACGCCCTGCAGCTTCAGATGGGCGACGATCTTCTCGACCTCGTCGTCGGCGACGAACGGGCCGTGCACGCGCTGGATGCGGCCGCCGCCGGCCATGTACAGCATGTCGCCCATGCCGAGCAGCTGCTCGGCGCCCTGCTCGCCCAGAATGGTGCGGCTGTCGATCTTCGACGTCACCTGAAAGGAGATACGGGTCGGGAAATTGGCCTTGATGGTGCCGGTGATGACGTCGACCGACGGACGCTGCGTCGCCATGATTACATGGATGCCGGCCGCGCGCGCCATCTGTGCCAGGCGCTGCACCGCGCCTTCGATGTCCTTGCCGGCGACCATCATCAAATCGGCCATCTCGTCGATGATGACGACGATGTAGGGCATCGGCTCAAGATCGAGGTTCTCGGTCTCGTAGATCGCCTCGCCGGTCTGGCGGTCGAAGCCGGTCTGCACGGTGCGCGAGATTTTTTCGCCCTTCTTTTCAGCCAACTGCACGCGCGCGTTGAAGCCGTCGATGTTGCGCACGCCGACCTTGGACATCTTGCGGTAGCGGTCCTCCATCTCGCGCACCGTCCACTTCAACGCCACCACGGCCTTCTTCGGGTCGGTGACCACCGGGGTCAGCAGGTGCGGGATGCCGTCATAGACGGAGAGTTCGAGCATCTTCGGGTCGATCATGATCAGCCGGCAGTCCTGCGGCGTCAGCTTGTAGAGCAGCGACAGGATCATGGTGTTGATGGCGACGGACTTGCCGGAGCCGGTGGTGCCGGCGACCAGCACATGCGGCATCTTGGCGATGTCGACGATCACCGCCTCACCATTGATGGTCTTGCCCAGCGCCAGCGCCAGCTTGGACTTGGTCGTCTCGAAATCGCGGCTGGCCAGGATCTCCCGGAGATAGACGGTCTCGCGCTTGGCATTCGGCAATTCGATGCCGATGGCGTTGCGGCCGGGCACCACGGCGACGCGGCAGGCAATCGCGCTCATCGAGCGGGCGATGTCGTCGGACAGGCCGATGACGCGCGACGATTTGATGCCGGGCGCCGGCTCCAGCTCATAGAGCGTGACGACGGGGCCGGGCCGCACCGCGATGATCTCGCCCTTGACGCCGAAATCCTCCAGAACGCCTTCGAGCAGGCGCGCATTCTGCTCCAGCGCGTCCTTGGACAGGCTGGCGTCGCGCACCACGTTCTTCGGCTCCGACAGGAAATGCAGCGACGGCATTTCGAATGTTTCCGAGCCAATCAGCGAGGTCTGCGCCTCGCGCTGGACGCGCGCGCCCGGAGCGGGACGCGGCGCAGGTGCGGCGACGCGGGTCGCTGCATCGGAGCGGAAGTTCTGCACCTTGGCGTTCGTCGCGGCACGGCGCTGGACCGGCTCGTCGTCGAGTTCGACCTCCTCGTCGCCATTGTCGAAACCGGCATCGAGGACGTCGTCATCGTCCGGATCGACGGAAACGCTGCGGTCATTGACCATGGCGGCGAAGAACTCCGGCTCGACGCGGGCACGGCCATCCGGGCTCATCCGCGCTTCGGCGAATTCCGCCGATTCGACCCGTTCGGCGGCGCGGCGCCATGCGGTGGAGCGCTGCTCCATCTCCGGCTCGAACTCGTCGCGCTCCTGCTGGCGGCGCACAGCCCGGCGATGCATCCAGGCGCGGAAAGACAGCCACCAGTGGGTAACGGCGCCGAGCGCCAGTATCCCCTCGTCGCCCTCGTCCTCGTCTTCGTCGAAGAGCAGGTCGTCCTCTCGGGGATCGGGCTCCGCGGTGCGCTCCATGACGGCAAAGCCGTTCTTGCGCGCAATCAGCGCCGAGCCATAGGCAAACAGCCACAGCGCCGGCGCAATGAGCACCATGGCAATGATGCTGGCAACAATGCCGGTCGGGTAGCCGCCAATGACCAGGCCCGGAATATTGAGCACCATGTCGCCGAACACGCCACCGAGGCCGGTCGGCAACGGCCACGTCTTGGGCGGCACCACGCAGCCGGCCATCGCCGCCGCGAGCAGCGCGAAGCCGAACCAGGCAAGGCCGCGCTTCGGCAGCCTGTCGACGCCGCGCGCCGAAAACAGAAGAAAGCCCCAGATCACCGCCGGCACCAGGGCGGCAACCGCGGCAAGGCCGAAGAACTGCATGGCGAGGTCGGAGAATACCGCGCCCGCATAGCCCATGGCGTTGGTGACGATGTTGTCGGTGGCGTGCGAGAAGCTGGGATCGGCGACGTTCCAGGTCGCCAGCGCCGCGACGCCAAAGGCGACCAGCGCAAACAGGCCGGCGCCGACCAGCCGCCCGACCTGGCGCCGCGCGAATGCCTGGATGCCGTGCCCCGTATCGGTCAGCGCGAGCGGTGCTGAAGCCCCTGAACGCATGCTTCGTTCCCCGTCTGTCATGGACTGGCCGGGCGCATGACGCACTCCGGCAGATTCGGATGTCAGACTATCGGGGGGAAGGTTAAGGCCGCATTAACTATACGCACCCGGAGCCACGATCTTGCTCACTCCACTGTAGGCAGTCTCAACAGTTCGGAACCAATCCGGTCGACGTCTCCCCGCCGGCGGCCATCACTAGAACGTGATTGCGCAGGGACCGAGGCCTGCCAGCACGGTTGCCAAAAAGAGAGGCCCGGAATGACCCGGGCCTCAAAGCGTGAACTCCTTTCGGGAGCGTCACGACGGGATGGGAGAATGCGGGCGGCCGAGGCCGCCCCGCAAGGCTTACGAGTGGTAGGCCGCTTCGCCATGCGAAGTCAGGTCGAGGCCTTCGCGCTCGGCGTCGGCTGTCGGACGCAGACCGATGATCAAGTCGACGACCTTGTAGAGGATTGCGCTGCCGATGCCCGACCACAGCAGGGTTACCAGGACGCCTTTGCCCTGCGCCAGGAGCTGCGTGGCCGTGCCGGCATAGCCGGCGGCGAAGTCGGCCGTCGAATAGTCGACGATGCCGGCGCCGCCGAGGGCGGGATTGACCAGAATGCCAGTGCCTAGCGCACCGATGATGCCACCGACGCAGTGGACGCCGAAGACATCGAGGCTGTCATCATAGTCGAACGTGTTCTTCACCACCGAGACGAAGAAGTAGCAGACGAAGGTGGCGACGATGCCAAGCACGATAGCGCCCATCGGGCCGGCAAAACCTGCAGCCGGCGTAATCGCGACGAGGCCGGTGACCGCGCCCGAAACAGCGCCGAGCATGGAGGCTTTGCCGCGCAGCAGCGATTCAAGCACGATCCAGGCCACTGCCGCCGCCGCCGTAGCGACGAAGGTGTTGATCATCGCCAGCACCGCATAGGCGTTCGCTTCGAGGTTCGAACCGGCGTTGAAGCCGAACCAGCCGACCCACAGCAATGAAGCGCCGACCATGGTCAGCGTCATCGAGTGCGGCGCCATGATGTCCTTCTTGTAGCCGATGCGCTTGCCGATCATCAGCGCGCCGACGAGACCGGCAATGCCCGCATTGATGTGAACGACCGTGCCGCCGGCGAAGTCGATGGCGCCGAAGCTGAAGATCAGGCCGGACGGGTCGGCATAGGCGCTCGGGCCGCCCCAAAACCAGACCATGTGCGCGATCGGGAAGTAGATTAACGTCACCCATAGGATAACGAAAAGGATCAAGGCGGAGAATTTGACGCGTTCGGCGAATGCGCCGACGATCAGGGCGGGCGTGATGCAGGCGAAGGTCATCTGGAAGACGACGAACACCAGTTCAGGAATGGCGACGCCCTTGCTGAAGGTTTCCGAAAGCGTCGATACGTTGACGCCGGAGAGAAACATCTTCGAAAGGCCGCCGACGAAGGCGTTGCCCGGGGTGAAGGCGAGGCTGTAGCCGTAGAAGACCCAGATGATCATGACCACGCTGGTGATGGTGAAGACCTGCATCAGCACCGACAGCATGTTCTTGGTACGAACCAGGCCGCCGTAGAAAAGCGCAAGGCCGGGAATGGTCATCAACAGCACCAGCACGGTGGAAATCATCATCCACGTGGTGTCGCCCTTGTCGACGGTAAAAGCCGGCGCTGCTGGCGCTGCCGCCGCGACGGCGGGAGCCGCCTCCTGCGCGAAGGCAGCAACCGTGCCCAATGCTCCGAGCGCTAAGGAGCCCAGCAGCGCGGAGCGCGCTACTGACTTCAAGGTGGAAGGTATATTCATTGAACTCTCCATTGGAATACGTGTTCGCCGCTCAAAGTGCGTCGGTGTCTGTTTCGCCGGTACGGATGCGCACCGCCTGATCGATGCCGAAGACGAAGATCTTGCCGTCGCCGATCTGGCCGGTCTTGGCCGCCGCCGTGATGGCTTCGACGGCCTTGTCGACCAGGTCTGTGCTAACCGCGACTTCGATCTTGATTTTCGGCAGGAAACTGACCGCGTATTCCGCCCCGCGATAGATTTCCGTGTGTCCCTTCTGACGCCCGTAGCCTTTGACTTCGGTGACGGTCAGGCCCTGGATGCCGACGGCGGTGAGCGCTTCGCGCACCTCGTCGAGCTTGAACGGCTTGATGATTGCCATCACGATTTTCATAAGGTTTCACCCTTTGCTGTTGCGGTCCCCCGCGTTTGCACACCTTCACCGATCCCAAAAAGCCCGGAGAGTGCCCAACAGGATTCAAGCTCCGTGCCAGTTGCCGAAGCAGGGTGTTAACTCATTGTAAACAAACGGATCGCTCGAGTCCCGGCGCCACGGTGCGCACTGTCAACGGACAGTCACTGATTAAAAAGTAGGCAATTTTTCGAAAATGCCTATTCCGCAGGCGGCCGCTTCAGCCGGATCAGGCCTTCTTGGGCAACCGAGGCGATCAGCGTGCCGTCGCGGGCAAACAGCGAGCCGCGGGTGAAGCCGCGCGACCCCTGCGTCGACGGGCTGTCCTGCGTGTACAGGATCCAGTCATCGAGCGGATGGCTGCGATGGAACCACATCGCATGGTCGAGGCTCGCCGCCTGGATGTCGCGGTCGAAAATGGCGCGGCCGTGCGCAAAGGTCGAGGTGTCGAGCAGCGTCATGTCGGAGAGGTAGGCAAGCACCGCCGCCTGGATGCCGCGGTCGGCCGGCACCGGGCCGGTGGTGCGGATCCAGATGTTCTGCTGCGGCTCCAGCTTTTCGCGGCTGGTGTAATGCTTCAGCATCACCGGCTTCATCTCGATCGGCCGGTCACGCTCCCAGTAGCGCTTGATGCCGTCCGGCACCGCCTCGCCGAACTTGCCCAGCAATTCGCGCTGCGACAACAGGCTGTCGGGCGGCGGCACGTCGCGCGGCATCGGCAGCTGATGCTCAAGGCCAACCTCGTCCTGCTGGAACGAGGCTTCCAGCGAAAAGATCGCCTGGCCGTGCTGGATCGCCACCACGCGCCGCGTGGTGAACGAGCCGCCATCGCGGATGCGGTCGACCTCGTAGACGATCGGCACCTTGGTGTCGCCGGGCCGCATGAAATAGCCGTGCAGCGAATGCACGTGGCGCTCGGGCTCGACGGTGCGCTGCGCGGCGACCAGCGCCTGGGCGATGGTCTGGCCGCCGAAAACGCGCTGCCAGTCGAGCTTGGGGCTGCGACCACGGTACAGATTGTGTTCCAGCTGCTCGAGGTCGAGAATGCTGAGAAGCTCGTCCATGGCCGCCGTCATGCTTCGTGACCTCGCCGTAAGATGCTATGGCGGTTTCCGACAGGAATGGCGGGCAGTCAAGGCCGGAATGCCCCAGTGGGCGGGGATGGTCGAGACTTCGAAAGGAATTGACATGGCGAACCGCAACCCGGACGCAAAAACCCCGCTCGACGTGCTGGTCGCTGGCGCCGGCTATGTCGGCCTCGCCGCCGCCGTGTCGCTGAAACAGGCGCGGCCGGGCCTCGCCGTGGCGGTCGTTGATGCTGCCCCCGCCGGCGTCTGGCAGAAGGACCGCCGCGCCTCGGCGATCGCCGCCGCCGCCTGCCGCATGCTCGACCAGCTCGGCGTCTGGCAGGAAATCGTCGGGCAATCGCAGGCGATCACCGAGATGATCGTCACCGATTCGCGCACCGCCGATCCGGTGCGTCCGGTGTTTCTCACCTTCGATGGCGAGGTCGCGCCGGGCGAACCGTTCGCCCACATGGTCGCCAACAAGGACCTGAACGGCGCCTTGCGCCGCCGCGCGCAAAAGCTAGGCATCGACATCATCGAAGGTGTCGCGGTCGCATCGTTCGACGGCAATGGCGCCGGCATCACCGTGCATCTGGCCGACGGCGCGGCGATTGAGGCGCGGCTGCTGGTCGCCGCCGACGGCGTCAATTCCAAATTGCGCGACATGGCCGGCATCAAGACGGTGAAATGGGAATATGGCCAGTCCGGCATCGTCTGCACGGTGGCGCATGAGCGCCCGCACAATGGCCGCGCCGAAGAGCATTTTCTGCCGGCCGGCCCGTTTGCAACGCTGCCGCTCAAGCCCACCGAGGACGGCACCAACCGCTCGTCGCTGGTCTGGGTCGAACGTTCCGAGGATGCCGAAAAGCTGGTCTCGGGCGACGACCTCGTCTTCGAGCAGGAGCTTGAATTGCGCTTCGGCCTGAAGCTCGGCGAAATCCGCGTCACCGACAAGCCGCGCGCCTGGCCGCTCGGCCTGACCATCGCGCGCGCCTTCGTCGCCCCGCGCGTAGCACTTGCCGGCGACGCCGCGCACGGCATCCACCCGATCGCCGGCCAAGGCCTCAATCTCGGCTTCAAGGATGTGGCGGCCCTTGCCGAAGTGGTGGTCGAGGCCGATCGCTTGGGACAGGATATCGGCGCGCTCGACGTGCTCGAGCGCTACCAGCAATGGCGCCGCTTCGACACGGTGCAGATGGGCGTCACCACAGATGTGCTGAACCGGCTGTTTTCCAACGACATCGGCGCGCTGCGCCAGGTCCGTGACATCGGCCTCGGCCTCGTCGAACGCATGCCCAGGCTGAAGGAGTTCTTCATCCGCCAGGCGTCGGGGTTGTCCAACGGCACACCGCGACTATTGAAGGGGGAGGCGATCTAGCAGCCAGACAAGGTAGTAGAAGACCACAATGGCGACCAGCGTGCCGACCACCAGCCTGCCGGCGCGGGATTTGCGCAATCTGTCACCAAACAGCATGCCGATCAGATCGGCCAATTCCGCAGCCACGTACGCAATTGCTTCCATCTGTGCCTTGACGGTTTGGGGGTACCGTCCCATTGATGTGGGGACGACCGCCTTCCGTTCAAGATCAATGTTGACCGAGGTCAGTTGACCTCAAACCCCAGCTTCTGCCGCAGTCGCAGCATGCGTTGGTCGGCGACCTTGAAACTCTGCTCGCCGCTCTTGGCAACACGATCCAGCATCTGCAGCAGATCTTCGCGCTCGTGGGGATCGAGGCGCTCGCGCAGGAAGGGCGCCAGCTTGTCGATGACGATCGTCGTGTCGTCGATCTGCGCCGCGGCCCATTTGGCGTAGACGACGGCTTCATCGGTCTTCTTCTGGTTGTCCGCAATCTGCGAGATCACCTCGCGGATGACCGTTTCGCGCTTCGGCAGGATCGGGCCGTGCTCCGCTGCCAGTGCGGTGATCAGCGTTGCCGCCGCCACCACAGGATCGTCGATCGCCGTCAGCGGCGACAGCGCCGCCTGCTTGCGCAGCTTCTTGCGCCTTATGTTGCCCTGGACGCGGCCGACGACGTCGGCGACCTCGCGCGCGGCTTCGTTCATGGCCTTCATGCGATACCACCAGAACGCCCCGGCTCCCAGCACGCCGAGAATAGCAATCAGGAAAGGCATGTCCAATTCCCCCGAAAATTGCGGCGACGATAGGAGAACTCCGGCGTTGCTTCAACACGCAAGAATTGTATCTGATGAGAAACAGAGCGGCCCCCTAATCATCCAGACGCCGAGATCGGACGTCCTGGGTTCAGGTCGCTCGTCACGGGCACTAATGATGCAACCGCTTGGCGATAACGCCGACTTCGCATCCACCCCACCCCACCTGCAAGATATTTCACATACTGATATTTCGTTCGCCATCATTGACATGCCATAAATCCCGCCGTATTCAATCTCGCCAGAGATTTCATCTGATGAAATTTCTTGCAAAGCTGATGCGACGAGGCTTTCATCGTCGGGGAACCCGGAGGAGAGAATGAACAGGATTGGGCTGGTGGGCGCGCTGAGCGCCGCTGTGATGACGTTGACCCTGGCGATGCCAGCGTCGGCAGAGAGCAAGTTTCAGTGCAAGCCGGATGAGACCTACGTGATGAACGTCATGGTCTCCGCGCATCCCTATTGGGTGCCGGTCTATCAGGGCTTCAAGCAGGCGGCTGCGGCGATGGGCTGCAAGACAGTGTTTTCGGGCACGCCGGACTATGACATCGCCAAGCAGATCGCTTCCTTCGAACAGGATCTGATCAAGAAGCCGGCCGGCGTGCTGCTGCACCCGATGCAGGCCGATCCGTTCATCGAGCCGATCAACCGCGCCATCGAGAACGGCACCACCGTCGTCACCTTCGCCGCCGACTCGCCAAAATCCAAGCGCGTCTCCTACATCACCTCGGACAATCTGGCGGAAGCCAAGTTTGCCGCCGAGGAGATCGTCAAGCAGGTCGGCGACGACGCCGAATATGGCGTGCTTGAGAACCCCGGCCAGAGCAACCACGATCTGCGCGTCACCGCCTTCATCGACTATCTCGCCAAGAACTATCCGAAGATGAAGCTGGTCGGACGCCAGGCCTCCAATCAGGACGCCAATGTCGCCAACAAGGCGGTGGCCTCGATGCTGCAAGCCAACCCGAACCTCAAGGCGCTGTGGATTCCGGAAGCCGGTTCGGCCGAAGGCGCGGTCGCGGCCGTTCTCGAAGCCAAGGCCAAGGTGCTGATCATGCACGCCGACATCACCCCGGCGACGCTGGAGCAGATCAAGGCCGGCAACATCCACATGGCGCTGAGCCCGAACCAGGGCATGCAGGGTTATCTCGGCTTCGTCGCCACCTTCATGGCGGCGCATCCGGAGCTGATCGACCCGTTCAACGACTACAAGACGTCGGGCCACAACCCGATGAGCATCCCCTTCGCCGATAACGGCTTTGCCGTCATCACCAAGGAGAATGCCGACTCGTTCGACCTGAACAAGTACATGCAGGGCCGCGATCCCAGCTAATCGCGTCCATCAGGCAATCGCGCCATCCGGCGCGGTTGCCTTATCCCTCCCTGAGCAGGTGAGCACACAAGTGGAAAAACCGCCCCTCCTCAAAATATCCGGCCTCAGCAAATCGTTCGGCCCTGTCCGTGCGTTGCGCGATGTTGGTTTCGAGCTGCGCGCCGGCGAAATCCACGCCATTGCCGGCGAGAACGGCGCCGGCAAGTCGACGCTGATGAAGGTGATCGACGGCATACTGCCGCCCGACAGCGGCGACATCCAGATCGACGGCCGCTCCGTTTCGATCCGCTCGCCGCTGGTGGCGCAAAAGCTCGGCATCGGCTTCGTTCATCAGGAGATCGCGCTCTGCCCCGATGTCTCGGTGGCCGAAAACATCTTTATGTCGATCACCAACGCCAGCAAGGCGCTGCTGATGAATTACCGTGACCTCGAGAAGCGCGCTGCCGCGATCCTGGCGCGGCTTGGCAACATCGATCCGACCGCGATGGTGCGCAGCCTGTCGATCTCCCAGCAGCAGCTGGTCGAGATCGCCAAGGCGCTGACGCTCGATTGCCGCATCCTCATCTTCGACGAGCCGACCGCCGCGCTGACCGAGCGCGAGGCCAAGAAACTGTTCGAGATCATCCACCAGCTTGCCGGCGAAGGCATCGGCATCATCTACATCTCGCACCGCATGGCCGAAATCTTCGAAAACTGCGACCGCGTCACGGTGCTGCGCGACGGCCGGTACATCACCACGCTCGACATATCGGCGACGACGCCCGAACAGGTGGTGGCGTCCATGGTCGGCCGCGTCATCGACAGCCTCTATCCCGAGAAGCTGCGCGACGACGAGCGGGCTGAGGAGATCCTGCTCGAGGTTAACAAGCTCTCGGAAGCAACCACCTTCCGCGACATCAGCTTCCAGTTGCGCAAGGGCGAAATCCTCGGCATTGGCGGCCTGATCGGCGCCGGTCGCAGCGAGATCGTTCGGGGTATCTGCCGGCTGGAGGGTCAGGTGACCGGCAATCTCAGCCTGCATGGCAAGCCGCTGTCGCTGACCCATTATGGCGATAGCATCGCCGCCGGCATCGTCTACCTCTCCGAGGACCGCAAGGGCGACGGCTTGTTCCTCGACATGTCGATCGCTGCCAACATCTCGGCGCTGGCGGTGGATCGGATCTCGACGCGCTTCGGCCTCATCAACGACCGCCGCGAGAAGCAGCGGGCGGAGACGATCGGCAAGCAGCTATCGCTGAAATGCGGCCATGTCGGCCAGCCGGTTTCGACGCTCTCGGGTGGCAACCAGCAGAAGGTGGCGATCGCCAAGATGCTGTCGGTCGACCCGAAAGTGATCTTCCTCGACGAGCCGACGCGCGGCGTCGATGTCGGCGCCAAGGCCGAAATCCACCGGATCCTGCGCAAGCTGGCGCGCGACGGCGTCGGCATCGTGGTCATCTCGTCGGAACTGCCGGAACTGATCGGCGTCTGCGACCGGGTGCTGATCGTACGCGAGGGACGCATCACCGGCGAGGTCACCGGCGCGGAAATGACCGAAGAAAACATCATGGTCCTGGCATCGCTTGCCGATGACGGCCGGCAACGGAGCGCCGCATGAGCATCGTGGGGGAAAGCATGGACAGCGTGACGCCGCCGGCCCGCATCGGGTTCGGTGAAAGGCTTGGCGGCCTGATCAGGATGCGCGAGACCGGTCTGATCCTCATCATCGCCGTGCTCTTTGCGGTCATGTCGTTCGCATCGCCGTACTTCCTGACCTGGGACAACATGCGGGCGATGGCGATGGCCTTCGCGGTCGAAGGCATCGTCGTCGTCGGCATGACGATCCTTCTGATCTCAGGCGGCATCGACCTTTCGGTCGGTTCGGTCACCGCACTCGCCATGGTCATTGCCGGCCTGCTCTTCCTCGGCGGCGTCGACCCCTGGCTGGCATCATTGATTGCATTAGCGGCCTGTGCAGGCATCGGCGCCTTTATGGGCTTCTTCGTCACCCGAGTGGGGCTGCACCACTTCATCGTCTCGCTGGCGGTGATGGTGATTGCGCGCGGGCTCTGCCTGCTCGGCACCGGCGGCCGGCCGCTCGGGCTCTACACGCTGCCGCCCGAGTTCAAATTCATCGGCCAGGGCGCCATTGGCGGCATTCCGGTCGTCATCATCATCTTCATCGTCTTCGTCATCCTGTCCGACTTCATGCTGCGCCGCACGACGATGTTTCGCAAAGTCTTCTACACCGGCAGCAATGAGAAGGCCGCCGCCTATTCCGGCATCCGTACCAAGAAGGTCGTGTTCCTGACGACGACGCTCTGCTCGACCCTGTGCGGCTTTGCCGGCGTGATCTACATGGCCCGTTTCGGCTCGGCCCAGCCGACCTTCGGCTCCGGCATGGAACTAAACGTCATCGCCGCCGCGGTGATCGGCGGCGCCAGCCTGACCGGCGGCTCCGGCACCATTCTCGGCGCCATCCTCGGCACCATCCTGCTCTCCGTCGTTTCAAGCTCGCTCGCTCTGCTCGACGTGTCCGTCTATTGGCAGGACATCATCCGCGGGTCCATTCTGCTGACGGCGGTCACCGCCGATTACTACTTCAACAAGCGGCGGGGCTGAGATGGCGGACGGCAGGGAAGATTTCGAGGCGATCCGGCAGATCCACACCGTTCTGGTGCTGCACTTCGTCGACGGCATGAAGCAGAACGACATTGCGGCGGCGCTCAACCTTTCGGCGTCGAAAGTCAATCGGCTGATCGCGCAAGGGCGCAAGCTCGGCATGCTGAGGATCGCGGTCGAGAGCCCGTTCCAGCGCCTCGTCGACATCGAAAAGCAGCTGATCGAGGTCGCGCAACTGGCAGCCGCGATCGTGACTCCGACCGTGGCCGGCAGTCCCGACAGCACGCTGCAGCAGGTGGGGCGCGCGGCGGCCAACCAGTTGCTCGAGACTTTGCGCGACGGCGACGTCATCGCCATTACCGGCGGCAAGGCGATCAGCGCGCTGGTCGAAAACCTGCAGCCCGAGCGCGCCTTCGACGTCACCGTCGTGCCGCTGACCGGCGGCGTCCAGGGCAAGCACTATACCGACGTCAACCATCTGGCGACGCGGCTGGCCGAACGCCTCGGCGGCACCAGCATGCTCTTGCATGCGCCGCTCTTTGCCGAAAGCCGCGAGCAGCGCGATCTCCTGCTGGACATGGCCTCGGTGCGCGAAATCTTCGATCTGGCGCGCAAGGCGGCGATCGCGCTGGTCGGCGTCGGCTCGATCCAGACGCCGGGGTCGAGCTATTACGACCTCCACCCGGGCCTCGATCCCGACCGCGAAAAACTCGCCGCCAGCGGCGCAGTCGGCGAGTTCCTTGCGCATCTGATCCGCGACGACGGCACGCTGGCCGACTATCCGCCCAACGACCGCCTGGTGGCGCTGGCGCCTTCGGAGCTCGGTCGTTGCCGGTCGGTGATGGGCGTCGCTAGCGGCGCCGAAAAGGTCTGGCCGATCCGCGCAGCGCTTCGCGGCAACTATCTCAAATCACTGGTCGTCGACGAAGAGACGGCCAATGCAGTCCTGAGCAATGCGGGGAGCATACGCAATGTCGCCTGAAATGTTGACGCGCACCATTGGCGCGTCGGGAATATCCGCCTCCGCAATCGGCCTTGGCACCTGGGCCATTGGCGGCTGGATGTGGGGCGGTACCGACGAGGCGCAATCCATCGACACCATCCGCGCCTCGATCGATGAAGGCATTTCGCTGATCGACACCGCGCCGGCCTACGGCAAGGGGCTGTCCGAGGAAATCGTCGGCAAGGCGATCAAGGGCCGCCGCGACAAGGTCGTGCTCGCCACCAAGCTTGGGCTGATCTGGCATACCAAGAAGGGCAACCACTTCTTCGACTATGACGGCGCGCCGGTGCATCGCTATCTCGGTGCCGACTCTGTCGTCTACGAAGTCGAGCAGAGCCTGCGCCGCCTCGGCACCGACCATATCGACCACTACATCACCCACTGGCAGGATCCGACCACGCCGGTCGCTGAAACGATGGAAGCGCTCGACCGGCTGAAAACCCAGGGCAAGATCCGCTCCATCGGCGCCAGCAATGTCAGCGTCGCCGATGTGAAGGCCTATCTCGCGGCCGGCCAACTCGATGCGGTCCAGCAGGAATACAGCATGGTTGCGCGTGACATGGAACAGGATCTCTTGCCCTTCTGCGCCGGGAACAACGTGTCGGTGCTCAGCTATTCGTCGCTGGCGCTCGGTCTGCTCTCGGGCAAGATCGGTCCCGACCGCGTCTTTACCGGCGACGACCAGCGCAAGGACAATCCGCGCTTCTCGCAGCCCAACCGCCGCAAGGTGGCAGCGCTGATGGAAGCGATCAAGCCGAGTGCCGAGGCGCACGGCGCCAGCGAGGCGCAGGTGGTCATCGCCTGGACGCTGCAGCAGCCCGGCATCACCTTCTCACTCTGCGGCGCGCGCAGCCCGCAGCAAGCCAGGGAAAACGCGCAGGCCGGCCGCATCAAATTGTCGGGACAGGAGATCAACCAGATCAGTGAGGCCGCCAGCCGCCATCTGACCAATCTCGACGCCTGACCGCCACCAGTAACCCGAACCAAGTTGAGCTGCCGTCCACCGGACGGCAGAACGGCCCAACCTTGCCCGGCAAAGCCATGCCTGATCAGAGAACCGTCATCCTCGACACGATCCGCCGCAACGGCGCGTTCGATGTCGTTGTCATGGGCGGCGGCATAAACGGCATCGGCGTTTTCCGCGAACTGGCGCTGCAGGGTCTCCGAGTTCTGCTGGTCGAACGCAACGATTTCTGTTCGGGCTGCAGTGCGGCACCCTCGCGCATGATCCATGGCGGCCTGCGCTATCTCGAGAATGGCGAGTTCGGCCTGGTGCAGGAATCGCTGCGCGAACGCGACGCGCTGCTGGCCAATGCGCCGCATATGGTGCGGCCGCTGCCGACGACAATTCCGATCCGCTCCGTCTTCTCCGGGCTGATGAACGGCGCGGCAGGCTTTCTCGGCTTTTCGGAAACGCCTTCCAGCCGTGGCGCGCTGGCGATCAAGGCAGGCCTCGCGCTCTACGACTGGACGACGCGCAAGCGCCGGGTGCTGCCGCGCCACAGTTTCCGTGGCGCCAGGGCGACCTTCGCGCAATGGCCGGCGCTCGATCCCAACCTTCGTTTTTCCGCGACCTACTACGACGCATGGATAAGCTATCCCGAACGGCTCGGCATCGAATTGCTGCTCGATACCGCACGCCTGGCGCCCGACAGCCTCGCGCTGAACCGCGCCGAGATTGCGCGGGTAGGGTCGGCCTTCGAACTCATCGACACGGCTGGCGGAGAACGTTTCGCCGTGACCGTCAAGGCGATCGTCAATGCGACAGGCGCCTGGCTCGATTCGGCGATCGCCCGGCTCGACGCCTCCGACAGGCCTGCGGCGCCCCTGGTCGAGGGCACCAAGGGCTCGCACCTCATCCTCGACAACGAGCCGCTCCACCGTGCGCTCGGCGGTCACATGATTTTCTTCGAGAATGCCGACGGTCGCGTCTGCATCATGTTTCCCTATCTCGGCAAGGTGCTGGTCGGCTCGACGGATATCCGCGTCAGCGAAGCCGGGCGCGTGCGCTGCGAACCGGCCGAGACCGACTACATATTGGCGGCGGCGCGGTTGGTATTCCCGTCCATTCCGGTCCGTGCCGCCGACGTCGTCTTCACCTATAGCGGCATCCGGCCGCTGCCGAAGAGCGACCATGCCTTCACCGGCAGGATATCGCGCGGCCATTCCGTGCATCGCATAGCCGGCGGCATCCCGCAATTCTGCATGATCGGCGGCAAGTGGACGACCTTCCGCGCCTTCGCCGAACAGGCGGCCGACGACGTGCTGGCCGAACTTGGCCGCGAGCGCATTCGCGGCACGCTGGCGCTGCCGATAGGCGGCGGCCTCGGTTTCCCCGCAGATCCGGCATCGATGGCAGCCGATCTCGCCGCTGAGTTCGCGATCAGTGCCAACCGCGCCGCCTATCTCATCGATCGCTACGGCAGCGGCGCGCGCGACATCATCCTGTTCTGCCTCGGTCGTCCCGACGACACCAGGCTCGACGACAGGACCGAAACCACGACGGCCGAGATCGTCTATCTCGCCCGGCATGAGTTCGTGACCTGCCTCTCGGATGTTGTCTTGCGCCGCACGTCGCTTGCCATTGCCGGCGACATCTCGACGGTATCAATCGAGCGCATCGCGGATGCACTGGCCGCCGAACGCGGCTGGAGCGATCCGCACCGCGACGAGGAGATAAAAAGTCTCATCGCCGAACTCGACACCTATCACGGCGTCTCGCAAGAGATGCTCGACCAACGCACGATCCCAGGAGCAGAACATGAAAGTCAGCACCAAGGCCCGGATGAACCGGATGTTCACCAACGGCAATTGCCTCGACGTGGCGCTCGATCACGGCGTCTGCAATGAACCGGGGTTTCTCATCGGCCTGGAGGACATGCCACGTGTCATCGACACGCTGATCGCGGCAGGGCCCGATGCGCTGCAGCTCGCCTATGGCCAGGCCGATCTGCTGCAATCGCGACCGGACAAGGGCAAGCCGGCGCTGGTCATGCGCATCGACATGGGCAACCCTTACAATGCACAGCGCCACCGGGTGATGTGGTCGATGCTGCAGAACCATGACGAGCCGATCATCGGCGCGCTGGAAATGGATGCCGCCTGCGTCGTCGTCAATCTGTTCATGCTGCCCGACGAGCCGGAACTGTTTCGCCAATGCGTCGAAAACATCAGCAAGGTCCGCGCCGCCTGCCATCGCTACGGCATGCCGTTGATGATCGAGCCGCTGGTCATGCTGCCCAACGATATCAGGGGCGGCTACCAGGTCGACGGCGATGCGGAAAAGATCGTGACGCTGGTGCGTTTCGCCGCCGAAATGGGCGCCGACATCATCAAGGCCGACCCGACCGAGCACGCGGAAGATTTCCACCGCGTCGTCGAGGCGGCACGCGTGCCGGTGCTGGTGCGTGGCGGCGGCAAGGACGATCTCAAGACGGTGCTGGCAAAATCGTCAGCCCTGCTCAGACAAGGCGCCAAGGGGCTGGTCTATGGCCGCAACATCTATCAGCATGCCAATCCGAAGGCGGTAGTGAGTGCGTTGATGGCGATGATCCACAACGACGCCGGCGGCGAAGAGGCTTGGGACATCTACAACAATGGCTGATCAAGCCGCCTATCTGCTCGGCCTCGACGCCGGCAACACCATCATCAAGGCTGTGCTGTTCGATCATACCGGACGGCAGCTCGCCATGCATGCGGTCGCCGGCCGTTCGCACACGCCGGAGCCGGGCTATGTCGAGCGCGACCTCGGCGGCATGTGGGCCGATGCGCGCGACGCTATCCGCGCCTGCATCGCGCAGGCCGGCATCGATGCCCGCGGAATCGCCGCCATCGGTTGCGCCGGCCATGGCAACGGCCTTTATCTGGTCGACCGTGCCGGCGAACCGCTGATCGGCATCCAGTCGCTCGACACCCGCGCCGCCGGCATGGCGGCGGCCTTGGCGGCGCGAAATGCCGAAGCGCTGCACGCCATCTGCTTGCAAAAGCCATGGCCGGCGCAGACGCCGACCTTGCTGGCCTGGGTCAAGCAGCATGCGCCCGACCTTTATGCCGCGGCCGGCACAGCGATGCTGTGCAAGGATTTCATCACCTACCGCCTGACAGGGGAGCGGGGGAGCGACGTCTCCGACATGTCCGGTTGCGGCCTCGTCCGCATGCCCGAAGGCGTCTATGATTCCGAGCTTCTCGCGCTCTACGGCATCGAGGACGCGCAGGCCAAACTGCCTCGATTGCGCGAGAGCGCCGACATCGCCGGCGCGGTCACCGCGCAAGCGGCTGAAGAGACCGGACTGGCGGAAGGCACGCCGGTCATCGCCGGCTATTTCGACGTCGTCGCCAGCGCCATGGGAGCCGGCGTCGTGCGTCCCGGCGAAGCCTCTGTTATCGCCGGCACCTGGTCGGTCAATCAGGTCTTCTCCACCGCGCCGGTCGTCGACCCAGATGTTTTCATGGTGGCGCGCTTCGGTCCCGGCCGTTTCGTCAACATCGAATCCAGCGCTACATCGGCCGCCAATCTCGAATGGTATGTACGCGAACTCGTCGAGCGCGGTGCCCATTATGACGATCCGTTCGGCCACTGCAACGCGGCTGTCGGCGCGGTGACGCCAACCTGGGACGATCCGATGTTCCACCCGTTTCTCTACGGGTCGGGACAAGGGGCGGAGTTCCGCGCCGGCTTCTACGGCCTCGCCGGCTGGCATAGGGAAGGCCATATGCTGCGCGCGCTGTTCGAGGGCGTGATGTTCGAGCACCGGCGCCACATCAATGTTCTGAAGGACGCCGGTGTCAGCTTCGACAAAGCGGTCCTGTCCGGCGGCGGTTCGCGCAGCGAGCACTGGCCGCAGATCTTCGCCGACGGGCTTGGCGTGCCGATCACCGTCCCTGAAGCACGCGAGACCGGCGCACTTGGTGCGGCGATCGGCGCCGGGGTCGCGGCCGGCCTGTTCGCCGACTATGAGGCCGGCGTCGACGCCATGACCCGGTCAAGCGCCGCCTACCGTCCGAACCCGGCCATGCAGGACCATTACAACAGGCGTTATCGCGCCTATTGCGGCCTTGCCGATACGCTGCGATCGTTCTGGGCCGAACACGCCGCAGAACCGAGTAGAACACCGCCGAGTAAACCACCGCAATGACCCAACGGCTCGATGGCGACTACGACTACATCATTGTCGGCGCAGGCACCGCCGGCTGCGTGCTGGCCAATCGCCTGAGCGAAAACCCGGCGACGCGCGTGCTGCTGCTCGAGGCCGGCGGCAGCGACAATTATCACTGGGTGCATATCCCGGTCGGCTATCTCTATTGCATCGGCAATCCGCGCACCGACTGGATGATGAAGACTGCCCCCGAAGCCGGCCTGAACGGCCGCTCGCTGGTCTATCCCCGCGGCAAGGTGCTGGGCGGCTGCACCTCGGTCAACGGCATGATCTACATGCGCGGCCAGGCGGCGGACTACGATGGCTGGCGGCAGATGGGCAATGTCGGCTGGGGCTGGGACGATGTGCTGCCCTACTTCCTCAAATCCGAGGACCATCATGGCGGCAAGACCGAGCTGCATGGCTCCCGCGGCGAATGGAAAGTGGCGCGGCAACGCCTGTCGTGGCCGATCCTGAACACCGTGCAGGAGGCGGCCAAGGAATTCGGCATCATGCCGCGCGAGGATTTTAACGACGGCGACAATGAGGGGTCCGGCTTCTTCGAAGTCAACCAGAGCAAGGGCGTGCGCTGGAACACAGCCAAGGCATTCTTGCGCCCGGCGCTGCGACGGCCGAACCTCAGGCT
Organism: Mesorhizobium sp. M0676; assembly: GCF_040320535.1. Taxonomy (NCBI): domain Bacteria; kingdom Pseudomonadati; phylum Pseudomonadota; class Alphaproteobacteria; order Hyphomicrobiales; family Phyllobacteriaceae; genus Mesorhizobium; species Mesorhizobium sp. M0676. Next base: position 66,085 of record NZ_JAMYPU010000014.1, read on the forward strand.
GGTCGTCAACGCGCATGTCGAGACGGTGTTGTTCGAGGGCAAGCGTGCTATCGGCGTTTGTTATCGCGTCGGCGGCCAAACCATCGAGGCAAAGGCCAGGAGCGAGGTGCTGCTGACCGCCGGCTCGATCAACACGCCGAAACTGCTGGAGCTTTCCGGGGTTGGCGAGCCGGATCGCCTCGCCGCGCTCGGCATCGATGTGGTTCACGCCAGCCCCGATGTCGGCGAGAACCTTCAGGACCATCTGCAGATCCGCACTGTCTACAAAGTGTCGTCGGCGCTGACGCTCAACACGCTAGCCAACAGCCTGAGCGGCAAGGCGAAGATCGCGCTGCAATATGCCTTTGGCCGCTCGGGACCGATGTCGATGGCGCCGAGCCAGTTCGGCATGTTCTCGAAATCCGATCCGTCGATGGCGACGCCGGACCTGGAGTACCACGTCCAGCCCTTGTCTACCGACCGGCTGGGCGACCCGCTGCACCCGTTCCCGGCAATCACCATGTCGGTCTGCAATCTGCGGCCCGAGAGCGTCGGCTCGGTGCACGCTACGACGCGCGAGCTGGCCGTGCAGCCGGAGATCCGGCTGAACTACCTCTCTACGGCGCGCGACCGCGAGATCGCGCTGCGTTCGGTGCGCCAGGCGCGCAGCATCATGACCGCCAAGGCTCTTGCCGGCTTCCATCCGGAAGAAATCCTGCCTGGTCTCGCCCACCAGTCGGACGAGGACCTGCTGCACCAGATCGGCTCGATCGCCACGACCATCTTCCACCCGGTCGGCACCTGCCGGATGGGCATCGATGACCGCGCCGTCGTCAGCCCGGACCTGCGCGTGACCGGTATCGAGGGGCTGCGGATCATCGACGCGTCGATCATGCCGCGCATCGTCTCCGGCAACACCGCCTCGCCAGTGGTGATGATCGCCGAGAAGGCGGCGGATATGATCCGCCGGCCTGCATGACGTCGCCGCCGCCTATGACCCCGGCACGTCGTAGATCGCCCTGACTTCGACGGTGCCGATTTCAGCCAGCGGAATTTTGCCGGCGATCTCCAGCGCCTTGTCGAGAGTGTCGGCTTCGATCATGACGAAACCAAGCAACTGCTCCTTTGTTTCGGCAAACGGACCGTCAGTGATCAGCCGCTTGCCTTGGCGCCGCCGCACCGTCTTCGACGTCTTCACCGATTGCAGCGCCTGCGCGATGATCAGCTTGCCTTGCTGGTCCAATGACCGGTCATAGGCCATCGAATCGGCGTCGAGCTTGGCCAGACGCTCAGGCGTCATGGCATGGAGGTCCTTTTCCTCGCCGTAGACCAGACAGACATATTTCATTTCCAGCTCCCTTGCTGTGACGAACCATAGGTGATCACGGCGCCGGCGGCATCCTTGCCGGCAGCAGCGTGGTCGAGCACGCAGACCGCAATGCCGATCACGGCGACCGCAGCAAGCAGCCGGCGGAAGCCGGAAGGTCGCGAGCACTCGATCTCGTGTAGACGCGCGCTTTTGTCGGCGTCGTTCCAATGGGCAGAAAACAGATTGTTCATCTTGGATCTCCATCCGCCACGAGAATCCGTGGACGCTCGCAGGACGGCCGGCGCCGATGCAAGTCGACATTTTTGCACGCACATTTTTTCAGAAAAATTTGCAGGGCACGCCGGCGTCGCATCCGGAACAGCGCGGTGGTCTTCCCCTGCCGCCGCGCTATAGTTGGAGGGAACGCCGCGTGGCCGGCGCTGTCGCTGTAATCAAGGAGAATTCTATGGACCGTACCGCAAACGCCGTCTGGAAAGGCAATCTGAAGGAGGGCACGGGCACGCTCGACAGCCAGAGCGGCACCTTGAAGGGCACGCCCTATTCGTTCAAGGCTCGCTTCGAGGACGAGAGCGGCAAATCCGGCACCAATCCCGAAGAGTTAATCGCGGCGGCACACGCCGGATGCTACGCCATGCAGCTGTCGCATTTCCTGGCCGAGAACGGCACGCCCGCCACCGAGCTCGACGCCAAGGCGGTGGTGACGCTGGTCCCCGGCACCGGCATCACCGGCAGCGCCATCACCCTGATCGGCAAGGTACCGGGCATCGATGCGGCGAAGTTCAAGGAATTGGCCGAGAAGGCCAAGGCCGAATGCCCGGTTTCGAAGGCGCTCGGCGCCATCAAAGTGTCGCTCGACGCGAAACTGGGGTGATCCGCCGATTTTGCCCGGGGTAGCGATTCTTCGCGCCCCCCTCTGCCCTGCCGGGCATCTCCCGGGGAAATTGGAAGCTCGGTAGCTGGCACTCTTCTTTCGACGTTCGTGATTGGCGAAGGCCGGCGTGACATCTGATCTCCCCACTTGAGGGGGAGATGGCCGGCAGGCCAGAGGGGGTGCTGTCCCGCCGACGTCTCGGATACTATTGGGCGCCCAGCGCATCAAGCCGGGCGCGAAGGGCTACGACTTCCTGCTCCAGAGCCTCCAATCTCGCTTCCAGGTCGGAAGCAGGCAAGGCCGGCGCGCTCCGCTGCACCGATAACGCCGCGACGTCCACCGGTCCTGCGAGCAGATGCATAAAACGGTCCTCGCGCTGCCCCGGCCCGCGCGGTATTTCCTGGACGAGCGGCGGGCGGCGGCCGATCAGCATGTCGAGTTCGCCACGCAGGTCCTCGACGGACGAAAACCGCGCCATGCGCTCAGCTCGCGCCAGCAACTCATGCGCCGTCTGCGGCCCGCGCAGCAAAAGCAGGCCGATCACCGCGGTCTGCGGCGTGGTCAGCGAGAAGCGCTGCGCCATCTGATGCTCATAGCGCTCGACGCGCGAGCCGAACATCTGACGCACCAGCCCCTTCTGCTCGAGCAGCTTGAGAGTCCGATGCACCTCCGTCTGCTCCAGCGCCATGACAGGCTCGCGCGCCGTCTTCTGGTTGGCGGCTGCAAGTGCTGCATTCAGCGTCAGCGGGTAGACATCCGGCGTCAGCTCCTTCTTCTCGATCAGGCAGCCGAGCACACGGGCTTCGACGGGATTGAGAATGGGAAGGTCATCGCTCATTGAAGTCCAGCCTCCCGGCGGTAAAATTCGGTTGCAAGGGCATGTTTGCGCGCTTGGCCGGCTTTGTCCCTGACGGGGCCGACTAGGTTCATTTCGTGGTGACCATAGCGGGCTTCGAGATAGCGCGCGATTGCGGTCGGGATGAGGCCCGAGCCCATCTCCCGCGTCCGGCTTTTGCGCTCGATCAGGCCGCGGATTTCGTCGCTGGCTTGAGCCGGTATCTCGGTCTGATCGAGGCATTCGCCAAGGTTCATCGGCGGCAGGCTGGCAAAGCCGCGCTGTTCCATCCAGTCGAGCGCCACGAGCGGGCGGATCAGATAGAACAGCTTCTTCAGCTTCACCTCGCCGGAGAAACTGCCGATCTTGGCGACATGCGAACGCGCAAGGCCGAGATAGTGGTGCGATACCTTCGCCGGATCGACGATCTCGGCCAGCAAATCGAGAAGGGGCTGGCGAAACCCCGAAACCTCCTCATAGACGATCGGCGACTTCGCCCATTCGACTATGACGGCATTGCCGCCAAGCGCCAGCAGCAACGCCTTGCGCAGATCCCAGCCGCCGGCATCGATCTCGCCTTCGATCGGAAACTCGATCACATCGCGCGCCTGCTGCAGCACGAGGTGATCGGTTACCGGTCTGATATAGACAAAGCGGCAGTCATAATCGCTGTCGGGAGACGGAACCCCCCAGGCGCGGCTGCCGCTTTCGATGGCAAACAGGATTTTTACAGGCTGGCTTCGCACCAGATCGAGGCGGGCGCGCAGCGCCGCGACGGCGTCCGGCGAAAAGTCGGCGGGTAGCGGCGGCGTCAGACTCTGCGCTCCACCATCATCTTCTTGATTTCCGCAATCGCCTTGGCCGGGTTGAGCCCCTTCGGGCAGGTCTGGGCGCAGTTCATGATGGTGTGGCAGCGGTAGAGCCGGAATGGGTCTTCGAGATCGTCGAGCCGTTCGCCCGTGGCTTCGTCGCGGCTGTCGATCAGCCAGCGATAGGCCTGCAGCAGCGTCGCCGGGCCGAGATAGCGGTCGCCGTTCCACCAGTAGCTCGGGCACGAGGTCGAGCAGCAGGCGCATAGGATGCACTCGTAGAGCCCGTCGAGCTTTTCGCGGTCCTCATGGCTCTGCAGCCATTCCTTGGCTGGCTCTGGCGACACTGTCTTCAGCCATGGCTGGATCGAGGCGTGCTGGGCGTAGAAATTGGTGAGGTCGGGCACCAGATCCTTGACCACCTGCATATGCGGCAGCGGGTAGACCTTGACGGCGCCGGAAATGTCGTCGCAGCCCTTGGTGCAGGCCAGCGTGTTGGAGCCATCGATGTTCATGGCGCAGGAGCCGCAAATGCCTTCGCGGCATGAGCGGCGCAAGGCAAGCGTCGGATCGATCTTGTTCTTGATCCAGAGCAGCGCGTCGAGCACCATCGGCCCGCAATCGTCCATGTCGACGAAATAGGTGTCGATGCGCGGGTTCTCGTCATCGTCGGGCGACCAGCGGTAGATGCGGTATTCCCGCAGGTTGGTGGCGCCCTCCGGCTTCGGCCAGGTCTTGCCCGGCTGCACCTTGGAGTTCTTGGGAAGCGTGAGTTCGACCATTACCTCAGATCCTTTCGGATGGCGGGCTTCGGCACCATGGTCAGTATACCCTGGCCTTCGGCGCGATCTTGGCAAGACTGATGCCGCCGTCCTTTTCCGCCACCAGCGGCTCGGTGTGCACGGGACGATAGCTGAGGCTCACCTGGCCGTCCTCGCTTAGCCGGGCCAGCGTATGCTTGCGCCAGATAATGTCGTCTCGGGCCGAAAAATCTTCGCGCGCATGCGCGCCGCGGCTCTCCTTGCGCGCCTCGGCGCCGTAGACCGTGGTGATGGCGTTGGCCATCAGATTTTCCAGCTCCAGCGTCTCGACCAGGTCGGAATTCCAGATCATCGAGCGGTCGGAGACTTTCAGGTCCTTGAGCTCGGTCCATATCTGCGAAATGCGCTTGCAGCCGTTTTCGAGCGACTCCTGTGTGCGGAACACGGCGGCGTCTTCCTGCATCGCCTTTTGCATTTTCTCACGCAGAACGGCGGTTGGCGTCGAGCCATTGGCGTGGCGCAGCCGGTCGAAGCGGTCCATGATGTTTTCGACCGAGGCTTCGTTGGGCGAAGGGATCGCCGAATTGCGGTCGATGACCTGGCCGGCGCGGATTGCGGCGGCGCGGCCGAACACCACCAGATCGATCAGCGAGTTCGAGCCCAGCCGGTTGGCGCCGTGCACGGAGGCACAGCCGGCCTCGCCGACCGCCATCAGCCCGGGTGACACCCGGTCAGGATTCTCGACCGTCGGGTTCAGCACCTCGCCCCAGTAATTGGTCGGCACGCCGCCCATATTGTAGTGCACCGTCGGCAGCACGGGGATCGGCTCCTTGGTCAGGTCGACGCCGGCGAAAATCCTGGCCGATTCCGAAATGCCCGGCAGCCGCTCATGCAGCACGGCCGGATCGAGATGGTCGAGATGCAGGAAAATATGGTCCTTGTTCTTGCCGACCCCGCGGCCTTCGCGGATCTCCAGCGTCATGCAACGCGAGACGACGTCGCGCGAGGCCAGGTCCTTGGCCGACGGCGCGTAGCGTTCCATGAAGCGCTCGCCCTCGGAATTGACGAGATAGCCGCCCTCGCCGCGCGCGCCTTCGGTGATCAGGCAGCCGGCGCCGTATATGCCTGTCGGATGGAACTGCACGAACTCCATGTCCTGCAGCGGGAAGCCCGCCCGTGCCGCCATGCCGCCGCCGTCGCCTGTACAGGTGTGCGCCGACGTCGCCGAGAAATAGGCGCGGCCATATCCGCCGGTCGCCAGCACCACCATCTTGGCGGAGAAGCGATGGATGGTGCCGTCGTCGAGGTTCCAGGCGACGACGCCGGTGCAGGTGCCGTCCGGTTCCATGATCAGGTCGAGCGCAAAATACTCGATGAAGAACTGTGCATTGTTCTTCAGCGACTGGCCGTAGAGCGTGTGCAGGATGGCGTGACCGGTGCGGTCGGCGGCAGCACAGGTGCGCTGCACCGGCGGGCCGTCGCCATAATTCATCATGTGTCCGCCGAACGGCCGCTGGTAGATCTTGCCCTCTTCGGTGCGCGAGAACGGCACGCCGTAATGCTCGAGCTCGTAGACCGCCGCCGGTGCCTCGCGCACCAGATATTCCATGGCGTCGACGTCGCCCAGCCAGTCCGAACCCTTGACGGTGTCGTACATGTGCCACTGCCAGGAGTCCGGACCCATGTTGGACAGCGACGCGGCAATGCCGCCTTGTGCCGCCACCGTGTGCGAGCGGGTCGGGAACACTTTGGTGATGCAGGCCGTGCGCAGGCCCTGCTCGGCCATGCCGAGCGTGGCGCGCAGGCCGGCGCCGCCGGCGCCGACGACCACCACGTCGAACTTGTGGTCGACAAAGGTATAGCCGGTGGCCGATTTCGCGTCCTTGGCCAAATCAGCCTCCGAATGCCAGTTTGAGCAGGGCGAAGATCGAGGCGACGCCGACCGCTATGGTGAAAAACGTGCTGAGTGCGATCAGCGCCAGCTTCATGCCTTCGGCATGCACGTAATCCTCGATAATGACCTGCATGCCGACACGCATATGGGTGAGACCGGAAACGAGCACCAGCGCCAACACCAGCGCCACGAACGGACTGGCGAGCGCCGCCCGCACCTCGGCGAAGCCGGCGCCATTGAGCGCGATCAGGAACCCGACGAAGAACAGTATCAGCGGGATGTTGGCAATGGCCGTCAGCCGCTGTCGCCAGAAATGCCCGGTGCCTTCGCGGGCCGAGCCCAGACCGCGGACCTTGGCCAGCGGCGTGCGCATATCGTTGTTGTTCGTGCCGCTCATCACAAGGTTCCCCGCGCCATGTAGCCGGCGACCCAGATCAGCAGCGTGAGCAGGATGGAACCGGCGAGCGTCGCCCAGGCGATCTTCGATGCCGTGTTTTTCTCCAGCCCGGCGCCGGTGTCCCAGACGAGATGGCGCACGCCGCCCAGCATGTGGTGCATCAGCGCCCAGGTGTAGCCGAACAGGATGAGCCGGCCGAGCCAGGTGCCGAAGGCCCAGTTGATCCAATCGAAAGCGCCTTGCGAACTCGCCGCCGCCATCAGCCACGCGGCGACCAGCAGCGTGCCGAAATACAGCGCCCCGCCAGTGATGCGGTGAATGATCGACATCGTCATGGTGATCGGTGGGCGGTAAATCGTCAGGTGCGGCGAGAGCGGCCGTTCACGTCTGGCGGTTCGGGTGGCTGGTGATTTGCTCATGGCTGCCCCAGTTCGATGTCCGGAGCCGCGGTGGAAAGCGGCACTTACCGCCTCGATATATGACTTCAGACAGCCGGTTTCTAATGCTCTTTTTGCACCGCGTCAAAGCCGGAAAATCGTTTTGAAAACGTCATTTAGTCTGACAAAAGGCTGCTGTTTCGCTTCAATCGATTTGGCCACCGTCGAAAGCCGGCGCACCGTTCGCTGCAGTGCGGCATTTCCTTTGCAATCGACGCCAGGCTATCGTTTGCAGGTCTGTGGTGTCGAGCCCCTCTTCATCACCAGCGCCTCGCGCGCGTCGATCACGATTGCGTCATGCGACGCGGCTTCCTGGTAGCGGCTGGACTGGTTGGCGGGTGATGCGGCAAACTCCTCGGTCGTGCCATCGGGCCTGAGAACGCGCAACGCCGTGCCGAGGTTCTGGATGGTGATCATGCCGCCATTGCCGCATCTGTAAGTTGCCGTGCCGACAGCAGACCGCGGCGCGGTAAGGTCGGTGACGATCTTGGCTGAACGTGCGGCAGGCGCTGTCGGAGCCGTTGCGGAAGCCGGGGGCGCCACAGGTGCGGCGGACTGCTGAGCCGGCACGGGCGCGACAGTGGGTGGTACGGTATTCACCGCCGTCGGCGCGCCGTTCTGCGGCACGCAGGCTGCGGCAGTCAGCAAGGGGATCGACAACAGCGTCACCCGAAACGTCCGGCGTAACGCCATATGCTGTCCTCCTGCGCGGCTAACTAGCCGCGATGTTCCACCAAGATCAAGCTCACCCGACGTCAGCGTAGTTGTGTGCGTCGCGGCCGATGGTGCGGGCAAGCATGGCCGAATGATGACGCCCGGGTTTCCATCCCGTCGGATATTAACCATGTTTGGCGAGAGATCGCCGCCGGATGCGCCTGCCCTCTTAACAAAGGTTAAGAAAAGGTTAATTTCCGATTCGATCGGGTCCACAGCAGAGAGGACACCATGCTTTCGAATTCAGGAAGAGCGCGCCTTGCGGCGCTTGTGCTGGCGACAGCCAGTCTCGGCTTCGCCGCCCCGGCAATGGCCTGGTCGCGCCATCATGACCGCGTCTATGCCGATTCCCTGGGCAATCTCGTCATCGACAGCGCCGCCGGCTACAAGCGCATCATTGTCGGCCAAGGCAGGCTGGCCAAGAAATTGTCCGACTACACCAGCGCCGGGCAGCCGGAAGCGGAACCGGAAGTCCTTTATGAAGACGAGGCGGATCACATCTCCAGGCGTGGCTGCTACCAGCCGCCGGTGTTCGTGAAGGGCCGCTCCTATATGTACGGCCTCTCCGATGGCGAAATGCCCAACCTCAGCCCTTGCCGCTGATGATCCGGCACGGCCGAGAGGCCGTTTAAGCGAGACGCTAACCGACGCTGCCTGTATCCGGGATGAACACCGTTTCCGCCCGCTCATAGGACAATCGCACACTGTCGCGGCCGTTCTTCTTGGCCTTGTAGAGCGCTTCGTCGGCGCGCCGCATCAGCGGCTCCAGCCCTTCGTCGCCGGTGCGCGCCGCGACGCCGAAGCTCGCGGTCACCCTGGTGCCCGGCGGCAACCCGTCGACACTGCCGGCCGAATAGTGCGTGCGCACGGCTTCGGCAAACAGCCGCGCCGTGGCAAGATCGCTCAGCGACAGAAGCACGGCGAACTCCTCGCCGCCGATGCGGCCGGCAACCGCACGCATGCCGGCGGCCGCGCGAAGCTTGGCGGCGAAGTCGGCGATCACCTGGTCGCCCGCGGCATGTCCGTATTTGTCGTTGAGCGCCTTGAAGTGATCGAGATCGGCCAGCACCAGCGCGACCGGCACCTTGGTAACAGCGCAATGCTGCAGCACCAGCAAGGCGCGCTCCTCGAAACCCCTGCGGTTGAGCAGGCCAGACAGCGGATCGGTGTGCGTCTCGGTCTTCAGCGCCTTCATCACGTCGAGCGCAGCTGCCGAGAACAGGCAGAGCGCGATCAGCAACGACAGCAGCGCGTGCGTCAAAAGCGCCGTCGTCCAGTAGGACGAGCCATAAAACCCGTCATAGCTGGTGAACGGCCCGTGCGAGATGACGACGAGCAGCGTGCGGCCGATGAAGTTCAGCCCGGACAGCAGCGACAATACGAACAGGATTTTTTCCGTCGGGCCGTTCTTGCGCACGGCGCGCAGCTCGGCGGCGACCAGCAAGCTGAGGCCGCCAAAGCCGAAATTGATCGACAGGATGCGCCAAGTTAAGTCCGGCTGGACGAACAGGAACCAGCAGAATGCGACCATCCCGCCACCCGCCAGAATGCCGATCGCGATATAGGGCACGCGCCTGCCGTAGCGCGAGATGATCGCACCGACGAGGCAGCAGGCGGCGAGCGTGAAGCAGAGGTTGGAGACCAGCTTGGTCAGCACCATGCCGCCGGGCAGCGTGAAATACTGCAGCAGGAAGCCGGGCGCGGACACGCAATAGCTCGTGCCGAGCACAGCCAGATAGGGCCGGTGGCGCTGATAGAACCATAGCACGAGGAACGCCGCGCCGAGCGCCAGCGCGATCGTCGGATTGAGCAGCGCTATGAACAGGCCGGTGTCCAAAGGACGGTGACTTCCCGCTTGACGTCCGGGAAGACCTTAGAGCGCAAGCCCCAACAAGCGGTTAAGCCGGGACGAATATGCAAGTCGCCACTCATGAAGCTGGTGCACGGAACCAGGACCTGAGGCCGGCGTTTCCTGACAGCAATCAAGGAGAAGTTGTTCATGGCCGACACGATCACGCTGACCGATCACGAAGCAATTCGCTCATGGGCCGCAGGGCGCGCCGGATTTCCGGCGATCGTCGATGTATCGCCCGAAACCGGAACGCAGCCGTTGCTGAGGCTCGTCTTCGGCCAGCACGCCTATCAGGACCAGGATCAGCCTGAACGCCCGGTCAACGCAGGCGGCTACGAGCTGGTCGAATGGGACGAGTGGTTCAAGATCTTCGACGAGCGCGAACTGGCGCTGGTGGTCGCGGCCGACGAACCCGGCAGCCGGGAGGAATTTCATGAAATCATCCGGCGTGCCGGCTAGGGCATAATACCCCAAGGGTCTTAGAGCGGCGCGCTTTAAACAAAACCCCGAACGGTGTTGCCGTTCGGGGTTTTGCATACGCTCAGATCAGGCTTGAACCAGTCTGCGCTATTTCCAGTCGCGGATGTCGACGAAATGGCCGGCGATCGCCGCCGCCGCCGCCATGGCCGGCGATACCAGATGGGTGCGGCCCTTGAAGCCCTGCCGGCCTTCGAAATTGCGGTTCGAGGTCGAGGCGCAGCGCTCATGCGGCTTCAGCCGGTCGTCGTTCATGGCCAGGCACATCGAGCAGCCCGGCTCGCGCCAGTCGAAACCGGCGGCAATGAAGATCTTGTCGAGACCCTCGGCCTCCGCCTGTTCCTTGACCAGACCGGAGCCCGGCACGATCATCGCATCGACATGCGCACTCACCGTCTTGCCTTCGACCACCTTGGCCACCGCACGCAGATCCTCGATGCGGCCATTGGTGCAGGAGCCGATGAAGACGCGGTCGAGCGTGATGTCGGTGATCTTCGTGCCCGGCGTCAGCCCCATATAGTCGAGCGCGCGGATCTTTGACGTCCGCTTGTTCTCGTCCGTGATCTCTTCCGGATTGGGAACGACGCCCTGCACCGAAACGACGTCCTCGGGCGAGGAACCCCAGGAGACGATCGGCGGCAGCTTGGCCGCGTCGAGCACGATCACCTTGTCGAAATGCGCGCCCTCGTCGGACTGCAGCGTCTTCCAGTATTCGAGCGCGGCGTCCCACGACGCGCCCTTCGGCGCGCGCGGCTTGCCCTTGACATAGGCGAAGGTGGTTTCGTCGGCCGCGATCAGGCCGGCGCGCGCGCCGCCCTCGATCGACATGTTGCAGATCGTCATGCGGCCTTCCATCGACAGCGCGCGGATAGCCTCACCGGCATATTCGATGACATAGCCGGTGCCGCCGGCGGTGCCGATCTCGCCGATGATGGCGAGGATAATGTCCTTGGCGGTGACGCCTTCCGGTAACTGGCCATCGACACGCACCAGCATGTTCTTGGCCTTGCGCTGGATCAGCGTCTGCGTCGCCAGCACATGCTCGACCTCGGAGGTGCCGATGCCATGCGCCAGTGCGCCGAAGGCGCCATGCGTCGAGGTGTGGCTGTCGCCGCAGACGATCGTCATGCCGGGCAGCGTGAAGCCCTGCTCCGGCCCGATGATGTGGACGATGCCCTGGCGGATATCGTTCTCGGAATAATATTCGACACCGAAATCCCTAGCGTTCTTGGCCAACGCCTCGACCTGGATGCGGCTTTCCTCGTTCTTGATGCCGAATTTGCGCTCCGGCGAGGTCGAGACATTATGATCGACCACGGCCAGCGTCTTTTCCGGATGCCGGACTTTTCTGCCGGTCATGCGCAGACCTTCGAAGGCCTGCGGGCTGGTCACTTCATGGACGAGATGGCGGTCGATGTAGAGCAGACAGGTGCCATCATCCTGGCGATCGACGACATGGTCGTCGAAAATCTTGTCGTAGAGGGTGCGCGGTGCGCTCATGTGCGTAAATCCGTCGATTTGCAAAAAGGGGAAGGGCAGACGCGCCGAAGCCTTCGGCCCGGCGAAAGCGGCTTAGCTAAGTTGGCTGGTGAGCGCGCCGGAAATGCGCGAAGAGAAACGCGACGGCAGGCGTTTTCTGTCCTGCAGCACGAAACCCTTATAGGCCGGATCGCCAAAAAGCTCTTCCATGGCGTGGCTCATACCAATGTTTTGGCTTTTCGGCAATTGCGGCGTGCTTTCGCTTCTCCCCTTGTGAGAGAAGGCGAAGAGGGCGGCGCTCAAAGCACCTCGAACACAAAAGTCTTTACCAACGCATCCGGCTCGGCGATCGCATAGCAGCGGAACCATGGGCTTTGCTCGGCCGGCCGCCATTTCCCGGCCCGCTCCAGCCCGTCGAACACGGCCTGGAAGCCGCCGCTGTCGAACACCTGGTCGCGCACGGTGAAGATCGCGTGGCCGCCTTTTCTGGTGATGCGGACAAGCTCGTGCAGGCCGGACGCCGGCGCATGGCTGATGGTGAACACGCCAGTCGAGAAGAAGGCGCGGAAATGCCCGTCTGGCCAGGGCAGCGGCCCGCCGAGCATTGCCTGCTTCAGATCGCCATAGGCATTGCGGCTGCCGGCGATCTTCAGCATGTCGTCGGAGAGGTCGAGCCCGGCAATGTCGTGATAACCCAGCGCCTTCAATGACGGGCCCGACAGGCCGGTGCCGCAGCCGGCGTCGAGCAGCGGGCCTTCACCCACCTTCACATGGCGCGCCACCCAGGCGGTGATCAGGAACGGCAGCAGATAGCCTAGTGAAGCGGTTTCGCCGTCATAGGTCGCGGCCCAGTCTGCATAGGCCTTGGCCAGCCCTTCCGGCGTGTCGGCCGAATAGACGGTACCCAGCGCCGCATTGGCCTTGTCGATCGTCATCGCCTGCATCCTCCGGAATCCTGTCCTCCGCGATCGTAGCCGTGCCCGCGTCGGACTTCTATTCCTGCTGCGCCCGCCGAAGTCGCTGCTCCAGCCCCCGCAGCGCCAGCGACAGGCTGACGGTGAGGATGAGATAGATATAGGCGACGATCGAATAGGTCTCGAAGAAGCGGAATGAGCCGGCGGCGTAGATCTTGCCCATCTGCGTGATGTCGGCGACGCCGAGCACCGAGACCAGCGAGGAATCCTTGACCATGGCGACGAAGTCATTGCCGAGCGGCGGCAGGATGGTGCGGATCGCCTGTGGGAACACGATCAGCCGGAAGCGCTGCGTGCGCGTCAGCCCGAGCGCCTTGGCAGCCTCGATCTGGCCTTTCTCGACCGACTGGATGCCGGCGCGGAAGACCTCGGAGATGAAGGCGGAATAACCGATGGTCAGCGCCATGATTGCACGCCACAACAGCGACACGTCGCGCACCAAAAGCTCGCCGAGATAGCCGGCGTTTTGCAGCGGCGCGGTCAGCGCATTCCACGCAGTCACGAAGGCCGGCGCGCCGGCGAAGGCGATCCAGAACAACAGCACCAGGATCGGCACGCCACGGATGATCTCGACATAGAAACGAGCGATCTGCCTGAGCCAACGCGACCCCGACAGCCCCATCAGCGCAATGCCGAGCCCGATGGCGGAAGCCAGCGCGAAGGCGACCACGGTGACAAGAATGGTGATGCCGATGCCTTTGGCGACGGTGGCAAAAACCTGGGCGTAGAGATCGCTGGCGGCAATGCAGAGCGCAGCCACGATGGCGAGCGCGATCGCAGCGGCAAGCCACCAGGGGAAATCGGATTTGAGAGTCGAAGCGGGGGGCGTGGCCATCAGGGCGCTTCACCCTCCCCCTTGTGGGGAGGGTCGGCGAACAAGCTTTGCATCGCAAAGCTGGTGAGCCGGGGTGGGGGTCGTGACAAAGCGCCGGCGCTGGCACCCCCACCCCGCTCCGCTTCGCGGATCGACCCTCCCCACAAGGGGGAGGGTAAGGAGTCGGACATCACTGCCCCATCTTGTAGTCGAGAAACCACTTCTTGTTCAGCGCCTCGATCGTGCCGTCGGCCTTCAGCGCCGCGATCGCCGCGTTGACCGGCTTCACCAGGTCCGAGCCCTTCGGGAAGATGAAGCCAAACTCCTCGGTGCCGAGCGGGCCGCCGATCAGCTTGAGCTTGCCGCCGGAGGCATCGACATAGCCTTTGCCGGCGGTGCCGTCGGTCAGGACGACATCGACGTCGCCGGATTTCAGTGCCTGCACCGAAGCGCCGAAGGTCTCGAACTGCTTGATGCGCGGGTTCTGCTCATTGCCGTCGAGCACGCTGTAGACGGCGGTGTAGAACGGCGTCGTTCCGGCCTGCGCGCCGATCAACCCGTCCTTGAAGGCGGCGAAGGTCTTGGCGTCGGTGAAGCGGCTTTCATCGGCGCGCACCAGCATGAACTGCTCCGAACGCATATAGGGGTCGGAGAAATCGACCTTCTCCTTTCGGTCGTCCTTGATGGTGATGCCGGTCATGCCAATGTTGTACTGGTTGTCGGAAACCGCCTGGATCATCGCGTCCCAGGAGGTGTTCTGGTACTCCACCTTGAAGTTCAGCCGCTTGGCGATTTCGTCCATCGCGTCATACTCCCAGCCGATCTGCTTGCCGGTCTTGGCGTCGATGAACTGCAGCGGCGGATAGGCGTTTTCCGTCACCACCACGACCTTCTTGCCGCCGAGATCGGGCAGCGCATCGGCCGCCCATGCAGCGACGGGCGCGAGGAAACAGGCCGCGAGGGCGGCCAGCAGCAGCTTCGATTTGGTCATGACACGCTCCAGGATGAGAAGCCCGCTTGCAGCCGGGCTCGCATGAAAATCCAGGCGCGACTTTAGCCGTCCGCAGACGGCTTGCAAGCCGGTCCGGTGCTCAGCGTCCGGTAAAGCGGATTCCAATGCCTTCAACCAACGCGGTTTTAGAACGCCCCGTGGTCGGAATTTATTCCGTGATTGCGCCGCCGGCAAACCAGGCCCCTCCTGGACACGGGAACCCGTCAGATGACGGATCAGGATGGTGACGTAGCCTCACGCAGCTTGGCGACAAATCCGGTCAAGGTCCGGTGCAGCGACTTCAGCTCCTCGACTTCCAGCGGCATGGCGCAGGCAAGGCCTGCGGATACGTCCTTGATGCGGGCGCGCAGCGCCTGGCCCTTGGCAGTCGGTTCGACCAGCACGCGGCGCTCGTCGGCCGGATCGCGACGGCGGGTGACGAGACCAGCCGCTTCCATCCGCTTGAGCAGAGGCGTCAATGTCGCCGAATCCAGCCCCAGCGCCTCGCCGAGTTCGCCGACCGTGCTCGGCGCATGCTGCCACAGCGCCAGCATCGCCAAATATTGCGGATAGGTCAGGCCGAGCGGGTCAAGCAGCGGCCGATAGAGCTTGGTCATCAGCCCGCTCGCCGAATAGAGCGCGAAGCAGAGCTGCTGGTCGAGGCGCGGAACGGCGATCCTCCCGGCGGTGTCCGCCGGGACTTCGCTGGCCCTGGTTTCGGTCTTCGTCGTCATGCTGCCTTTGCCGGAAGCGCCACGGTCGAAAGCGCCACCTCGATATTGCCTTTGATCGCATTGGAATAGGGGCAAATCTGATGCGCTGCCGATACAAGCGCTTCCGCCGCCGCCTGATCAAGGCCTTTGGTCTCCGCGGCCAGTGCGACACCAAGTTTGAAGCCTTCACCATTGGGAAGCAGGCTGACGGTGGCGCTCACCGCCGCATCGTCCAGCGGCAGCTTCTGCTTGCGCGCGACGAAGCGGATGGCGCTTTCGAAGCAGGCGGCATAGCCGACCGCGAACAGCTGCTCGGGATTGGTGGCGCCACCCTGTCCGCCGAGCTCCTTCGGCAAAGCGAGGTCGACCTTCAGCAGGCCGTCGCTGGTCTCGCCGTGGCCGGCGCGGCCGCCGGTGACGCGAGCCTGTGTGGTGTAGAGTGCCATGTCAGTTCTCCATTTTATTTGTACACCATCATTTAGTGTACAAGATAATTCGAGTCAACAGCCATGGCCAAACTCTCGGCCGGCAATCGTTCACAGTCTGGTGAAACGAAAAAAGGCGGCCGAAGCCGCCTTTTCAAAATCCTTGGACCGACCAGATTTATTCGGCCGGGGTCGCTTCTGCCGCCTTTGCAGCCTCGTCGGCCGCCTTTGCAGCCTCGTCGGCGGCCTTCTTCTCGGCGGCTTCCTTGGCGGCCGTCTCGGCGGCCAGCGCCTGGGCAGCGGCAACCTTCTCGGCTTCGATGCGGGCCTTCTCGGCGTTCAGCGCGTCGCGCTCCTCATCGTTGAGCTTGCGGGCGCGCACGCCGGTGTTTTCCGAAATACGGGCCGACTTGCCGCGACGGTCGCGCAAATAATAGAGCTTGGCGCGGCGCACCTTGCCGCGGCGCACGATCTCGACGCCTTCGACCATCGGCGAGTAGACCGGGAAAACGCGCTCGACGCCTTCGCCGTAGGAGATCTTGCGGACGGTGAAATTTTCCTGGAAGCCGGCGCCGGCGCGGGCGATGACGACGCCCTCATAGGCCTGGACGCGGGTGCGGGTGCCTTCGGTCACGCGGACCTGGACGCGCACGGTGTCGCCGGGCTGAAACTCGGGAAGCTTGCGCTTGGCTTCGATCTTGGCGGCCTGTTCGGCCTCGAGCTGACGGATGATATCCATCTCAATAGTCCACTTCTTGTTCTTCCGACAGTCAGAGCGTCCGACACTCGCCTTGCAGTTCCATTGACCGCTCGGCTATGCCCTTTGTCCCCGAGACATCTTGTCTTCGAAACATTGGGCAGGGGCGACTACACCGTCATTGTTGACGGGTCCGGGAGATTTTTCTCGCCAGTACGGGCGGGCACATACAGCTATTTCACTGACTTGTCACGCCTTGGCCCTGTCTTTTTTGGTCGCATGCCACCACGCAATCGTCCAGTGCAGGGTTGCGCCGGCCCTTCAAGCTTCCTAATCCGGGAGCAGCACACTTATCCGGCGGCCTCACAATGTCTGTTTTCGACGCAGTCCTGCTCTTCCTCGCGGGTTTTCTGTCAGGCGCCGTCAACGCGGTTGCCGGCGGCGGCACCTTCATAACCTTCGGCGCCATGACGCTGGCCGGCCTGCCGCCGATCGTCGCCAACGCCACGTCCTCGGTAACGCAGTTTCCCGGTTACATCACCTCGACGCTGGCTTACTGGACCGACATCAAGCATTTCTGGCGCGGCGCGCTGCTGCTTTGCCTGATCTCGGCTTTGGGCGCGCTGGCTGGTGCGCTCATCCTGCTGGCGCTCTCAAATCCGTCGTTCCGCGCCCTCGTGCCGTGGCTGCTGCTGGCCGCAACCGCCTTGTTCGCCGCCGGGCCGTGGCTGAAACCAACGCCGAAGCCTGGGCATGAAGCCACGGTCGGCTCTCTGGCCGGTTCGCTGGCGCAGTTCGCTACCGCCATCTATGGCGGCTTCTTCGGCGCCGGCATGGGCGTCATGATGCTGGCGACGCTCGGCCTGACGCAAGCCGGCGACTATCACCGGCTGAACGCGCTGAAGAACATGCTGGCCGTTGTCATCGCCGCCGTTGCCATACTGGTCTTCGTCTCCGGCGGCGTCGTCGCCTGGCCGCAGGCGATTGTCATGATCCCCGGCGGCGCGCTCGGCGGCTATGCCGGTGTCTGGATCGCCAAGCGCGTGCCGCAGAACGCCGTGCGCGGCTTCGTCATCGCCGTCGGCCTGTTTCTGGCGTTTTATTATTTCGCCAAGGGCTGAGTGACGAACAGATTCGGTTTTCATGTTTCGCCCAGAGAAAACGAAATGTCGGACTACAAAGTCGTAATTCCCAGAAATCCGTTAGCCGATGGTACTCGCCAGTACGAGTTTCTGACCGATGCCGAATTTCATCAAGTCTCTGAGCTGCTAAAAGCAGATCCGGAAATCATGGCCGCAATCTATAGGCAGGCTGAAAAAATCAATCGAAACCGTGAGGAGGAACCAGACGACGAGATTCCGGTCGCAGGCTATTTGCCTGAAATTGCTGCTGTCATTCATGGTGTCACATCACGCGACACTTCGTCGGGTTTTGCGTTTGCGGTTGTCGCCGAGTTTTTGGAAGAGGAAAAACTCATAGAGAAGATCAGAGGCTAGCCCGGCCTTTGGCGATTTCCGCCATCGTTGCCATTCTCCAGCAAATCAGGCCGCCGCTCCTTCGTCAGCCTCTCGGACTCTGCGCGGCGCCAGGCGGCGATCTTCTTGTGATTGCCGGAAACCAGCACGTCGGGGATTGGCCTGCCTTCGAACTCCTGCGGTCGCGTGTAATGCGGATGTTCGAGCAGACCGTTCTCAAAACTTTCTTCCTCGCCTGATACCGCATTGCCCATCACACCGGGCAACAGCCGGACCACGGCATCGAGCAGCACCAGGGCTGCCGGCTCGCCACCGGAGAGGATGAAATCGCCGATCGAGACTTCCTCCAGCCCACGCGCCTCGATCAATCGCTGGTCTACACCCTCGAAGCGGCCGCAGACGATGACGGCGCCCGGCCCGGCGGCCAGCTCGCGCACCCGCGCCTGCGTCAACGGCTTGCCGCGCGGGCTCATCAGCAATTTTGGACGCGGATCGCCGGACGGCGAGGTGTGGTCGATCGCCTTGGCCAGCACATCGGCGCGCATCACCATGCCGGCGCCACCGCCGGCCGGCGTGTCGTCGACGGTGTGATGGCGATCGCTGGCGAAGTCGCGGATCTGGATAGCTTCCAGCGACCATGTCCCGACTTCGAGCGCCCGTCCGGCCAGCGACAGACCTAGCCCGCCCGGAAACATCTCGGGATAGAGCGTCAGCACCGAAGCCTTGAACGTCACCGGTTGCCCCCGGCGTCGCGTGGCCCGCGCGGCCGGCCCTTCGCGTCGAAGTCTTCTTCGCGCGGCGCCTCGCCATCCTCGTCCTCGACCAGCCCGGCCGCCGCCGGATCGACACGGACAAAACCTTCGGCAACCACCACCTGCGGCACGGCGGCCTGCGTGAACGGGATCAGCACGCCTTTGCGCCCGCCAAGCGTGACATCGAGAATGTCGCCGCCGCCGAAATTGTGTACCGCGACCACCTTGCCGACAACCGCATCCGTGTCGTCGCGGACTTCCAGCCCGACGAGATCGGCGTGGTAGAACTCGTCCTCTTCGCCATCGTCCGGCAGCATCGAGCGGTCGACGAACAGCTCCGTGCCGGCCAGCGCCTCGGCGGCGTTGCGGTCGGCAATGCCCTTGAAACGCACCACGACGACAGTGTTTGCCGGCCTTATGTCGATGATCTGGAAGGCGCGGCCGTCCTTGGCATAGAGCGGGCCATAATCCGCCAGCGCCAGCGGCTCGCCGGTGAAGGTTTTCACCCGCAATTCGCCCTTGATGCCGTGGGCGGCGCCGATCACGGCCATTTGCACGGGGTTCTGGGGCTTCGACATGGCTGATATCCTTTGCCCTGCTCTAACGCCCTACCGGCGTCATTTCAATGATCGCCCGTGGCCATTTCAATGACAGGTTCTTCACCGCTTCCTAACCCGGCTGCCTGACAATGGCGGCATGCAGGAATTTCTCATCCCGGCAAAACCCGACCTCCAGGCAGCGCGCGAAAGCTGGCTGAAGATGCTGGCGCGCGAGCGTCGGCTGTCACCGGCGACCGTCGAAGCCTATGAGCGCGACACGCGCCAGTTCCTGCATTTCCTGACCGGACATTGCGGCGGCTCGCCCGGCATTTCCGACATCGCAACCTTACGCCCGGCCGATCTGCGCGGCTTTCTTGCCGCGCGGCGCAACGCTGGCGCCGGCGCCCGCACGCTCGGCCGGGGTCTTGCCGGCATCCGTTCGCTGCTGCGTTTCCTCGAACGGCGCGGCCTCGCCAACGCCGCGGGTGCAGCAGCTTTGCGCGCGCCGCGCCAGCCGAAATCGCTGCCCAAGCCGCTGACCGCCAGCGATGCCAAACATGTCGTGTCGGTGGAAGGCCAGCTGGCTGAAGAGCCCTGGATCGCCGCCCGCAACGCCGCCGTGCTGACGCTGCTTTATGGATCGGGCCTGCGCATTTCCGAAGCGCTGGGCCTCAGCGCCGCCGACCTGGCATCGGAAGCCGACACCGTGCTGCGCGTCACCGGCAAGGGTGGCAAGACACGGCTGGTGCCGGTGCTGCCGGTGGCGCTCAGGGCAATCGCCGAATACCGAAAACTGTGTCCCTACCATCTCGATCCCAAGGGCCTGCTGTTTCGCGGCGCCCGCGGCGGGCCGCTCAACCCGGCCATCGTCCAGCGCGACATGGCCAGGCTGCGCTCGGCGCTGAACCTGCCTGACACCGCGACGCCGCACGCGTTGCGCCATTCCTTCGCCACCCATCTGCTCGGGCGCGGCGGCGACCTGCGCACCATCCAGGAACTGCTCGGCCACGCCAGCCTGTCGACGACGCAGGTCTATACCGGCGTCGACACCGCAAGACTGCTCGAGATTTACGAATCCGCGCATCCCCGCGCGTGACCACTGTATAAGTCCAGGACAATTTCCCCACGCCGGTTAACCGTTTCGCCGCTTTTCAGTCCTAGAACCGCACCATGAAACGCGCCCTTGCCATTGCCGATCGCGCGGCCCTTGTGTCGCTGAAGCTGCTCGTCGCGCTCAACGCCGTGTTTTGCCTGTCTTTTCTCGTCGTGCTGCTGCTTGCCATGGGCAGGGCGCATGCCGAAGCCCCGGCCTGCGCCGGCGCCGATCTGCTGTCGGCCCTGCAGAAGGAAGACCCCGCCACCTATTCCAGGATCGAGACGGAAGCAGCAGCGACGCTGAACGGCAAGGGCCTGTTGTGGAAGCTGGAGAAATCAGGCGAAAAGCCATCCTTCCTGTTCGGCACCATGCACATGACCGACCCGCGCGTGACCACTCTGCCGCCGGCAGCCAGGAAAGCCTATGACGCCGCCGGCACCATCATCATCGAGACCACCGACGTGCTCGACAAGCAGAAGATGATGGAGGCCATGCTCAAGGAACCCGAGCTGATGATGTTCACCGACAACACGACGTTGTCGTCGCTGTTGTCGCCGGAGGATGCGGCGGTGGTGAACAAAGGGCTCGATGCGCGCGGCATTCCGCCGGCGAGCGTCTCCAAGATGAAGCCGTGGCTGCTGTCGGCCATGGTCGCGCTGCCGGTCTGTGAGGTCGCCCGTCAGGCAGGCGGCGCACCGGTTCTGGACGTCAAGCTGGCGCAGGACGCCAAGGCCTTGGGGAAGCCGGTGGAAGGGTTGGAGACCGCTGCCAGCCAGCTGCGCGCCATGGCCTCGCTGCCGATTGCGTTCCACATCAAAGGGCTGGTCGAGACCCTGAAGCTCGGCGACAAGATAAACGACATCAACGAAACCATGATCGTGCTTTACCAGCGCGGCGACACCGGCACCTTCTGGCCGCTGTTGCGTTCGATCTCGCCCGACGAAGACGACGACGCAGGTTACGCCGAATTCGACCGGACGATGATCACCGGCCGCAACAAGGTCATGGCCGACCATGCCGCACCGATCCTGGCCAAGGGCAATGCCTTCATGGCCGTCGGCGCCATGCATCTTCCCGGCCCCGAAGGCCTGGTCGAGGATTTTCGCAAGGCCGGCTATACCGTCACCGCCGTCGACTGAGCAGCGCCCGTCTTGAATGCCGAATCACGTAAGCCCGGCTCTGTGCGGTGCGCAACTGATTCGCAAAGCGGAGGCGGTTGGCCCTATTTTTGGCGGAAAAGGCCAGCTAAGCTCGTTCTACCTCGTTCGTGATTGATTTTGCGGGGGAAATACAGGCCAACGAGCGGTTGCGAATCAGAATTTTCCTGCGTTCGTCAATTTGAAGGCCTAGTATGAACCCGTTCAACGGTTGCGCGTTGAGGGGTGTTGATTGATGCTTTTCATCCACGGAGGACACTTTTATGGCGAACCCTAACGATCCAGCGCCCAGGTCGGGTGGTGGCAGCGGCTGGCTGATTGCGCTGGTCGTCGTCATCCTTGCGATTGTCGCGTACTATGTTTTCGGCAGAAGCGGCGAACATCCTGCACCCGCAGAGCCGCCGGCAGCCAGCACACCGGCGCCCGCACCTGCACCGGCTGAGCCGATGAAGCCCGCCGAACCGGCTCCCGCACCAGCCCCTGCTCCCGCACCGGCTCCTGCGCCAGCCCCGGCACCCGCGCCCGCTCCGGCGCCGAGCCCGTAATCTGGCCAACTGATCTGGCATCTTGATTCCAGCCAAGAACGGCCCGCTGAAAAGCGGGCCGTTTTGTTTGGGGCACCTATCGGCGAGCGTCGCGATTCTTCACCGCCCCCTCTGTCCTGCCGGACATCTCCCCCTCGAGAGGGGAGATCGGCAGTTCACGAACAGCGCCAGGTTAGAAACGTGAGAAACTTGAAAGCTCGCGACGCGGCGGTGAAGTCCAATCTCCCCCCTTGAGGGTCCCTTGAGGGGGAGATGGCCGGCAGGCCAGAGGGGGGTGCTGTCCCTCCAGCGTTTCCTTAAATATGGATCGGCTTGAAGAACGTCGCCAGCGCTGCTTCCTTCACCGCTTCCGACATTGTCGGATGCGCGTGGCAGGTGCGGGCGAGGTCTTCCGAGGAGCCGCCGAACTCCATCAGCACCGCCGCCTCATGGATCATCTCGCCGGCGCCGAAGCCGACAATGTGGACGCCGAGCACGCGGTCGCTGGCTTTGTCGGCGAGGATCTTCACGAAGCCGTCCGTGTGCAGCATGGCGCGCGCGCGGCCGTTGGCGGTGAACGGGAATTTGCCCATCTTGTAGTCGATGCCGGCCTTCCTCAGCTCTTCCTCTGTCTTGCCGACCGAAGCGATTTCCGGGCTGGTGTAGACGACGCTCGGAATGACGTCGTAATTCACATGGCCGGCCTGGCCGGCAATGGTCTCGGCCACCGCCACGCCTTCATCCTCGGCCTTGTGCGCCAGCATCGGACCGGCGATGACGTCGCCAATGGCGTAGATGCCGGCCACGTTGGTCCTGAGATGCCCGTCGGTCTTGACCCGGCCGCGCTCGTCGACCTCGACGCCGGCTTCTTTCAACCCGAGGCTGTCGGAATAGGCCCGGCGTCCGGTCGAGATCAGCACCGCGTCGGCCTCGATGGTCTCGGCCGCACCACCCTTGACCGGCTCGAACGTAACGGCGGCGCCCTTTTTGGCCTTGGTCACCCCTGTCACCTTGGCGCCGAGCTTGAACTCGAAACCCTGCTTGGAAAGCAGGCGCTGGAACTGCTTGGAGACCTCGCCGTCCATGCCGCCCAGGATGGCGTCGAGGAATTCGACCACGGTGACCTTGGCGCCGAGCCGTGCCCATACCGAGCCGAGCTCCAGACCGATGACCCCACCGCCGACAACCACCAGATGTCCCGGCACTTTCTCCAGCGATAGCGCGCCGGTCGACGATACGATCACCTTCTCGTCGATGTCGACCTTGACGCCGGGAATGCCGGCGACATCGGAGCCCGTGGCAATAACGATATTTTTCGTCTCGATCTCCTCGACCTTGCCGTCCTCAGCCGTCACCAACACCTTGCCGGCCGCAACCACCTTCCCGGTGCCGCGGAAACTATCGATCTTGTTTTTCTTGAACAGGAAGGCGACGCCATTGACGTTGGCCGAAACGGTCGCGTCCTTGTGCGCCATCATCTTCTTCAGATTGAGTTTCGGCGCCGGTATCTCGACGCCCAGCGCATTGAAGGAATGGCCGGCCTCGGCAAACATTTCCGAGGCATAAAGCAGCGCCTTGGATGGGATGCAGCCGATGTTCAGGCAGGTGCCGCCGAAAGTGGCGTTCTTCTCGACCACCGCGACCTTGAGCCCGAGCTGTGCCGCCTTGATGGCGCAGACATAGCCGCCCGGTCCCGACCCGATGATAACGACATCATAAGCCATGTTCGTTTCCCTTAGCTTGGGGCTCAGCGGCCGCCGCTTACATTCAGGATTGCGCCCGTCGTGTAGGACGCTTCATCCGACAAAAGATAGAGAACGGCATACGCGACTTCATCGGCCGTGCCGGCTCGTTTCATCGGCAGCATGTCGCGGAACCGCTCGACCCGGTCCGGCTGGCCGCCCGAAGCATGGATCTCGGTGTCGATAATGCCCGGCCGTATCGCATTGACCCGCACGCCTTCGGTCGCGACTTCGCGCGCCAGGCCGAGCGTGAACGTGTCGATCGCCGCCTTGGACGCGGCATAGTCGACATATTCGCCGGCCGAGCCGTGTAGCGACGCCGCCGACGAGATGTTGACGATGGCGCCGCCCTGGCCGCCATGCTTGCTCGACATGCGTTTGACCGCTTCGCGCGCGCACAGGAACGAGCCGATGACATTGATGCGCATCATGCGCTCCAGCCGCGCCAGGCTCATCTCATCGACGCGCGCCTTGACGTCGACGATTCCGGCATTGTTGACCAGGGCGTCGAGCCGGCCATAGGCGCGATCGACGGCTTCGAACATGGCGACGATGTCGGCTTCGACGCCGACGTCGCCCTTGACGGCAAATGCCTCGCCACCCGCCGCCTCGATTTCGTCGACCAGCGCCTTGGCGGCAGCCTCGTTCGAGGCATAGTTGACCGCGACCCGGTAGCGCGCCTTTGCCGCAAGCCGGCAGGTGGCCGCGCCAATGCCACGACTGCCGCCGGTGACCAGAAGCACCTTCTTGGACGCGCTCATTCCTGGCAACCTTTCAGCAGAAACACGTCCCATGGCAGTTTTGAGAAACCGTTCGGGCCGAAGGCCGTCGACATCTGCAGCGACGGCCCGAGATCGGGGAAGATCAGGCTCTGCGGCGCGTCCGTGCCTTCCGCCGCCAGGAGCGCGATGTTGCCCTTGTCGTCGGCGCTGTAGACGACACCCTGCCACACCGTGCAGCCGGCAAGCTCGTCACCGGTGACGTCGCCGGTCGGGCATTTGTACATCAGCGACCCTTGCGGTCGCGAAACACCGGATGTCCACATGACAATGCCGTCGAGAACGATGCCCTTGTCGAGCACCATCTTGAACGAGTTGGTGACGGTGACCGCATCCGTCGTCGGCCGGAAATCAATGCCGGCCTCGCTTTCGGCATCGCCATAGACAGCAAGCGCCAGCGGGCAGGCGGCATGCGCCTCGTAACCCGCTGCGAGAACAGCCAGCCCGGCCATAAATCCGATCATTGGCGAAGCGATGTTTGTCATGAATTGCTCGGGCTGCTCTCGCGGCCGTCGGCGTTTTCGAGCACCTCGAAATCGGTCATCAAGACCAGCGGCTCGCCGGCCGCATCCAGTCCCCAGAAGGAATAATAGTTCCCATCACCGAAGCCAGTGTCGAACATGGCTATATTAAGCGGATTTCCATCAACCGGATTATCCATGCGGAACTTGTCGAACGAGCATGCAACGTCAGCAAGATAGCTGTCGAGTTCCTCCTGCTTGGACATCAGCGTCAGAACCGACTTGTCCATGAACGAAGCAACATTATCATCGACAATAAATCCAGACTTCCAGGACGATGTGCCGACGTCGCGGACGAAGGCAGCCAACTCCCACCGCACCGGCAAGCCAGTGCCAAACCGCAATACCGCTGCAGCAACACGGCCTTGCGCCTCAAGCAACGTGACTGGATAGCATCCCGGCCTGACCTTACGGCTAAACACAGGCCGTTCCAGCCCGGTAATCAGTGGATCGCAAGCGATGATTTCGCCGGTCGGTAGCTCAAGCTCACCGATCGCGGTGACGATGATCTTCCGCTCCGCCATTTCGGCTTCGCTGAGAGCGAAGACACCGAGATTGCTGCTCGCCGGCGCCGAATCCCATTCAGTCGATGTCGCCGGCGGAGAGATGGCGGCGGAAGCCGCCGGCCGGGAACGCCTCAATACGCTACCCGCTACTCGACCGAGCTTGAACCCAAACCGCGCCAGCCAGCCGCTCATGACGGATCAGCTCCGATCACAAATCAAGCACCAGCCGTTCGGGATCCTCCAGGCTATCCTTGACGCGGACCAGGAAGGTCACGGCTTCCTTGCCGTCGACGATACGGTGATCGTAGCTCAGCGCCAAGTACATCATCGGCCGGATCACGATCTGGCCGCCGACCACGACCGGCCGGTCCTGGATCTTGTGCATGCCCAAAATGCCGGACTGCGGCGCATTGAGGATCGGCGTCGACATCAGTGAGCCGTAAACGCCGCCATTGGAGATGGTGAACGTACCACCCTGCATGTCGGCGACCGACAGCTTGCCGTCCCGCGCGGCGATGCCCAGCCGGCCGATATCCTTCTCGATCTCGGCAATCGACATTTGGTCGGCATTGCGCACCACCGGCACGACGAGACCCTTTTCGGTGCCGACGGCAACGCCGATATGGGCATAGTTCTTGAAGATGATGTCGGTGCCGTCGATCTCGGCATTGACCGAGGGGATTTCCTTCAATGCGTGCGTAACCGCCTTGGTGAAGAAGCCCATGAAGCCGAGCTTCACGCCGTGCTTCTTCTCGAAGATGTCCTTGTACTTGGTCCTGAGCGCCATCACCGCCGACATGTCGACCTCGTTGAAGGTGGTCAGCATGGCGGCGGTCGACTGCGCTTCCTTCAGCCGGCGCGCAATGGTCTGGCGCAGCTTGGTCATGCGCACGCGCTCCTCGCGCGACGCATCGTCGCCCGAAGACGGCGCACGCACGGCGACCGGAGCCGGTGCGGCCTTCGGAATTTCGGCCGGCTGCGACGGCGCGCCCTTGGAAATCGCGTCGAGCACATCGCCCTTCAGCACCTGGCCGCGCTTGCCCGACCCGGAAACCTGGTCGACCGACAGATTGTTCTCGGCGATCAGCTTCGCGGCAGCTGGCGCCGGCGGCATGGTGCGCGGCTCGACCGGCCCGGCGTCGCCGGCTATCTTGGCGGTCTCAGCCGCAGCCTGCCTGGTCGTGTGCGCTGCGTCCGGGCTCGAAGCCTGCGACACCGCTTGCGGCTTGGTCTCCTGCTTGGACGCCGGGGCGGCCGTGGCGACGCCTGCCGAGATCGAACCCAGCAACGCGCCGACGCCGACGGTCTCGCCTTCCTTGGCGGTGATCTCGCCCAGCGTGCCGGCGGCGGCGGCAGGCACCTCCACCGTCACCTTGTCGGTTTCGAGCTCGACCAGCGGCTCGTCGACGGCAATGGCATCGCCGACCTTCTTGAACCACTTGCCGATGGTCGCCTCGGTGACGGATTCGCCGAGAGTGGGAACGCGGATTTCGGTAGCCATTGTGCCTGTTCCGTTTCTTCTCTGTCTGTTCTATTCGCCGGGTTTGTTCTATTCGCCGAGCGCGTCTTCGAGCAGGGCGGCGAGCTGCGCCAAATGCTTCGACATCAAGCCGGTCGCCGGCGATGCCGCCGCCGGCCTGCCGGTGTAGCGCACCCGCTGATGCTTGGCGTCGATATGAGCCAGCACCCATTCCAGATACGGATCGATGAACGACCAGGCGCCCATATTCTTGGGCTCTTCCTGGCACCACACCATCTCCGCATTGCGGAAGCGCGACAGCTCGGTGATCAGGGCCTTGGCCGGGAACGGGTAGAGCTGTTCGACGCGCAAGAGATAGATGTCGTTGATGCCGCGCTTCTCGCGTTCCTCGTAGAGGTCGTAATAGACCTTGCCCGAGCACAGCACGACGCGGCGGATCTTGGAATCCTTGGTGAGCTTGATCGCCTGGTTCTGCAACAGCTGGGCATCGTCCCACAACAGCCGATGGAACGAGCTTTCGCCCGAAATTTCCGGCAGCGTCGACACTGCCCGCTTGTGGCGCAGCAGCGACTTCGGCGTCATCAGGATCAGCGGCTTGCGGAAGTCGCGCTTCAGTTGCCGGCGCAATATGTGGAAGTAGTTTGCCGGCGTGGTGCAGTTGGCGACTTGCATATTGTCTTCGGCGCAGAGCTGCAGGAAACGCTCGAGCCGGGCCGAGGAATGTTCCGGCCCCTGGCCCTCATAGCCATGCGGCAGCAGGCAGACCAGGCCCGACATGCGCAGCCACTTGCGCTCGCCCGACGAGATAAACTGGTCGAACACCACCTGGGCGCCGTTGGCGAAATCGCCGAACTGCGCTTCCCAGAGCGTCAGCGCCTTAGGCTCGGCCAGGCTGTAGCCATACTCGAAGCCGAGCACCGCCTCTTCCGACAGCATCGAGTTGATGACTTCGTAGCCGGCCTGTGCGGCCGAGAGATTGTTGAGCGGGATGTAGCGGGTCTCGTCGCGCTGGTCGTAGAGCACGGAATGGCGCTGCGAGAAGGTGCCGCGTTCTGAATCCTGGCCGGAGAGCCGGATCGGATTGCCGTCGAGCAGGATGGCGCCGAAGGCCAGCGCCTCGGCCGTCGACCAGTCGATGCCTTCGCCGGAGTCGATCGCCTGGCGGCGGTTTTCGAGGAAGCGGATGATGGTCTTGTGCGCCTCGAAACCTTTCGGCACCTCGGTCAGTTTCTTGCCGATGTCCTTCAGCACCTTGACCGGCACGGCGGTCTTGCCGCGGCGCTGTTCGTCCTGGTTGTCGGCGGTGCGCAAACCAGACCAGGCGCCGTCCAGCCAGTCGGCCTTGTTGGGCTTGTAGTGCTGGCCGACTTCCCATTCGGACTCCAGATGGGCGCGCCAGTCGGCCTTCATCTTGTCGAGTTCGGCCTGGCTGATATGGCCCTCGGCGATCAGCCGGTCGCCATAGATCTGCACCGTCGTCTTGTGGTTGCGGATGTTGGCGTACATGATCGGCTGCGTGAAGGCCGGTTCGTCGCCCTCATTGTGGCCGAAGCGGCGATAGCAGAACATGTCCACCACCACCGGCTTGTGGAACTTCATGCGAAATTCGATCGCCACCTTGGTGGCATGCACCACCGCTTCCGGGTCGTCGCCATTGACGTGGAAGATCGGCGCCTCGATCATCTTGGCGACGTCGGACGGATAAGGCGACGAGCGCGAGAAGCGCGGATTGGTGGTGAAGCCGATCTGGTTGTTGATGATGAAATGCAGCGTGCCGGCGACGCGGTGGCCGCGCAGGCCCGACAGGCCGAGAATTTCCGCGATTACGCCCTGGCCAGCAAAGGCGGCGTCGCCATGCAGAAGCAGCGGCAGCACCTTGGCGCGCTCTTCCAGCGGCACGATCTCCTCGCGGCTGCGGCCGAACAGATAGTCCTGCTTGGCGCGCGCCTTGCCCATCACAACCGGATCGACGATTTCCAGATGCGAAGGATTGGCGGTCAGCGACAGATGCACCTTGTTGCCGTCGAATTCGCGGTCCGACGAGGCGCCGAGATGGTACTTGACGTCGCCCGAGCCCTCGACCTCGTCAGGAGCGGCCGAGCCGCCCTTGAACTCGTGGAAGATGGCGCGGTGCGGCTTGGCCATCACCTGGGACAGCACGTTCAGCCGGCCGCGATGCGCCATGCCGAGCACGATCTCCTTCATGCCGAGCTGGCCGCCGCGCTTGATGATCTGCTCCAGCGCCGGGATCAGGCCTTCGCTGCCATCGAGGCCGAAGCGCTTGGTACCCTTGTACTTGACATCGATGAACTGCTCGAAGCCTTCGGCCTCGACCAGCTTCTGCAGGATCGCTTTTTTTCCCGTAGCGGTGAAGGAAATCTCCTTGTCGGCACCCTCGATGCGCGCCTGGATCCAGGCCTTCTCCTCGGGGTCGGAAATGTGCATGAACTCGACACCGAGCGTCGAGCAATAGGTGCGGGTCAGGATCTCCAGCATCTGCCGGATGGTGCCGAATTCGAGGCCGAGCACATTGTCGAGGAAGATCGGCCGGTCGTAGTCGGCTGCGGTGAAACCGTAATTCTCCGGGGACAGCTCGTTATAGTCCTCAAGCGGCTTGGCGATGCCGAGCGGGTCGAGATTGGCATGCAGATGGCCGCGCATGCGGAAGGCGCGGATCATCATGATGGCGCGCACCGAATCGCGCGTCGCCTGATGCACGTCGGCATCCGACAGCACGACGCCATTGGTGACCGCCTTGTCCTTGACCTTCTTTTCCAGATGCTTCTCGACGATGCCCCAATTGCCGTCGAGCGCCGACACCAGTTCGCCATTGGCCTGCAGCGGCCAGGAGGGCTTTGCCCAGGAAGCGCCCTTGGCGTTCTTGCGCACATCGCCGGCGTCGTCCTTCAGCCCGGCGAAAAAATCCTGCCATTCGGGGTTTACCGACTCTGGATCATCCTCATAGGACGCGTACAGCGCGTCGATATAGTCGGCATTGCCGCCATAGAGGAAAGAGGTGAGCGAAAATTGGTCGTTGGCCTGATCTTGTCTTGCCATTTTTGTCCGCGGAGCCTGGCTCCGTCTCCTTTTCAAAAGCGAATAGTGAGTAGCGAATAGCGAGTAGGGATTTTTCCCGGGTCGCGCCGTTACTCTCTTTTCCCTATTCGCTATTCACTACTCGCTACTCACTTGGCCTTGATCGCCTCGACCAGCGTCGTGCCCAGACGCGCTGGCGATGGCGATACTTTAATGCCGGCCGATTCCATCGCCGCGATCTTGTCTTCCGCGCCGCCCTTGCCGCCGGAGATGACCGCGCCCGCATGGCCCATGGTGCGACCGGCCGGCGCGGTGCGCCCGGCGATGAAGCCCGCCATCGGCTTTTTGCGGCCGCGTTTGGCCTCGTCCTTGAGGAACTGCGCGGCGTCTTCCTCGGCCGAACCGCCGATCTCGCCGATCATGATGATCGACTTGGTCTCGTCGTCGGCGAGGAACATCTCGAGCACGTCGATGAACTCGGTGCCTTTGACGGGGTCGCCGCCGATACCGACGGCGGTCGTCTGGCCGAGGCCGACATTTGTGGTCTGGAACACTGCCTCATAGGTAAGCGTTCCCGAGCGCGAAACAACGCCGACCGAGCCTTTGCGGAAGATGTTGCCGGGCATGATGCCGATCTTGCATTCGTCGGGGGTGAGCACGCCGGGGCAGTTCGGGCCGATCAGCCGCGAGGTCGAGCGGTCGAGCCGCGCCTTGACCCTGACCATGTCCATCACCGGAATGCCTTCGGTGATGCAGACGATCAGCGGGATCTCGGCTTCGATGGCTTCGAGGATGGCTTCGGCGGCGCCCGTCGGCGGCACATAGACGACCGAGGCGTTGGCGCCGGTCTTTTCCTTGCCCTCGGCGACCGAGGCGAAGATCGGCAGGTTTTCGCCCTTGGCGCCGGTCCAGGTCTCGCCACCCTTCTTTGGATGGATACCGCCCACCATCCTGGTGCCGTGATAGGCCAGCGCCTGTTCGGTGTGGAACGTGCCGGTCTTGCCGGTCAGGCCCTGCACCAGCACCTTGGTGTTCTTGTCGATGAGAATGGACATCGGAGCCCTTTTCTAAAAACCGTTGATCGAGGAAGGCGAGACGCGCCGGTAGACGCCGCTCACCATGTCTTGCCAGCTGTCGCTGCCGGCAGGTTTGAAATGCAATCGCATGCGGTAGGCATCGGCATTGTCGAAAATATATGTGACCCGCGCGGAACCGCGCGGCGACGACCGATCAAGAGTGAGCTCGCTGCCGTTCCATGCGCCTGTGGCCGGCGAGGCCGGCACAAAGCCCATGGAATCGAACTGGTGCATGGTGACGAGGCTGTTTTGCTGATCGAATCCGAACACTGAGTGCGAGCCGAACGAGACCGTGCCGTCGCGGCGCTGGCGATAGCGCTGCACCACGAACAGGCCGCCGAACTGTGCCTCCCCCAGCACTTCCGACGTCGCCGGTCCACCATCGGCCCATTGTGTTTCCGCCACCTCTTCCTCGCCGCGCCACGCGCCGACCAGCGCCTGCAGGCGCTGGTGATCGGCCGAGAGCAAGGAGAACGCGTTCATGGGTCAGAGCCGCTTCAGGTCGGAGACGGTGAGGTCGCTCTTGGCGTTGCCGGTGTTGAGCGTCGTTGCCGGCTCGAACATCAGCACCACCGGCTCGGCGGTCAGCGACCGCGGCCGGTGCTCGACGCCCTTCGGCACGACAATGAAATCGCCCTCGCCGAGCTCGACCGGGCCGTCGCGAAAATCGATGGCGATCTTGCCCCGCAGCACGAGAAAAGCCTCGTCCTCATGCTCATGTGCATGCCAGTCGAAGGTCTCGCCGAACTTGGCGACCTTCGCCTGGCTGTCATTGACGTCGCCGGCGATATGCGGATCGAAGACCTTGGTGATCGTTCGATCCGCCGCCTCGACCAGGTTTATCTTGCGCGGAGGCATTCGCCTTCAGCCCTTCACCGCCGCCACGATCTTCTTGGCTGCGTCATCGAGATCGTCGGCCGACACCACGTTCAGGCCGCTGTCGTTGATGATCTTCTTGCCGAGCTCGGCATTGGTGCCTTCAAGACGCACCACCAGCGGCACTTCCAGGCCGACTTCCTTGACTGCGGCAATGACGCCCTCGGCGATGATGTCGCACTTCATGATGCCGCCGAAGATGTTGATCAGTATGCCTTTGACGGCCGGATCCTTGGTGATGATCTTGAACGCCGCCGTCACCTTCTCCTTCGACGCGCCGCCGCCGACATCGAGGAAGTTGGCGGGCTCGGCGCCGTAGAGCTTGATGATGTCCATAGTCGCCATGGCGAGGCCGGCGCCATTGACCATGCAGCCGATATTGCCGTCGAGCGCGACATAGGCGAGGTCGTATTTCGACGCCTCGATCTCCTTCTCGTCCTCTTCGGTGGTGTCGCGCAGTTCCATCAGTTCGGGGTGGCGGAAGAGAGCGTTGTTGTCGAACGACACCTTGGCGTCCAGCACGCGCAGGCGGCCGTTTTTCATCACGATCAGCGGGTTGACCTCGAGCAGGCTCATGTCCTTCTCGACAAAGGCCTTGTAGAGGATCGGGAACAGCGTGCCGGCATCCTTGGCGGCATCGCCGGTGAGGCCCAGCGCTTCCACCAATATGTCGACGTCGATGGTCGTCACGCCGGCCAGCGGATCGATGGCGCGGGTGATGATCTTTTCCGGTGTGTCGTGGGCGACGCCTTCAATGTCCATGCCGCCCTCGGTCGAGACGACGAAAGCGATGCGGCCGACCGAGCGGTCGACCAGGATCGACAGATAAAGCTCGCGATCAATGTCGGCGCCGTCCTCGATATAGAGGCGGTTGACCTGCTTGCCGGCGGGGCCGGTCTGCTTGGTCACCAGCGTGTGGCCGAGCATCTCATTGGCGTTGGCAACGACTTCGGCAACCGACTTAGCCAGCCGCACGCCGCCCTTTGCGTCGGGCGACAGTTCCTTGAACTTCCCCTTGCCGCGGCCGCCGGCATGGATTTGGCTCTTCACCACATAGAGCGGACCGGGAAGCGCTTGTGCCGCGGCTTCCGCTTCGCTTGCCTTGAACACCGGCACGCCTTCGGCCACCGGCGCGCCAAACGACTTCAGCAGCGCCTTGCCTTGATATTCATGGATGTTCATCTGGACGGTCTCCGGATCGGCTGCTTTGGGGGATTACTTCGAGGCGAGGTGCGGGGCGATCTTGACGCAGGCCTCGGTCAGGCCCTGCACCGTCGCCACCGAAGCGTCGAACATCTTCTGCTCGGCCTTGTTGAGGTCGATCTCGATGATGCGCTCGACGCCGCCGGCGCCGATGACAACGGGAACGCCGACATAGGTGCCCTTGACGCCATACTGGCCCGAGAGATGCGCAGCGCAAGGCAGCACGCGCTTCTTGTCCTTGAGGTAGGATTCGGCCATCGAGATGGCCGAGGCTGCCGGGGCGTAGAAGGCCGAGCCGGTCTTCAACAAGCCGACGATCTCGGCGCCGCCGTCGCGGGTGCGCTGCACGATCTGGTCGAGCTTTTCCTTCGAGGTCCAGCCCATCTTGATGAGGTCCGGCAACGGAATGCCCGAAACCGTGGAGTAGCGGATCATCGGCACCATGGAATCACCGTGGCCGCCGAGCACGAAGGCGGTGACGTCCTCGACCGAGACCTTGAACTCCTCGGCCAGGAAATAGCGGAAGCGCGCGCTGTCGAGCACGCCGGCCATGCCGACGACATGGGTCTTGGGCAGGCCGGAAAACTTCTGCAGCGCCCAGACCATGGCGTCGAGCGGGTTGGTGATGCAGATGACGAAAGCCTTGGGCGCGTATTTCTTCAGCCCTGCGCCGACCTGTTCCATGACCTTGAGGTTGATGCCCAGCAGATCGTCGCGGCTCATACCCGGCTTGCGCGGCACGCCGGCAGTGACGATGCAGACATCGGCGCCCTCGATCCCGGCATAATCATTGACGCCGGTCAGCCGGGAGTCAAAACCGTCGACCGGCGAAGACTGCGCGATATCGAGCCCCTTGCCTTGCGGAATGCCCTCGGCAATATCGAACAGCACCACGTCGCCGAGGTCCTTGAGGCCGATCATGTGAGCGAGCGTGCCGCCGATCATGCCGGAGCCGATAAGCGCTATCTTGTTGCGTGCCATGTGAGGAAATTTTCCCTTTGTCTGTGACGACGCCCAAATCTCTGGTGATCTGGTTGACGGCGTCGAGGAAGAGGCCGGAATGCTGTGGTCTCAGCGAGATTTCGCCGCATCCAGTAGCCCTGGTGGAAAATATATTCAATCGATTATTTTCGAGTGAATAATTTCAATCGGTTAGAAACATTGGGGTTTACGTAAACGTCAAAGTTTGTAGGCCGACTTGAGAGGTTTTATACAATGAACGTGGAAATCAGAAGACTCTGTCCAGGCGATGACGCCCTTGTGAAGCGCATCGCCGAAGACGTGTTCGACGAGCCGGTGCGGGCCGACAGGCTTGCCGCTTACCTCGCCTCGCCGGGTCATTTAATGATTGTCGCGCTGGCAGACGGCGTCGTCGTCGGCCAATGCGCTGCCATCATCCACCGCCATCCCGACAAGGTGACCGAACTCTACATCGACGAAGTCGGCGTCTCGCCGGCCTTCCAGCGCCATGGCATCGCGCGAAAGATGCTCGACGCCATGTTCGCGCTCGGCCGCGAGCAGGGATGCGGCGAAGCCTGGGTCGGCACCGAACCGGACAATGTTCCAGCGCGGGCGCTTTATGAATCGCGCAGGGAGGTGCATGGGCCGGCGGAGTCGTTTGAGATGTATGTGTATGAGCTTTAGGCGTCGGCGGGACAGCGCCCCCCCTCTGCCTTGCCAGGCATCTCCCCCACGAGAGGGGAGACCGGACGTCACGCGACCTTTCGCCAATCTCCAATGGCCGCAGGAATGAGCGGAGCGCCGAAACCGCCGATCTCCCCCCGTG
The DNA here is from genome assembly GCF_040320535.1 of Mesorhizobium sp. M0676. Lineage (NCBI taxonomy): Bacteria > Pseudomonadati > Pseudomonadota > Alphaproteobacteria > Hyphomicrobiales > Phyllobacteriaceae > Mesorhizobium > Mesorhizobium sp. M0676. The sequence continues at coordinate 101,082 of NZ_JAMYPU010000014.1, forward strand.
TGGGGGAGATCTCCGGCAGGACAGAGGGGGGCGAAGGATCACTACATAATGACCTCTTGGAACCCTCAGACCTGCGCTTCCGCGTTGTCCTTCTGCCGTTCCGCCCAGTCCTCCAGCCAGTCGCGGCTTTGCATCTCGATCAGCCGCGAGGCGGTGCGTTCGAATTCGAACACCTCGACGCCGCGCCTGGCCGTATAGAGCTCAGGCGGCGAGGCGTCGGCGCTTACCACCAGCCGCGTGTGATGATCGTAGAGCGTGTCTATCAGGAGGATGAAGCGCTTGGCCTCGTTGCGCTTGCCTTCGCCCAGCACCGGCACGTGATCGATGAAGACGGTCGAGAAGCGGCCGGCAATCGCCAGAAAATCGCGTGCGCCGAGCGGCTTTTCGCAGAGGTCGGCGAAGGAAAACCGCGCTGCATCCCCGGCGGCAGCCGGTATCCTCACTTGCCGCCCCTTGAGCGTCAGCGCGGTCTCGGCCGTTGCCGCCCCGTGCGTCATCGCCTGCCAGGCTTCGTCGAGCATACGATCGGCTTCGGCATCCGCCGGCGTGACATAGACAGGCGTGCGGGCGAGCTTTTCCAGCCTGTAGTCCTTGTCGGCATCAAGCGTCAGCACATGGGCGTGGCGCTCGAGAATGCTGATGAAGGGCAGGAAGAGTTGGCGGTTCAGCCCGTCGCGATAAAGGTCTTGCGGCGCGACATTCGAGGTGGCGACCAGAACCACGCCATTGGCGAACAGCGCCGAAAACAGCCGCGACAGGACCATCGCATCGGCAATGTCGGTGACCGAAAACTCATCGAAGCACAGCACCCAGGCCTGTTCGGCAAGCTGAAGCGCGACCGGCGGGATCGGGTCGTCCTCCTTGACGTCGCCGTTCTTGCGCGCCTGCCGGTGCTTCTGGATGCGGTCCTGCACATCGGCCATGAAGTCGTTGAAATGAACGCGGCGCTTGCGCCTGACCGGCAACAGCTCGAAGAACATATCCATCAGCATGGTCTTGCCGCGACCGACGCCGCCATGAATGTAGAGGCCCTTGACGACCTCGCGCGTCTCGCGCTTGCGGGCAAACAGCCAGCCGAGCGCGCTCGACTTGTGCGCCAGCCGCTTGACCGAGATCTCGTCTGTCAGCCGGTCGAGCGCGGCGGCGATGCGCTCCTGCGCCGCATCGCGCTCGATGGCGCCGGTTGCGACCAGATGGTCGTAGCGCTGCCTGACGGTCGCATGGGTCTGGAGGCCGTCACGCAGATGCATCGGTCACGTCGCTGTCTAGGGATAGGCAGCCTATCTTGTAAGCGATATCGGCAAGCCGTTGGTAGTCTGGCCGTCGAATTTCGAACCGCCCGAGGAATAGAGCCGCGCCAGCGTGCCGCCATTCTCGTCATAGAGCGTCAGCTGCTTGCCGGCGACGTTCCACGATTTGATGCCGTCGATGGGCGGCGGGCAATGCAGCGGCCCGGCGCGGAAGCCGGCGCCGAATTTGGTCTGCGGCGTCGCCACCTTGCAGCTCTGTCCGGACACGCTGGCGTTCCAAACGCCGGCAACGCTCGCAGCGGTAAGGTCGGAGGCTCCGGCCGGCGCCGATCCGTCCGGCGGCAGCGAGGCGACCTGCGCGCCTGCCGGCGCGGTCGGGAATTGCGATGGGTCGGTGGTGCCCGGCGCTGCCGGGGGCGGCAGTTGGCTTCCGCTCACCGTGCCGGCGGGCGCGGGCTGCAGCGGGGCGGGCTGCTGGTCATCCATCGATGAAAAACGCGAGGTCGAACAGCCGCTCGCAACGAGCGCTGCCAGCGATACGGCCATCAGCCCGCTTCTCGAAAAAATCATTCAAACCTCCGTCGGATCCGGCTGGGGGGGAAGCCGTCCGCACAATCTCACCCCTCACCAAGATGGAGAAGGTGGCGAAATTTCAACCCGATATGGTTAAAATAGGGTTTGCACCACGAATTGTTGTAAATTTGTCGCAAAATGGCTGGCGGACAAAAGGCATGTCTTCTCTCTAGCGCGGTTCCAACCGGTACATTGGTTGCGAAAGCGGCACCGGAGCCCGCAGCAGGTCGGCGCATCGGCGGTCGAGCGCAACTGCCGGCGCAAAACTGACTGAAGCGCTTGAGGCGCAAGGCCTGGCGCGTGAGCGGTTTCGCGCCTTCCGTCCGGGCGAGCTTTGGGACGTTCCCGAGATCGAGCGCGGCTGAAGTCTGCATTTGGCCGTTTACGGCACTGCCGTTTTAGCCGATGTTCTATCGCAACAGGGGGAACAGATGAAATCAATCTTGGCAGTTTTGATCGCGCTGGTAATTTCGACGCCGGCCGCTTTCGCGGGCGAAATCTCCGATCGCGCCGCTGAAGCCGAAAAGGCACTGCAGGCGGGTGATGGCGCCGGCGCGCTGGACAAATTCCGCAGCGCCGAGGACGCTCTGTGGCAAGCGATGCCGCTTGGCGTGCAAAATGTGAAGCATATCCTGTCGGCCAGCGGGTTCGGCGCCTACGCCGAGCGCCCGAACCATGTCTACAAGCCGGGCGAAGAGATTGTGCTTTATATGGAGCCGGTCGGTTACGGCTACGGCTCGGATGGGCTCGGCAACAACCAGATCGCGCTTTACGTTGACCTTACCGTGCTTTCCCAGTCGGGCGAGAAGCTGGGAACCGTCGAAAAGCTTGGCCGGGTCCAGCTCGCCTCGCGCTCGCATAACCGAGAGATGTTCTTCAAATTAAACGTCTCCCTGGATGGCGTTCCCCCCGGCAAATACCGCGCGGATTTCCTCATGCATGACGAGAACTCGCAAAAGACGGCGCCTTTCACGACCGACTTCGAGATTGCCGAATAGCGCGCCCAGGCGGAAAGAGCCTCGCGGCAAGGGAACCAGAGCGCGGCAGATGCGTTCTTAAGCCGGCTGCAGGCCAGTCAATTTGCGAGGCATTGTCCATGATCAAATGGATCATCATTCTTCTGATCGTTGCTGCCGCCGCCAGCCTGCTCGGCATGCCGGCGCTGGCCGGTGCCGCCGCCACCGGCGCGCGCCTGCTGATCGGCATCGTTCTCGTCATCTTCCTGCTGATCGTACTCGGCGTTTTCGCGGTAACCTAGACGCAGCCCACACTGGTAATTCCCGCCCGTTTCCGCCATATAGCGGCGAAACGTACAGGAATTACCTCAGATCATGGCAGGCACTGCCCCCTTCGCCAAGATGAACGGCATCGGCAACGAAATCATCGTCGCCGACATGCGTGGCCGTGCCGATAGGGTCACGGCGGCGTCGGCTGTCGCGCTGAACGCCGATGCGGCGACCAGGTTCGACCAGATCATGGCGATCCACGATTCGCGCACGCCGGGCACCGCCTTTTACATCGACATCTTGAATTCCGACGGCTCGGGCGCGCAGGCCTGCGGCAACGGCATGCGCTGTGTCGTCCAGGCGCTGGCCGCCGAAACCGGCCAGAAGACTTTCACCTTCGAGACCCGCGCCGGCATCCTCAACGCCGTCGAACATGCCGACGGGACCATCTCGGTCGACATGGGCACTCCGCGCTTTGGCTGGCAGGACATTCCGCTGGCCGAGGAATTCCGCGACACCCGCATGATCGAGTTGCAGATCGGCCCCATCGACGCGCCGGTGCTCCATTCGCCTTCGGCTCTCTCGATGGGCAACCCGCACGCCATCTTCTGGGTCGAAAACGATGTCTGGTCCTACGAACTCGAGCGTTTCGGCCCGCTGCTCGAAAACCATCCGATCTTCCCCGAGCGCGCCAACATCACCATCGCCCAGGTAACGTCGCCGGAGACGATGATCATCCGCACCTGGGAGCGCGGCGCCGGCCTGACCAAGGCTTGCGGCTCGGCCGCTTGCGCTTCCGTCGTCGCCGCTGCCCGCACCCGGCGCACCGGCCGCAGCGTTACGCTGATGACGCCCGGCGGCGGCTCGCTGCATGTGGAATGGCGCGACGACGACCACGTCATCCTGACCGGTGCCGCTGAATGGGAGTTTTCCGGCAATTTCGATCCGTCGACCGGCACCTGGGCCCGCGACACCGAAAGCGCTGCCTGATGTCTGCACTTGCCGATACCAAAGGCCCCAACTCCCAAGGCATAGACGTCGTCACCTTCGGCTGCCGTCTCAACACCTATGAATCCGAGGTGATGCGCCGCGAGGCCGAAAGCGCAGGTCTCGGCGCGCTCAAAGGCGGCGCGATCATCTTCAACACCTGCGCCGTCACTTCGGAAGCGGTGCGCCAGGCCAGGCAGTCGATCAGAAAGGCCCGCCGCGAAAATCCGGCGGCGCGCATCATCGTCACCGGCTGCGCCGCGCAGACCGAACCGCAGAATTTTGCCGCCATGGACGAGGTCGACCTCGTGCTCGGCAATGAGGAGAAGCTGAAGGCGAACTCCTATCGCGCGCTGCCGGATTTCGGCGTCAACGACACCGAAAAGGCGCGCGTCAACGACATTTTCTCGGTGCGCGAGACCGCCGGCCACATGGTCGACGCCATTGAGGGCCGGGCGCGTGCTTTCGTCCAGGTGCAGAACGGCTGCGACCATCGCTGCACCTTCTGCATCATCCCCTATGGCCGCGGCAACTCACGCTCGGTGCCGATGGGCGCGGTTGTCGAGCAGGTCAAGCGTCTGGCCGGCAACGGCTACGCCGAGATCGTGCTGACCGGCGTCGACATGACCAGCTTCGGCGCCGACCTGCCGGGCGCGCCGAAGCTGGGAAAGCTGGTGAAGACCATCCTGAAGCAGGTGCCTGATGTGAGGCGGCTGCGGCTGTCCTCCATCGATTCGATCGAGGCGGACGACGATCTGCTGGACGCCATCGCCACCGAGCCCAGGCTGATGCCGCATCTGCATCTGTCGCTGCAGTCGGGCGACGACATGATCTTGAAGCGCATGAAGCGCAGGCATTTGCGTGACCAGTCGATCCGCTTCTGCGAGGATGTGCGCAAGCTGCGCCCCGAAATCGTCTTCGGCGCCGACATCATCGCCGGCTTCCCGACCGAGACCGAGGAAATGTTTCAGAATTCGATAAAGATCGTCGAGGAATGTGGGCTGACGCACCTGCATGTCTTCCCGTTTTCGCCGCGCGAAGGCACGCCCGCCGCGCGCATGCCGCAGGTCCGCCGCGAATTGGTCAAGCAGCGCGCGGCCCAGCTGCGCGCCGCTGGTGAGGCTGCGTATCGCCGCCATCTGTCGTCGCTCCCCGGAACGCGCCAAACGATCCTTATCGAGCGCGACGGCCTCGGCCGCACCGAAGGGTTCACACTTGCCGCGCTCGGCACAGGCGCGCCGGGCGAGATCGTCGAGGCAGACATCACCGGCCATGACGGCGTGCGCCTGATAGCGGCGCCGCTCACTGCCTGCGCCGCCTGAGACGATTGAAGCATGGCCGGTTTTTTCAAGAACATATTTTCGTTCGGCAAGAAGGAAGTCGTCGAGGAGCGCATCGACGAAACCGCTCCCCTGCCGCCGATCAAATGGGATGCGCTTGAGGCGCTGAAGCCGGCGGCCGAGCAGGTCGTTCCGGAGTTCTTGAAGCGCGAGGAGCCCGAGCCGCCGACGCCCCACCCTCCCCTCGATGGGGAGGGTCGCCACGAAGTGGCGGGGAGGGGTGAGAGCGCCGACGCCGGCGCCACTCACCCCCAAGCTTCGCTTGGGACCTCCCCCATCGAGGGGGAGGTAAAGCCTGCGCCGCAGTCGGCGCCAGAAGAACCGAATCCCGAACCCGCGCCGACCATCCCGCCCGCACCGGAACCGGTCGTCCCATCCGAGCCGGAACCGTTGCCGGAGCCCGCTCCGGTAGAAGAACCGCAGCCTGAGCCGGAGATACCCGAGCCGCCTGCACCGGAAGAAGTTCCTGCGCCGCCAGCCGTTCCGGAGCCGGCTCCCGAGCCGCAGCCCCAAGAAGTGCCGCCGGCGCCGGCCGAGCCGGAGATCGAACCATCGCGTCCGGAACCGCAGCTGGAGCCCGCTCCCGTCGAAGTGCCGACGCCTGCCGAGACTCCAGCAGAACCGGCCGAAGTGCCGCAACCGTCCGCGCCTCCCGCACAGCCTACCTCAGAGGTCAGCGCCGCCCCTCATCCGCCTGCCGGCACCTTCTCCCCGTATAGCCACGGGGAGAAGGACGAGGCGCCCCACCCTCCCCTCGATGGGGAGGGCTTTACCTCCCCCATCAAGGGGGAGGTAAAGCGCACGTCGGTTGAAGCTGTACCCGCGCCCGTCGAAGCCAAGACCATCGTTGCCGAGCTGGCGCCCGCGCCGGCCCCGCAACCTTCGCCACAGTCAAAACCAGCTCCCGGCAAAGTCACCGTCACCAAAAAGGTCGAGCAGAAAGCCGAGCCGCAAAAGGCGCCCGAACCGGCGCCGCGGCGCTCCTGGTTCCAGCGCATGCGCGACGGGCTTGCCCGCTCCTCGAAAGAACTCACCGGCAACATTGCCGGCGTCTTCACCAAGCGAAAGCTCGACGAAGAGACGCTACAGGACCTCGAAGACGTGCTGATCCGCGCCGATCTCGGCATGGAAACAGCCTTGCGCGTCACCGATGCGCTCGCCGCCAGCCGCTATGGCAAGGATGTCTCCGACGCGGATGTCCGCACCATCATGGCGGCCGAGGTGGAGAAGGTGCTGGCCCATGTCGCCATGCCGCTGGAGCTCGACCTCTCGCACAAGCCGCATGTCATTCTGGTGGTCGGCGTCAACGGCACCGGCAAGACCACGACCATCGGCAAGCTCGCCGCCAAACTGACCGATGGTGGCCTGTCGGTGATGCTGGCCGCCGGCGATACCTTTCGCGCTGCAGCCATCGAGCAGCTGAAGATCTGGGGCGAGAGGACGAAGTCCCCGGTCATCGCCTCAAAGATCGGCGCGGATGCCGCCGGCCTCGCCTACGACGCTTTCGAACGCGCCAAGGAGGCCGGCTCCGACGTACTGATCATCGACACCGCCGGCCGGCTGCAAAACAAGACCGAACTGATGGCCGAGCTGGAAAAGATCGTGCGCGTGCTGGGCAAGCTCGATCCGGAAGCGCCGCATACCGTGCTGCAGACGGTCGACGCCACCACCGGCCAGAATGCGCTCAATCAGGTCGAGATCTTCCGCAATGTCGCCGGCGTCAATGGCCTGGTGATGACCAAGCTGGACGGCACGGCGCGCGGCGGTATTCTGGTCGCGATCGCGGCAAAGCACAAACTGCCGGTCTACTTCATCGGCGTCGGCGAACAGGTCGACGACCTCGAACCATTCTCGGCCGGCGAATTCGCCAGGGCGATCGCCGGCGTAGCGTAACAGGCAATGATCCCGAAGAGCTGACGGCTTTTTGGACAAGATCATGCGTCAGAAGGAAGTCATGAACCCACCCATCCTCGAACGCGACCCGTCCGACCCGCGAAAGAAGAAAGAAAGCGTCAATCCGCTGCTCAAGCTGGTGCTGGAACTCGGGCCGCTGATGGTGTTCTTCTTCGCCAATGCACGCGGCGCCTGGCTGGTGCAGAAATTTCCTGTCCTGGCCGAATTCGGCGGGCCGATCTTCGTCGCCACCGGCCTTTTCATGGCGGCGACGGCGATCGCGCTGATCGCCTCCTGGCTGCTGCTGCGCACCTTGCCGATCATGCCGATGGTCTCGGGCGTCGTCGTCTTCATCTTCGGCGCGCTGACGCTCTATCTGCAGGACGACGTGTTCATCAAGATGAAGCCGACCATCGTCAACACCCTGTTCGGCGGCGTGCTGCTCGGCGGTCTGTATTTCGGCCGATCGCTGCTCGGCTATGTCTTCGATTCGGCCTTTCGCCTCGATGCCGAAGGCTGGCGCAAGCTGACTTTCCGCTGGGGCCTGTTCTTCCTGTTCCTGGCTCTTGCCAATGAAGTGGTGTGGCGGAATTTTTCCACCGACTTCTGGGTTACCTTCAAGGTCTGGGGCATCATGCCGATCACCCTGTTGTTCACCTTCAGCCAGATGCCGCTGATCCTGCACCATTCGATCGAGGATAAGACCGAGAAGGTGGAAGAAGCCGGCAAGTAGAGCAATTCCAGGAAAAGTGTGAAGCCGTCCGGAATTGCGTCCGAATAAACGGAGACGGCCATGGAATTCGTCACCACGCGCGATGAACTGAGGACGATCTACAAGACCCCGCGGCCGACCGACACCTCGATGCGCAAGGAACTCCGGGCGCTCGACGGCCACTGCCGCTCTTTCATCGGCAAGAGCCCTTTCGTGCTGATCGGTTCTTCCGACGGCGCCGGCAATGCCGACGTGACGCCGAAAGGCGACAGACCGGGCTTTGCCCTTGTCCTCGACGACAGGACCATCGCCATTCCCGACCGGCCCGGCAACAACCGGCTGGACACGCTGGAAAACATCCTGCTCAACCCTTCGGTCGGGCTGCTTTTTCTCATCCCCGGCATGAACGAGACGCTGCGCATCAATGGCGACGCCCGCATAACCGTCGATGCCGGTTTGCGCGAGCGCCTCACCGTCGACGGCAAGCAACCGCAAAGCGTCGTCGTGGTGAGCGTCAAGGCCGCCTACATGCACTGCGCCAAGGCCTTCATGCGCTCCGAATTGTGGAAGCCGGACAGCTGGCATGACCGCGCGACGTTGCCGACGCTCGGTCAGATCCTGTCCGATCAGATGGCGCATGCCGAAACTGCCGACGATTTCGACCGCTCGCTGGACGAAGCCTACAGCAAGACCCTGTGGTAGATTTCGGGTACGATTCGCCATTGCGGTCCTTTGCCGGTTTTCCCTAGCCCTGTTTCCCCGTGATCGAACTCCTCGCCATCTCCGGCAGCCTGCGCGCCGCCTCGACCAATTCGGCGCTGCTGGCGGCGCTGTCCGCGAACGCGCCTTCGGATTGCCGCGTAACTGTCTATGACGGGCTCGGCCTGCTGCCGATCTTCAACCCGGATGACGAAGGCGAGCGCACACCGGCCGAGGCCATGCGGCTGATCGAGGCCGTCACCAGCGCCGATGGCATCATCGTCTCCTGCCCCGAATATGCCCATGGCGTGCCCGGCGGCATGAAAAACGCTCTCGACTGGCTGGTCTCGCGCGACGCCGCAGTCGGCAAGCCCGCCATGCTGGCCCACGCCTCCGCGCGCTCGCTCTATGCCCGCGCCGGGCTGGCCGAGATCATGCGCACCATGTCGTTCGCGCTTTGTGAGAATGCGGTTCTGGAGATTGCCTTGCTCGGCAAGAAACCGCCGGAGATAGAAGCGATCCTGGGAGAGGACGAGAACCTGCGGGCCATGCGCGAAGCGGTGCAGGTTTTCGCGAGTTTTATACGCGCAAACGTTGCCTCGTCATCCTAGGGCGGAGCAAGGAGCGAAGCGACGCGGCGCAGACCCTAGGATGACGAACGAAAGGGTGCGGCGCACCCCAACGTGCCGCTGTGCTACCCCTTCCGCAACGTCTCGACATCGGTCACACCGACATACCAGTCGCGCGCGTTGACCTCTTCGAACACCACCCAGACGTCGTCATTGCTAAGCCCGGTGGCGTCCATGATCGCCGCCGTGACCTTTTTGGCAATGTCGGCCTTCTTGCCAGCGGGATCAGCGGCGATCACTTCCTTGACGATGCGGATGTTGACGAATGGCATGACGTCCTCCCCTTGAATTGTGTCTGATAGCGCCGCGCCGCGGCTACGGAATCCGCTCCGGCGAACTGCTTGTCGGTCGTTCCGGCGGCCGCCGCGCAACAGGCGCCGCGGACATGCGCAGAAACGCCATCAAGGGCCGCCAGAGAAGCGTTTCCAGCAGCCTCAATACGTCTTCGCCCCGTTCACCATCAGCCGCACCATGTAGAGCGACGTGGTGCCGGCGATGTAGAGGCAGTTCAGCTTGTTGCCGCCGAACACGCAATTGGCGGTCACTTCCGGCACCTTGACCTTGCCGATCAGCGTGCCGTCGGGATCGTAGCAATGGATGCCGTCGGCGGCACTGGTCCAGATGCGGCCGGCCTCGTCGAGCCGGAAGCCGTCGAACAGGCCGGCCGTGCAGTCAGCGAACACCTTCCCGCCCGAGACCTTCTTGCCGTGCTTGCCGACGTTGAAGACCCGCATATGCGCGGGGTTCTGCGCGCCATGGGTGCGGCCGGTGTCGACGACATAGAGCTGGCTTTCATCCAGTGAAAAGGCAAGCCCGTTCGGCCGGACCATGTCGGTGATGACGGCCTCGACCTCGCCCGTATCCGGATCGACCCGGTAGACATTGCAAGCGCCGATCTCGCTTTCGGCCTTGTCGCCCTCATAGTCGGTGTCGATGCCGTAGCTCGGATCGGTGAACCAGATCGAGCCGTCGGATTTCACGACCGCGTCATTGGGCGAATTCAGCCGCTTGCCTTTCCATTCGGCCGCGATGGTGGTGATCGAGCCGTCATGCTCGGTGCGGCTGACGCGGCGGCCGGAATGCTCGCACGTCACCAGTCGGCCCTGGCGGTCGACGGTGTTGCCGTTGGAATTGCCGGAGGGCTGACGGAAGACGCTGACATTGCCGTCGGTCTCGTCATAGCGCAGCATACGGTTGTTGGGGATGTCGGACCAGACGACATAGCGGCCGGCGGCGAACCAGGCCGGCCCTTCCGCCCACTGACATCCGGTAAACAGCTTTTCCACCTGGGCGTTGCCGTTGAACAGCCGCGCGAAACGCGGATCGAGAATTTCGTAATAGTCTGCGGTCGCCATGCATTTCCTCCGGCATCACGTGACGCGCGGATCAAGCCAGCCTGCGGGCGCGATGGCAAGGTGGCGCAGGCGCAATTGTAAGACAAAAGGTGCCCGGCCGGCATGGCCCGCCAGCCTGTCCGGCCGTTTATGGTGCTGTAGCGCTGTATTAACCCGCTATGCGCCCTGTGCAATGGTGCATTGCAACATCTTCTTTTTGCATCGCACCATTCCTATGTCATGTTGCGAACGACCAAGGGAGGAACAAATTCACCGCTGATATGCGGCACGAAAGGACCCTTGCTATGGCTTTTGACAACCTCTTCTCCCGCGCGCGCTCCTCGATGGCCAAGCGCCGCCACTACAACCGCCTCGTCGCGGAAATCGAAAACCTGACGAGCCGCGATCTGGCCGACCTGCGCGCCGACCGCTCGGAAATGCTCTACCAGGTCCACAGGCAGATCTACGGCTGAGCATTTCAGACCTCAGCGGGGCACCGCCCCCTCACCCGGATTGCCAAACCGAATTGCATGAGCAATTCGGGCAATCCGACCTCTCCCCCCGGGGAGAGGAGCTAGCCTGTGCCGATGCTTCCCTCTTCTCCCCCACGGGGAGGAGGGGGCCGCGTAGCGGCCCGATGAGGGGCATGGCGCCAACGTCAGCCCGGTGCCGCGAGCGCCTTTTCAATCTGCGGCAACAGAACATCCCTCGCCGACTCCCGTGTCAGCGGCCCGACATGCTTGTAGGCAATCTTGCCGTCCTTGCCGATGACGAAGGTTTCCGGCACGCCGTAGACGCCCCAGTCGATGGCCGTGCGGCCGGCCTCGTCGACACCTATCGCCTGGAACGGATTGCCGAGATCACCAAGGAACCGGCGCGCGTTTTGCGCTTGGTCCTTGTAGTTTAGCGCGGCCATGACCAAGCGCTTGTCCTGCGACAGCTGCAAGAGCACCGGATGCTCTTCCCGGCACGGCGCGCACCACGATGCAAAGACGTTGACCAGCGTTACCTTGCCGGCGAAGGCTTTCGAATCCAGCCCGGGCAGGTTTGACCCTTCCAGCGCCGGCAGGTTGGTCTGCGGCGCCGGCAGGCCGATCAGCGCCGACGGCACTGCCGCCTCATCGCGTCCCGACAAAAGCTGCGACAGGAACAATCCGGCGAGGCCGAGAAAAACCAGCAGCGGCAACAGCACGATCAGGCGGCGGCGCGGCGACGCCGGCGTTTCGCTTTCCGTGCTCATGGCTTGCTGGCCCCAGTGCTGGCCCCAGTACCTGCTTTGTCCGAGCGACGCCGCACGCCGGCCGCTTCGAGGTCTGCCAGTTCGCGCTTGCGGGTCCGCTGGTCGAGCAGGATCCAGCCGATCAGCCCGGCCAGCACGATCACCGTGATGCCATAGGCGGCCGCGACATAGAGTGCGTGTGCACTCATGCGCTTCGCTCCCCTTCCACCGTCACTTCGTCGTGCTCGATCATGGCCTTCCCATAGCTTTGCGGCTTTCTTAGCTTTGCGGCTGGGGCTTCGCAATTGATCGTCGCGCCGCAGCGGTCATATCAGTCCGTTCCATGCCGCAGCGCCAGTGCTGCTGCCACCGGACCCAGCACGGCAAGAAACAGCGTCAGCGCGGCAAGAATGAGGAAGGGCTGCAGGAACGGATCAGGGTCGGCCACCGCGCCGTAGCTCGCCGACACCCCGAAGATCAGCACCGGGATCGTCAGCGGCAGCACCAGCACTGAGATCAGCAGCCCGCCACGCGGCAGCGCCACCGCCACCGCCGCCCCGACCGCGCCGATGAAAGTGATCGCCGGCGTGCCGACCAGCAGCGTGAGCGCGGTGGCGCCGATGCTGAGCGGCTCCATGTTCATGAACAGGCTCAGCAGAGGTGCCGCAACCACCAGCGGCAGAACGCTGCCCGCCCAATGCGCCAGGCACTTCACCAGCACCGTCAACGCCAGCATGTGGCGGTCATTGCCCAGCACCAGAAGATCGAGCGACCCGTCTTCGCGATCGGCCTGAAACAGCCGGTCGAGGCCGAGCAGGCAGGCGAGCAGAGCGCCGATCCAAAGGATCGCCGGACCGATGCGGGCGAGCAGCTTCAGGTCCGGTCCGACACCGAAGGGGATGGTGGCGATGACGGCGAGGAAGAAGATGACGCCGGTGAGCGCTCCGCCGCCGGCGCGGATGGAGAGGCGGATGTCGCGCAGGAAGAGGGCTAGCATTGCCAAGCCGCGCCTGCGGTTTGATCGCCATCTTGCCGAAGGTGGCGTTCCTTCACACCCCCCTCTGTCCTCCCGGACATCTCCCCCGCAAGGGGGGAGATTGGCAGCTCCACTGCTGACGCCTCTTTTTCAATGCCGGTGATTGGCGAAAGCCGGCATGACATCTGATCTCCCCCCCTGCGGGGGAGATGCCCGGCAGGGCAGAGGGGGGTGGGCGGGAATGCCGACATCACCCTGTTGCTCCCATCCTCAATTCCTTCGCCCCATCCAATCCGAGCGGCAAATGCGTCGCCGCGACAATGATTCCACCTTCTGCGCAATGCCTCGTCATCAGCCCCGCAAACCGCGCCTCCGAAGCCTTGTCCAGCCCGGCCGTCGGCTCATCCAGCAGCCACAGCGGCTTATGACTGACCAGCAATTTCGCAATTGCCGCGCGCCGCCTTTGCCCGGTCGACAGATAGCCGAAAGGCAGATGGCCGATGCCGCCGAGACCAACCGTCTCCAGCGCCTCTTCGACACCCGACTGCCCATCGCCGTTGAAATCGCGCCAGAAGCGCAGATTCTCCGCCACGCTGAGCGCCGTCTTCATTGCATTGAGGTGGCCGAGATAGTGGACCGCCGAAGCGATCGTCGGAAACGTCTCGCCGCCGCCCTCGATGCGCACGTCGCCTTGCGCCTTCGGCAGCAGCCCGGCGATGACCCTGAGCAGCGTCGATTTGCCCGAACCGTTCGGCCCGGTGACGACCAGCACCTGGCCCTTGTCGAGCGCAAAACCGATGCCGGAAAAGACCGTCTCGCCGCCGCGTTCGCCGCCCAGATTTTCGGCAATCAGCCGCATGCCTGCCCGTCCCGAAAACTTTACCGCGCGATAGCTGCCGCATCGCACAAATTTGCTCCGCAACTGTCTAGAACTATTCCAGAAAATTCTCTATATGCGGGACATCCGTGCCAGCGGTCGGCACGGGAACAGAATTTGCGCCGAACCAGCGCACGCGCCGCCTTGAACGGCTCGGGTTGGCTGGGAACGGACAGCGGAAATGGCCGTACCCGCACCTTTGCGCGTGATTGCATGCCCATCGGCGTCCGTTCCCTTTCAGGCTGAACAGACAAGGACGGACCGCACGTGTCAAAATCCCTCGACAGTTTCAATTGCCGCCGCACCCTCACCGTGGGTGGCGCGGACTATGTCTATTACAATCTGGTCGAGGCCGAGAGGAACGGCCTCACCGGCATTGCCCAGCTGCCTTATTCGATGAAGGTGCTGCTGGAAAACCTTTTGCGCAATGAAGACGGCCGCTCCGTCACCAAGGACTCTATCCAGGCTGTTGCCGGCTGGCTGACCGACAAGGGCACCGCCGGCGTCGAGATCGCCTATCGCCCCGCGCGTGTCCTGATGCAGGATTTCACCGGCGTCCCGGCGGTGGTCGACTTGGCCGCCATGCGCGACGGCCTCAAGGCGCTCGGCGGCGATCCGCAGAAGATCAATCCGCTGGTGCCGGTCGACCTCGTCATCGACCACTCCGTCATCGTCGACGAATTCGGCACGCCACTGGCATTTGCCAGGAATGTCGAGCTCGAATATGAGCGCAACGAAGAGCGCTATAAATTCCTGAAATGGGGCCAGCAGGCGTTCCGCAATTTTCGCGTCGTGCCGCCCGGCACCGGCATCTGCCATCAGGTCAACCTCGAATATCTCGGTCAGGTCGTCTGGACCAACACGGAAGACGGCGAAACCACCGCTTATCCCGACACCTGCGTCGGCACCGATTCGCACACCACCATGATCAACGGCCTTGGCGTGCTCGGCTGGGGTGTCGGCGGCATCGAGGCCGAGGCGGCGATGCTCGGCCAGCCGGTTTCCATGCTGTTGCCCGAAGTCATCGGCTTCCGCCTCACCGGCAAACTCAGGGAAGGCATCACCGCCACTGACCTGGTGCTGACCGTCACCCAGATGCTGCGCAAGAAGGGCGTCGTCGGCAAGTTCGTCGAGTTCTTCGGCCCGGGCCTGTCCAACATGACGCTGGCCGACCGCGCCACCATCGGCAACATGGCGCCCGAGTATGGCGCCACCTGCGGCTTCTTCCCGGTCGACGGCGAGACCATCCGCTACCTCACAATGTCGGGCCGCGAGGAAAGCCGCATCGCCCTGGTCGAGGCCTATTCCAAGGCGCAAGGCATGTGGCGTGACCCCGGCTCGGCCGACCCTGTCTTCACTGACCTGCTCGAACTCGAGCTCGACAGCGTCGTGCCGTCGATGGCAGGTCCCAAGCGCCCCGAAGGCCGCGTTCCGCTCGAAGGCATTCCGGCCGGCTTCGCAAAGGCGATGGAAACCGAGTACAAGAAGGCTGCCGAAATCCACAAGCGCTATGCCGTCGAAGGCACCGACCATGATCTCGGTCATGGCGATGTCGTCATTGCCGCCATCACGTCCTGCACCAACACCTCCAACCCGAGCGTGCTGATCGGCGCCGGCCTTTTGGCGCGCAACGCCAACCGGCTCGGCCTCAAGCAGAAGCCGTGGGTGAAGACCTCGCTGGCGCCGGGCAGCCAGGTGGTCGCCGAATATCTGGAAAAGTCCGGCCTGCAGAAGGAGCTCGACCAGATCGGCTTCAACCTGGTTGGTTTCGGCTGCACCACCTGCATCGGCAATTCCGGCCCGCTGCCGGCGCCGATCTCCAAGACCATCAACGATAAGGGCCTGATCGCCGCCGCAGTGCTCTCCGGCAACCGCAACTTCGAAGGCCGTGTTTCACCTGACGTGCAGGCGAACTATCTGGCGTCGCCGCCGCTGGTGGTAGCCCATGCTTTGGCCGGCACCGTCACCAAGGACCTGACCACCGAGCCACTCGGCGAAGGCCGCGACGGCAAGCCGGTCTATCTCAGGGATATCTGGCCGAGTTCGGCCGAGATCCAGGAGTTCATCGAGAAGAACGTCACACGTGAGCTGTTCGCCCGCAAATATGCCGACGTCTTCAAGGGCGACGAATACTGGCAGAACGTCAAGGCGCCGGAAGGCCAGACCTATGCCTGGGACGACAACTCGACCTATGTGCAGAACCCGCCCTATTTCGCCGGCATGACCTCCGGTTTCGGCAAGATCGGCGACATCAAGGGCGCGCGCGTGCTCGGCCTGTTCGGCGACAAGATCACCACCGATCACATCTCACCGGCGGGTTCGATCAAGGCCGCTTCCCCGGCCGGCAAATACCTCACCGACCATGGCGTCGGCGTTGCCGACTTCAACCAGTACGGCACAAGGCGCGGCAACCATGAGGTGATGATGCGCGGCACCTTCGCCAACATCCGCATCCGCAACCATATGCTGGGCGAGAACGGCCGCGAGGGCGGCTACACCATCCACTACCCGTCGAAGGAAGAGGAATCGATCTACGACGCGGCGATGAGGTACAAAAAGGAAGGCGTGCCGCTGGTCATCTTCGCCGGCGTCGAATACGGCAACGGCTCCTCGCGCGACTGGGCAGCTAAAGGAACGAATCTCCTCGGTGTCCGTGCCGTCATCGCCCAGTCCTTCGAGCGCATCCATCGCTCCAACCTGGTCGGCATGGGCGTCATCCCCTTCGTCTTCGAGGAAGGCACCTCATGGGCCTCGCTCAACCTCAAGGGTGACGAGCTGGTCGAGATCGACGGCATAAGCACCATCAAGCCACGCCAGACGATGATCGCCAAGGTGACCTATGGCGACGGCACCGTGAAGAACGTGCCGATCATCTGCCGCATCGATACGCTGGACGAACTCGACTACTTCAAGAATGGCGGCATTTTGCAATACGTGCTGCGCGATCTGGCCGCGTAGCGGCCAGGGCTTAGGCAGTAGGGTTTGGGCGGTAGCGGGGAACGACATCCCCTACTCCCTACTCCCTACTCCCTACTCCCTACTCCCTACTCCCTACTCCCTACTCCCAGTCTTTCCAAAGCATCGCCCGACCCGATCGAAGCCCCGCCCTGTCCGACAGGAGTAAAAACCGGCTGGGCTCAGCAAGATCTGCCCCACGCTCCTGATGCCATGCTCCCGATCGAACCGGGCGGTGAAGTGCTCCCCCTGTGATGGCCATACCCATGGTTGCGGCAGCAAAAATTTCACCGCAACGTGACTTCCCGTTGACTGTCGCTTCTGCCACAAATCTGGGCAACCAGAACAAGGCCGGCGTCACCGGCGGGAATCGGAACGATCATGGCACCTCGACACCCTCTGCGGCTTGCGGCTTTTGCGCTGGCCTTCTCGGCGCTTGCCGGGACCGGGTTCGCCGAGGAATCGGGAACGACCCAGACCGACAAACCGCAGATTGACAGGCCCTTGGGCGTGGTCGAGCTGTTCACCAGCCAAGGCTGCAATTCCTGCCCGCCGGCGGACGCTTTCTTTGCCGAGCTGGCGGCCAAGGACAACGTCGTCGCGCTCGCCTACCACGTCAATTACTGGGACTATCTCGGCTGGCAGGACACGCTGAGCAGCAAGGACAATACCGACCGGCAATATGACTATATGCGCGCCTTCGGCACCCGCTCCGTCTACACGCCGCAAGCCGTCATCAATGGTCGCAGCCATGTCAACGGCGCCAGCCGCAAGGAGGTCGATGGCGCGCTTGCCCGCATGGAGAAATCCGGTGAAGGCATGCGGGTCAGCGTCAAGGTCAGCCGCACCAGCGATCGCGTCATGATCGATGCCGGCGACGCCGGTAGCGGCCCGAGCGACGCCCATGTCGTCATCGTCTATTTCGAACCACCGCAGACGGTGACCATCGCCAAGGGCGAGAACACCGGCCGCAGCATGACCTACTGGAACGCCGTCACCGGCATCCAGACCGCCGGCATGTGGCACGGCAAGGCGCAGCGCTACGAATTGCCGATGACCGAGATCGCCAAGAAAGGCGGCTGCGCCGTGCTGCTGCAGTCGGTCGGCAAGGACGGCCTGCCGGGGCCTATTCTGGGCGCTGCGTTTATTCACAAGCCTTAAGAGGCCCCCTCATCCGGCCGCTCTCGGCCACCTTCTCCCCGAGGGGAGAAGAGGCTGAATCAGCGCTGGCGCGAACTCCTCCCCGCTCGGGGGAGGTCGGATTGGCCCGAATTGCTGTTCGCAATTCGGCTGGCAATCCGGGTGAGGGGATGCGCCCGCAAACTGGGCACCGCAGCCTCCGGCAAATTCTTCAAGCAGCCAAAAACAAAAAAACCGACGTCAGCTTGCTTCTGACGTCGGTCATTTAGGCTTTGGGATCGTCGCACCCGGTCTCTCCCTGAGGAAAGTCCGAGGTTGGTTCGATCCGACGCAGACCCGTGGGCGGGGGGCTTGGGGTTTACGAGCCGGTGCCGGACCGAACCGTCTCAGGCAACGCCGGTAAATTCGTCGGACATTGGGGCATGAGCGCGGATAAAAAAGGGCGGAAATGTGGCGAGGCATCACCAATTCAAACACCGCGTTTTATAAAAGTGACTGGACGTTGCGAAAACAGCGCGGTCCCGGGATGGTTAGCCGGGCCTTGCAATTCCACGGCGAACACGCCAACTTCTGCAAGCGAGATTCATTTTCAAAGGGATCGCGGGATGACCGATCGCAGCGGTGGGACGGAGGATGGGGACGCATCCGCAATATTGATCCCGCTGCACGAGGCGCGACGCGAACGCCTCGACCAGCCGGTCCGTTTCGACCGGCGTGAACTCGATGAGATCCTGAGGCTGTACGGACGCATGGTCGCCGCCAACGAATGGCGCGACTATGCCATCGATCATCTGTCTGATCGGGCTGTGTTTTCAGTCTTCCGCCGGGCCAGCGAAGTGCCGCTGTTCCAGATCGTCAAGGATCCGAAACTGGCGCGCCGGCAAGGCGCCTTCGCCGTCATCGCCGCCGGCGGCCGAATCCTCAAGCGCGGCCAGGAACTCGGTCGCGTGCTCAACGTCTTCGATGCTAAGCTGAAGATTGTCCAGGCCTAATTGAGAATTGGGGAATTGAAGAATTGAAGAATTGAAGAATTGAAAAAGGAGGATGTAACGGTCGAAATACCGCCGGGTTTGTTGCTATTCAAATCCTCAATTCTTCAGTTCTTCAACTCCTCAATTCCCGCTCCTCAGGCTCTCACGAAACTTCCGCTCCGGCAGCGAATGCGGATCGGGCGGAACCGTTGCGCCGCCATTCAGCGACAGCTGCATGAACACCGTGTCAAGCCAGCGCCCATGCTTGTAGCCGGAGCCTTCCAGGCGACCGGAATGGCGAAAGCCGAGCTTTTCATGCAGCCGCACCGAGGCGCTGTCTGCATGGCCGTCACCGATCACCGCGACGATCTGGCGAAAGCCCGCCATACGGCAGGCTTCAATCAGCGCCTGCATCAGCAGCAGCCCGACGCCCTGGCCCTTCGCATCAGGCGCGACATAGACGGAATCCTCTACGATGAAGCGGTAGGCCGGGCGCGGCCGGAACGCGCCGGCATAGGCGTAGCCGAGCAGCGCGCCATCTCGTTCCGCCACCAGATAGGGAAAGCCCCCCGCCGTCAGGCTGTCGAAGCGCCCACCCATCTCAGTGCGGCTGGGCGGCTCGAGCTCATAGCTCGCGGTGCCATGCGTCACGGCATCGCCGTAGATCTCGGTGATTCGGCCGAGGTCGCCTTCCAAGGCCGCGCGGATGGAAATAGTGCTCATGATTTATGCAGACGATTCATCTGCCTCCATGACAGCAAAGGCCGGCACAAAAGAAAAGGGCGGCCGTTGGCCGCCCTCTTGATATCCGCTGGTCCAGTTGCCTGATGGGAAGACCGCCTAGCGGCGATCGCCCATGAACTGCAGCAGGAACATGAACAGGTTGATGAAGTCGAGATATAGCCTCAACGCGCCCATGATCGCCTTGCGGCCGGCAACGTCGGCCTGATCGCCTTCGTAGTACATTTCCTTGATGGTCTGCGTGTCATAGGCGGTGAGCCCGGCGAAGATCAGCACGCCGATCGCCGAGATGGCGAAGCCGAGCGCCGACGACTGCAGGAAGATGTTGATCAGCATGGCGATCACCAGGCCGACCACGCCCATGACCAGGAACGAGCCCAACGCCGAAAGGTCGCGCTTGGTCGTGTAGCCGTAGAGCGACAGCGCGCCGAAGGCGGCCGCCGTGGCAAAGAAGGTCTGAGTGATCGAGGCGCCGGTGTAGACCAGGAAGATGGTCGACAGCGACAGGCCGACCAGGCCCGAATAGACCCAGAAGGTGGTTTGCGCCGCGGCCACGCTCATCGACTGGATCCTGAACGACAGGAAGAAGACGGCGGCGAGCGGAGCCAGGATGACCACCCAGCGGAAGGCGCTGGCATAGATCAGCGTGCCGAAAGCGGTCAGCTGTCCGTCGCCGGTGACGGCGAGCTGGAAAGCGCCCCAGGCGGCGACGCCGGTGATGAGGAGGCCAAGCCCCATCAAATTGTAGACCTTGAGCATGTAAGTGCGCAGGCCTTGGTCGATGTCGGCGCGCGCGCCCGGCACGGCCGAAGTCTGGTAGTTGCGAATGGGCTCAGCCATTGGAATCCTCTGTTGCTTCTGCCCCGTACGGTGTCAGGCCCTTTCGGACCTGGGCGCCGCTGGCGGGGCTCCAGCATGCCTGTGGCGAAATATGATGGTTCTTGACGTCAAGAACAAGACCGTAACGGGCTGCAACGCTTGGTGAATCTCCGGAAGCCGGTTTTCTTGGGCTTCCATGACTGCACATTACCAAGATTTAATCGGAAACGGCAGATTCGGCCAACCTTGCCGTTTTGGGCCTAGAGGTCGCGCAGCACCGGCGCCGCCTTGTGCCCGAGCACCCGCCAGGTGCCGGCAAGGCCGATGCCGACCGTGATCACCAGCGCAAACACCAAGGTCGCCACTGCCACCTCCGGCATGAAATGCGACGGCAACGTCATGATGCGGGCAACGATGTACCAGGCGGCGATGCCGCCGGCAGCCAACGCAAACACCGCGGTGGCCAGGCCGATCAGCATGTATTCCAGCGAAAACGCCGCGATCAGCGTGCGCCTCGTGGCGCCCAACGTCTTCAGCACCACGGCATCGTGGATGCGGGCGCGATTTCCCGCGGCGAGCGCGCCGGCCAGCACCAGCACCGAAGCGATCAGCGCCACGCCGGCCGCGGCCCGGATCGCCGTGCCGAGCTGGCCGACCAGCCGGTTGACGACATCGAGCGCGTCCTTGACCCGAACTGTCGTCACCGCCGGGAAGGCGCGGGTGACGGCGTTCAGCAGGCGGGCATCCTCTGCTGCCGTGGCATCCTTTTCGGTCAGCGTCGCCAGCCAGCCATGCGGGGCGCCGGCAAAAGTGTTGGGCGAGAACACCATGACGAAGTTGATGCCCATCGTCTCCCATTGCACCTCTCGGAAATTGGCGATCCTGGCCGTCACATTGCGTCCGAGCACATTGACGGTGACGGTATCGCCAAGCTTCAGGCCGAGCGCCTTGCCTTCATCGTTGGAGAACGAAACCAGCGGTTCGCCGCTGTAATTCTCCGGCCACCAGATGCCTTCGGTCAGTGTCGCATTGGCCGGCTGTTTGGCGTCGTAGGTCAGGCCGCGATCGCCGCGCAGCACCCAGGCGCCTTCCGATGGCACATTGGCCTTGTCGACACTAACGCCGTTCAGCGCCATCACCCGGCCGCGCAGCATCGGCACCTTGACCAGCGTTCCCTTCGGCGCCTCTTTGCCGATCAATGTCGAGAAGGCATCGACCTCGCTATTCTGGATGTCGACGAAGAAGAAATTCGGCGCCCGTTCCGGCAGACTGCCGGAGATCTGCTGCCTGAGATTGCCGTCAACCAGCGCCAGCGTCACCAAAAGCGTCAGCCCGAGCCCGAGCGACAGCACGACGGACGGCGTCAGCGCGCCGGGCCGGTGGATGTTGCCGATGGCGAGCCGAAGCGCGACCGAGCGCACACGCGTGCTTTTGCGCGCCACCCACTGCACCAGAGCACCGACCAGGCGCAACACCAGAAAGGCAAAGATCGTCGCGCCGACGAAGATCAAGGCGATGCGCCGGTCGCCAGAAAACAGGATGGCCAAAGCCGCCAAAGCGAGCGCGATGCCGACCGCCGTGGCAAGATAGGGCAGGCGTGGAAAGCCTCGGCCCTCAAAACCCATTTCGCGAAACAGCGCGGTCGCCGGCACATCGCGGGCGCGGCCGAGCGGCAACAGCGCGAAGGCCAGCGTCACCAGCAGCCCGAACAGCGCGGCAAGAGCCAGCGCACCGGGATAGAAGCCGCCTTCAGCCGGCACCGGAATGACCGACTGGAGCGCAGCGCTGGCTGCAAACGGCATGGCAGCGCCGAGGATGAGGCCAAGCGCGATGCCGAGGCCGGCGATCATCAGGATTTGCACGAGATAGACGGTGAAGACGAAGCCGCCCGAGGCGCCAAGGCTCTTGAAGGTGGCGATGACGCCGCGCTTGCCGTCGAGATAGGCGCGCACCGCATTGGCAACGCCGACGCCGCCGACCACCAGCGCCGTCAGCCCGACCAGCGTCAGGAGTTGCGAGAAGCGCTCGATGTTGGCCGACAGCGCCGGCGCCGCATTGGAACGCGTGCGGATCGACCAGCCGGCTTCAGGGAAATCGCTCGCCGCCCGATCCTGGATGGCTTTGAGATCGGCTTGGCTGGCGCCGGCCGGCAGCCGAACCTTGTAGGCATTCTCGA
The DNA here is from genome assembly GCF_040320535.1 of Mesorhizobium sp. M0676. NCBI lineage: Bacteria > Pseudomonadati > Pseudomonadota > Alphaproteobacteria > Hyphomicrobiales > Phyllobacteriaceae > Mesorhizobium > Mesorhizobium sp. M0676. The sequence goes on from NZ_JAMYPU010000014.1 coordinate 123,599, forward strand.
CTAGGCTGCCCGGCTGGATCAGGCCGGACGCGGCAAGCCCCGCGGTCGAGACCATCAGCCGCGGCGCGAAGCCGAAACCGTCCGACACCGCATCCGGTTCGCTCACCAGCCTGGCCCGCAATTCGAATGTCGCGCTGCCGACCTTCAGCCGGTCACCGATCTCCACATTCAGCCGGTCGAACAACAGGTCGGGCGCGGCGGCGCCAAAGACGCCTGATTTCTCGCCGAACAAATCCTTTCTGCCAAGCTGCGGCGCGGTCTCGATCGCGCCATAGAGCGGATAGGCGTCGTCGACGGCCTTGGCCTCGACCAGCGCCTGGTCGGAGCCGTCTTCCAGCCGCGCCATCGAGCGCATATTGGCGCTGTGCGACACAGTGCCGAGGCGGTCGAGGAAGGTGCTTTCGGCTGGCGTCGCATCGCGCTGGTTGAGCTGGAAGCGCAAGTCGCCGCCAAGCAGCGTCTGGCCCTGGTCGGCAACGCCTGCGGTGATCGCCTGCGCCACCGAATTGACCCCGCCGATTGCAGCGACGCCGAGCGCGATGCAGGCAAGGAAGATCATGAAGCCGGACAGTCCGCCGCGCATCTCGCGCAGCGAAAAGCGGAACGCGAGCTTCAGCGTCTGCGACAGTGGCATCAGGCCGGCACCTTGACCTGCGCTACCGGCGCATCCTCGATGCGGCCGGAGCGCATCGACACCTGGCGCGAGCAGCGCGCCGCAAGGGCCGGATCGTGCGTGACCAGCACCAAGGTCATGCCGCGCTCGGCCGCTTTGGCGAACAAAAGGTCGGCGACCTGCCGCCCCGTCGCCTGGTCGAGATTGCCGGTCGGCTCGTCGGCGATGAGAATGCGCGGCGACGGCGCCAGCGCGCGGGCGATCGCCACGCGCTGCTGTTCGCCGCCGGACAGCTCGCCCGGATAGTGGGTGACGCGGTCGCTCAAGCCCACCGCTGCCAGCTCGCGCGCGGCGACGCCGAACGGATCGGCATGGCCGGCCAGTTCCAGCGGCACTGCGACATTTTCGAGCGCCGTCATGTTGGGAATGAGATGGAAGGACTGAAAGACGATGCCTATGTTTCGGCCCCGAAACGAGGCGATCTGGTCCTCGCTTTGGCCGTTCAGCAATTCGCCGGCAATGCGCACCGTGCCCGAATCGACCCGCTCCAGCCCGGCCAGCACCATCAGCAAGGTCGACTTGCCGGAACCCGAAGGGCCGACAATGCCGGTCGCCTCGCCGCGCGTCACGTCAAGGCTGACGCCTTTCAGCACATGCACAGACGAAGCCCCTTGGCCCAGGGTCAGGGATATGTCTTTCAGCGCGATGACGGCTTCTGTCACAATTAAAGCGTCCTATATCAGGATGAAGGCTCTGCTTGCCGGAAGCCGTCGCCGGAAGAATCCTCGGGTATATGGGGCCTGCCACATGTCTTTCAAACGCAAGATGTCTTTCAAACGCTTGAATGCCGCAGGGCTCGTCTTTTTCGTCACCCTTTGCGGCGCCATTTCGTCGGTACGCGCCGAGACGTTCACCATCGTCGGGTTCGGCGACAGCCTGATGGCCGGTTTCGGCCTCGGGCCTGGCGATGGCTTTACCGACAAATTGCAAGCTGCGCTGCGGGCCAAAGGCCGTGACGTCACCGTAGCCAACGCCGGCGTTTCAGGCGACACCTCGAGCGGCGGCTTGGCGCGGCTTGACTGGTCGGTGCCGGATGGGACAAGGCTGGTTATCCTCGAACTCGGCGCCAACGACATGCTGCGCGGCGTCTCGCCCAGCATTACGGAAAAGAACCTGGACGACATGCTGGCGAAGCTGAAAGCGCGCAAGATCGCGGTGCTTTTGGCCGGCATGCGCGCCGCTCCCAATCTCGGCGCCGACTACCAGAACGCCTTCGATGCGATCTATCCAAAGCTTGCCGCGAAATACGATGTGCCGCTCTATCCGTTTTTTCTCGATGGCGTCGCCGGGCAGTCCGGCCTGCAGTTGGAGGATGGCCTGCATCCCAATCCGAAGGGCGTCGCAGCGATGGTCGAGCGCATCCTGCCCGCCGTGGAGAAGGCGATTGCGGCAGTTCAGGGTGGCGGTTGAACGCCGGCGTGACGAGAATAACACGCGGCGATCATTTTGACCGGTGTGGCCAAAAAGGACATATAGCCTCCAAAAGGAGGGTCATATGGCCATTATCATCAAGAGAGAGGACGCTGTTCGCCTCGCGCGAACTTTGAAACAAAAGACCGGGCTGCAGAGGGCCCGGGTCGCCTGTTCGTAAAAATGCCTGCAACCAACAAACCACTTGCCCCGTTTGACTATCGATGATTCGCTAGGGGCACAGTTCGATTCGAGGAAGGGAGGCTCACCATGCCGCGTCTTTTCACCGCCCTCGAAATACCGCGTGACGCCGCTCTTTCGCTGTCCCTGCTCAGGGGCGGCCTGCCCGGAGCCCGCTGGATCGATGTCGAAAACTACCATCTGACGCTGCGCTTCATCGGCGACGTCGAAGGCCATGTCGCCGACGAAATCGCCAACGCACTCGACCGGGTGCACCGCCCATCCTTCTCGCTCACCCTGTCCGGAGTTGGCGCTTTCGGCCAGAAGAAGCCGCACGCCGTCTGGGCCGGCGTCTTCGCCTCGCCCGACCTTTCGGCGCTGCAGAGCGAAATCGACCGCATCTGCCAGCGGCTCGGCCTGCCCGCCGACCCGCGCAAGTTCACCCCGCATGTTACGCTGGCACGCTTGCGCAATTCGAGCCCGCTCGACGTCGCCCAGTACCTGTCGGCGCGCGGCAATTTTGCGACGCTACCGTTTCGCGTCGGCCGCTTCGTGCTGATGTCGTCGCGCGATTCGGTCGGCGGCGGTCCCTACATTGTCGAGGAGGCGTGGCCGCTCTCCGGCGTCGACGCCCGCGCCACCAATCTCGTCGCCAGCGCCTCCGACGCTTCGCGGATCATGCGGTAGACCGAAGCGAACGCTTCGGCCCCGTCATAATAGGGATCCGGCACGTCGCGGGTTTTGCCCTGCGCAAACTCTGCCAAGAGATGAATACGTTCGCGCGCACCGGCCGGCGCCAACGCCTTGAGGTCGCGGACATTCTGCCGATCCATGCCGAGGATCAGGTCGAAGCGCGAAAAATCCCCCGGCCTGACCTTGCGTGCCCGCTGCCCTGATATGTCGATGCCGTGGCGGGCCGCAATCGCGATCGAGCGCGGGTCGGGCGCTTCGCCGAGGTTCCAGCCGCCGGTCGCCGCAGAGTCCAGCACAATATCGTCCAGCACCATGTCGCGGCCGCGCTCCGCCAGCACGGCGCGAAACACGCCTTCGGCCAGGGGTGAACGGCAGATGTTGCCGAGGCAGACGAAGAGTATGGAATTTATCGGCTTTACGCTCATTCGATATGCGCCGTTCGTGCATTTGGAAGCCCAAAACGCAAAGGACTTTTGGGCGACTTGCATTATGGTGAGGGTCGATATCTGGGATAGCACGGGAAATCATCATGAAGAGAGAGAAACTCAGCAAGGACGCCATCGCCGCCGCACTGGCCGAACTGCCTGGCTGGTCGCAGGCAGCCGATGGCGCCTCCATCAAGCGCAGCTTTGTCTTCAAGAATTTTTCCGAGGCCTTCGCCTTCATGACCCGCGTCGCGCTGGCCGCCGAGAAGATGGACCATCATCCCGACTGGTCGAACGTCTACAAGACTGTCGACGTGACGCTCAACACCCATGATGCCGGCGGTGTCACCGCGCTCGACATCGCGCTGGCCAAGAAGATGAATGGGTATGCTGGCGGCTGAACGCTGGGGCGGCAACGCCAAATCGGCGCCATCCTCTTGCAGTGGACCGGGACTTTCACCACATTTTCCGTGGCGGCCGCGCGCAACGCGTAGCGCGACGGCCGGCAAGGAGAGGATTGATGGCGCAGCAGCCCGGTTTTGATTTCTTCGGCTTCGGCAGCAAGCTCGGCGACGAGAGTGAAGTGCGCGCCAAATTCTGGCGCACGGCCAAAAAGGCCGCCCGGCAGATTCCGTTCATGGAAGAGGTCGTCGCCGGCTATTATTGCGCGCTCGACAGGAAGACGCCTTTGCGTGCCAAGGGCATATTGCTGGCAGCGCTTGGCTATTTCGTGCTGCCGGTCGACGTCATACCCGATTTCGTCTTCGGCCTCGGCTTCACCGACGACATCGCCGTGCTGACCGCCGCGATCTCCGCGGTAAGCGCCCATATCACCCCTGCGCACCGCAAGGCCGCCAAGGAGGCGATCGCCGACAAGAGCTGAATCGGCGTCGCGTTGGCAACTGGGTTCAGAAGAAATCCTCCGCTCAAACAGGACGATAGCGGCTTGGCTTCGGGTTCCGCTGCGGCCGTTGGAAAAGTCAAACTCTTGCCGCTTTCGTGGCCTCCAAGTCGCCGCAGGGACATTGCGAAAGCCGTTTTTTCAAGAAGCGGCGCGGAAATGGCGGTGGTTTCCATGGGTGAATGTCCTTTTCCAAGGGAAATTCACCGTTTGGTAACCCAGATTAAATCAAAATGAAGCGACGGGCAGGACGCCAAGCCGGCCTGCCCCGCACCATTTGGAATACGGGAAAAGCGATGCGCGGATTGATTGCACTAGTCTCGAGCCTGGTCCTGGTGGCCTTTGCCGCGCCGGCGCTGGCGCAGCAGGCGACCAAGATCGGCCAGCACAATGCCTGGGGCACCTACAGCTACCAGGCGCAGGGCGGCAAGGTCTGCTATGTGCTCACCGTGCCGACCGACAAGCAGCCGCCGACGCTCGATCACGGCGACATGTTCTTCTTCGTCAGCCAGCGCCCGGGCCAGCAAGTGTCCTACGAGCCGCAATTCATCGCCGGCTACACATTCCAGGAAGGCTCCAAGGCCACCGTCACCATCGACAAGAAGACGTTCTCGATGTTCACCCGCGGCAAGTCGGCCTGGGTCGAGAACGCCGCCGAAGAGCCGGTGCTGATCGCCGCCATGAAGACCGGCACCGACATGAAGGTCTCGGCGAAGTCCGGCCGCGGCAATCCGACGACCTATGTGTTTTCGCTGAAAGGCATCTCGGCCGCGCTGACGTCGATCGCCAAGTGCAAGTAGGCTGGCGCGGTTCCCGCCGCATGACTCTCGCCGCAACCTGTGCTATGCGCCGCGCTTCTTTTCGGCACGATGGATGAAATCGGCCGCAATTCGCTTATATTGGCGCTGATATGACCCTTTCCTTCGATCTCACCACTGAGGGCGCACGCGACGCGTTGCGCACTCGCGCCACGCCCGAGAAGCCGTCGCTGATCGGCCTGACCCGGACCGAGCTCGGCGAGGCCCTCATCAGTGCCGGCATCGTGCCCGAGCGCCAGGCGAAAATGCGCGCCCAACAGCTCTGGCACTGGATGTATGTGCGCGGCGTCTCCGATTTTGCCGGCATGTTCAACATCTCCAAGGATCTGCGCGCCGAACTCGACAAGCATTTTACCGTCGCCCGGCCCGAAATCGTCGAGGAGCAGATTTCCTCCGACGGCACGCGCAAGTGGCTGTTCCGCTTTCCGCCGCGCGGTGCCGGCCGTCCCGTCGAGATCGAGACCGTCTACATCCCCGAAATAGGCCGCGGCACGCTCTGCATCTCCTCGCAGGTCGGCTGCACGCTGACCTGTTCGTTCTGCCACACCGGCACACAGAAGCTGGTGCGCAATTTGACGGCGGAAGAGATCCTGGCGCAATTGCTCACCGCCCGCGACCGGCTCGGCGATTTCCCCGACCGCGACACACCCGACGGCGCCATCGTCCCTGCCGAGGGCAGAAAAGTCTCCAACGTCGTCATGATGGGCATGGGCGAGCCGCTCTACAATTTCGAGGCGGTGAAGAAGGCGCTGCTGATTGCCTCCGACGGCGACGGACTGTCGCTGTCGAAGCGCCGCATTACGCTCTCGACCTCCGGCGTGGTGCCCGAGATCTTCCGCACCGGCGAGGAGATAGGGGTCATGCTGGCGATCTCGCTGCACGCCACCAATGACGATCTGCGCGACTTGCTTGTGCCGATCAACAAGAAGTATCCGCTGAAGGAACTGATCGAGGCCTGCCGCGCCTATCCCGGCCTGTCCAACGCCAGGCGCATCACCTTCGAATATGTGATGCTGAAGGACGTCAACGATTCCATCGAGGACGCCAAGGGCCTGATCAAGCTGCTCAAGGGCATTCCAGCCAAGATCAATCTGATCCCGTTCAACCCGTGGCCGGGCACCAACTACCAGTGCTCGGACTGGGAGACGATCGAGAAGTTTGCCGACTACATCAACAATGCCGGCTATGCCTCGCCGATCCGCACCCCGCGCGGCCGCGACATCCTCGCCGCCTGCGGCCAGCTCAAATCCGACTCCGAACGCATGCGCAAGGTCGACCGCCTGGCGCTGGAAGCCATGATGATTGCGGGGCATGGCGAGGCGTGAGCCGCCTCTTCGCCTATATCCTCCGTTTCGCTGTCATCCTGTTCGGCTATGTCGTCGCCTCATTGGCGGCGAGCGCCTTTCTCAACGTGCTGTTCCTGGCTTCCGTCGGTTATATGCCGGACGATGCGCACCCAGCGGCGGCCGCGGCGCTGTATTTTTCGATCCCGTTCGTGGCGCTGTTTGTCGCCTATTTCGCTTTGATACCGGCGGTGGTCGCAATCCTGATCTCCGAGGTCCTCAGCCGCCGCGACTGGCTGTTCTATGCACTCGCGGGCGGCGTCGTGGCCGCGGCCTTCCTCGGCTTCGTCCACCAGAACGTGGATTTCGACGTCACCGAACCGCGCGCCATCGCCGCGGTGATCGGCTGCGGCATGGTCGGCGGCATCTTCTACTGGCTAAGCGCCGGCCGCTGGGCCGGAAGCTGGTGGCAGGCCGCTACTTCGCCTGAGCGGTCAGGATCTTGAGCGCGAAGGCCGAAAACACACCGGCAAAGAGATAGTCGACGACCCGCGTCACCCGCGGGCTGGCCTTCATCGCCGCCGAAAACCTTTCCGCGGCAAACACCATCGGCGCCGTCACAGGGATCGACAGCACGATGAACATGAGGCCGAGGAAGAACAGTTTTCCCGGCGCGTTCGGATCGTGAGCCGAGACGAACTGCGGCAGAAACGTCATGAAGAACAGGATGATCTTCGGGTTGAGCAAATTGACGCCGAGTCCGGCGGCCCAGCTGCGGAACAGCGAAATCTGCGGCCCGTTCTTCTTCTGCGGTGAAAACGCCGAGCCCTTGGTCATCGCCTGCCAGGCCAGGAACACCAGATAGGCGGCGCCGAAGATTTTCAGCACCAGGAAGGCCATCGGCGAGGCGACGATCAGCGCCGAGATGCCGACCGCCACCAAAGTTGTATGGATCAGCGTGCCGAACAGAGCACCCGCCAGCGAGGCAAAGCCGGCGGCGCGGCCCTGGCTCAGTGTTCGCGAGACGAACAGCGTCATATCCGGCCCCGGCGTGATCGCCAGGATCATGGTGGCGATGGCGAACTGGATCAGTGTTGTGGTGTCGGGAATGAAGGACATCGGTGGCCCCTGGCGAATGATCGTCGGTCTATAACGCAGCCTCCCCGCTCACGCCAGCAACTGACTGGCGTGGGCATCTGGTCCAGCGGCTGCGGCGGCCGGCGCCCGTTCATCCCTTGCGCTGGCCGGAAATGCCGTGATACCTCGCCCGCGAAACTCACGCGCGGAACCGCCAAAATGTCCCCAGCAATGCCCAAGACAAAAGACGTCAAGAAGGTCGTGCTCGCCTATTCCGGCGGTCTCGACACCTCCATCATCCTGAAATGGCTGCAGACCGAGCTCGGCGCCGAAGTCGTCACCTTCACCGCCGATCTCGGCCAGGGTGGCGAGCTGGAGCCGGCGCGCAAGAAGGCCGAGATGATGGGCATCAAGGATATCCGCGTCGTCGATGTGCGCGAGGAATTCGTCTCGGATTTCGTCTTCCCGATGTTTCGCGCCAACGCCGTCTATGAAGGCACCTATCTGCTCGGCACCTCGATCGCCCGCCCGTTGATTTCCAAGCACCTGGTCGAGATCGCCCAGGAGGTCGGCGCCGATGCCATTGCGCACGGCGCGACCGGCAAGGGCAACGACCAGGTCCGCTTCGAGCTGTCGGCCTATGCGCTGAATCCCGACATCAAGGTCATCGCGCCATGGCGCGACTGGTCGTTCAAGTCGCGCACCGACCTGATCAACTTCGCCGAGCAGCACCAGATCCCGGTGGCCAAGGACAAGCGGGGGGAGGCGCCGTTCTCGGTCGACGCCAACCTTCTGCACTCCTCTTCCGAGGGCAAGGTGCTGGAAGACCCGTGGAGCGAGCCGCCGGAATTCGTCCATCAGCGCACCGTCTCGCCGATGGAGGCGCCGGACAAGGTCACCGAGATCGAGATCGAATTTTTGAAGGGCGATCCGATTGCACTGAACGGCAAGAAGCTGTCGCCGGCCGCCATGCTGACGGCGCTTAACGATCTTGGCCGCGACAATGGCATCGGCCGGCTCGATCTGGTCGAGAACCGCTTCGTCGGCATGAAATCGCGCGGCGTCTACGAGACCCCCGGCGGCACCATCCTGATCGTCGCCCACCGCGCCATCGAATCGATCACGCTCGACCGCGGCGCCGGCCACCTCAAGGACGAGTTCATGCCGCGCTACGCCGAGCTGATCTACAACGGCTTCTGGTTCTCGCCCGAGCGGCTGATGCTCCAGGCGATGATCGACAAGAGCCAGGAAGACGTCGAAGGCACGGTGCGCCTGAAACTCTACAAGGGCAATGTCATGGTCACCGGCCGCAAATCCAAGAAGACGCTCTATTCCGACGCGCTGGTCACCTTCGAGGATGACCGCGGCGCCTACGACCAGAAGGACGCCGCCGGCTTCATCCGCCTCAACGCGCTGCGGCTGAGAACGCTGGCCGCGCGCAACCGCAAGGGTTGAGCCCAACTACTATTCCGGGCAACCCGGCGGAGACTGCCAAGAGGGGCTAACGCTGGGCTCTTGATTATTCGCATGGCCATGCACCAACAAAAAAGCCCGGCGTTGGCCGGGCTTTCATGTCGAATGAAGATTATCGTTCAGCTGCCGTCGATCGCGTCGGCGATCTGGGCGATGGCCTGCTGGTAGACGCTGGCGGAATTCCAGCCGGCGATGGCCCCCATATTCGCACTCGCGCTCGCACCGGCCCGCCAGCCATGAGCCTTGAGGAAGTTGGCCGTCGAAGCCAAGGCCGTCGCCTTGTCGCGCAGATTTCCGTTGCCGACGCCATACTTCAGGACATTGCCGGGCAGGAACTGCGTATGGCCGATCTCGCCATGCGCAGCCCCAACCGACGAGGCGCTCAGCGCGCCGCGATCGACCAGCTTCAGCGCCGCAATGGCATGCGGGTAAAAGAAGCCCGGGCGACGGCAATCATAGGCAAGCGTCAGAATGGCGGAGACCGTGTTCTGGTTGCCCAGGGAGGCTCCAAAGCCGGTTTCCATGCCCCAGATGGCCAGCAACACGCCCGGCGACACCCCATAATTGCTCTCGATCCTGTCGAACATCGCCGCATTCGACTTCTTCAGCGCACGGCCTCTGGAAATGATAGCAGCTCCGCCACGGCGCTTCATGAAGGCGTCCACCGAACCGCTGAACGCCTTGTGGATGGCGCGGTCGACGGAGATTGTCTTTGTCGCGTAGCTGGCACCGGCCAGAGCAGCCAGACCCTTCCCGCCGACACCTTCGGACCTGGCCTGCGCGGCAAAGTCCTGCTTCCACGCTTCGAAGCCCGCGCCGGTCTTGCCGCAGCTGGCCGCCGCCTGCGCGCCCGTCGCCAGCGCAAGTACCGCGACCACCGCGGCAGCAATAATCTTTCCCTTGGCAAGCAATGCCATGCTTTCTCTCCTGATTGCCTGAATCACGTCCCGGTTGCGAACTTGCCAGCGAAACGCGCCATTGTCACCGTACCCCCGGCGCTACGCTGGCCAATGCAGCGGAATTTGCTTACGATCAAGTGCTTATTGTGGCCGAAACGCCCGGGCGCCGGGCAGGCGAATTCGCTGCTCGGGTAAAAAGAGGCGACGGGGGCATGGAACGGCGGCCCGTGGCGGGCGTTTGGGCGAGGCGCCGCTCCGCACCATATTCCTCCTCTGACGCATACGCCAACGCCTGACGCATCGAGATCGACATGAAACTGTTCGACTGCCCGCATTGCGGCCACCGCCTCTACTTCGAGAATGCGCAGTGCCTGAATTGCGGGAGTCTCGTGCTTTACGATCCCGAGCATGCGCGCTTTGCCTTGTCTGACGTCGACGGCATCTTCCACTGCACCAATGCGGATGAATGCGCCTGCAACTGGATGGCCGAACCGGGCCATACCTACTGCCGCGCCTGCGTGCTGAACCAGCTGATCCCCGACCTCTCCGTCGACGGCAACCGCCGCCGCTGGATTCGCGTCGAGGCGGCCAAGAAGCGCGCCGTCTATTCGCTGCTCGCCTTCGGCCTTCCGGTAGCGCCCAAGCACAAGCACGGCGACGAAATCGGCCTCGCCTTCGACTTCATTGCCGATCCGATCGGCGGCGGTCCCGGCGGCGAACGCATCCTTACCGGCCACGACAACGGCCTGATCACGCTCAACGTCGCCGAGGCGGACTCGGCCGAGCGCGAGAGGCGGCGCGTCGAGATGGGCGAAAATTACCGCACGCTGCTTGGTCATTTCCGTCATGAGCTTGGCCACTACTACTGGGACCGGCTCATCCGCGACGTGCCGCAACGGCTCGATGCCTTCCGGGCGCTGTTCGGCGACGAACGCCCCGACTACGAGCAGGCGCTGAAGGCCTATTACGCCAATGGCGCTGCGCCCGACTGGCAGCAGAACCACATCTCCGCCTATGCGACGTCGCATCCATGGGAAGACTGGGCCGAGACCTGGGCGCACCATCTCCACATCACCGACACGCTGGAGATGGTGCACGCGCTGAATTTTCCACTCGGCCAGCTTGAGACAATGGAGACCAATGTGCTGCCGCAAGGCGACACCGGCGGCCGGTTGCAGGCGGCGCCCGCGGAACCTGACGCCGTGCCCGAGCCGTTCGAAAAGATTCTCGCCCGCTGGCTGGTACTCTCGGAAGCCTCCAACTCGATCAACCGCTGCATGGGCCTGCCCGACCTCTATCCCTTCGTCATTTCGGACGTGACGGCGCAGAAACTCAGCTTCGTGCATGAGCTTTTGACCGGTTTGCCGAAAGAAACCGGAACAAATCGTGAGCTGGCGTCGGTATTTTAGCCGGAACGCATGCGCTCTGGTTTCGTTTGGTGTCGCGAGGGACCATGAAAGGGAGAGAAACATGAGACGCATATTGTTTCCGGCCGTCGCCGGGGCGCTTGTCGCGATGTCGGGTGCGGCACTCGCCGATACCGCCGTCTCGGCCGTCACCGACCTTAATGTGCGCGCCGGCCCCGGCCCGCAATATCCTGTGATCGGCGTGCTCGCCGCCGGCCAGTCGGCGACGCTCAATGGCTGCATCGAAAACAGCAAATGGTGCACCATTGCCGAAGCCGGAGGCCAGGGCTGGGTCTATTCCGACTATGTCACGGCCGATTTCGGCGGCAACCGGGTCGTTCTGACACGCCGCCCCGCCGACGCCGCCATCACCGTGGTTACACCGCCGCAGGATGATTATCCCGATACCTATACCGGTGCGATTCTGTCCGACGACGGCCCCGTCGACGCCATCGACAGGCCACCGGCGGAAGTCGGCACCTATGTCAGCACGCACCGGCTCGATCCGGTCTATCTCGAGGGCGAGGTGGTGACCGGTGCTACCTTGCCCGACACAGTCGAACTGCGCGAAATCCCCGACTACCGCTACCGCTACGTCTATGTGAATGGCCAGCAGGCGCTGGTCGACCCGCAGACACGGCGCATCATGTACGTCGTGCGCTGATTTTGCCTGGAAAGAATGACAAGTGAACTCGTGCCGCCCTCCTGCCGAGGCTGAGGGCGGCACAAGGGCTCGCTGAAACAGCAGCAATTGCGCGAGAGCCGACGATCCCCTAGATCATGCCACCCGATGCGTTCGCAGAGGAACTCGCGTGATATCAGATCCAACCGCCTTCGAGCGCTATCGCAACACGGCCACCGAAAAGACGAACCTGCCGCGGCTGATAATCGGAACGGCGGTCGTCGTCCTGTTCTGGGTGGCGATCACCCTGGTTGTGGTGCTTGGCGGCACCTATGTCGCCATCCTCTGGCATGTATTGCCGGGCGATCCGCGCGGGCCGCTTCAGGGCTTTCTGGCCTCGCCCATCGGGATACTCACCGCACTCACCTCGTTTGCCGGCATCTGGCTCGGCCTCTGGCTTGCCATGCGTTTCGTCCATGGCGAGCCGCTCTCGGCGCTTTTCGGTGCCAGCCGCCGCGTGTCCTTGTCGGGCTTCCTCAAGGGCCTGGTCGCGGTGCTGATCACATCGGCGCTTTCCGAAATCCTGCTCTACTGGCTACAGCCCGAAATCGCCCGCGGCACGATCAACCTGTCGACCTGGCTGCTGTTCCTGCTCCCGATCGTGGCGCTGACCCTGCTGCAGACCTCGTCCGAGGAGATGCTGTTTCGCGGCTATCTGCTGCGCGGCCTGGCCAGGCGCTTCGAGAGCCCTTACGTGTGGGCGCTATTGCCCGCTTTGCTGTTCACCTCCTTGCATTGGAGCCCGGGCTCGACCCCCGCCATCAACGCCTGCGTGCTGGCCTCGATCGCCGCCTTCGCCTTGCTGTTGACGCTGGTGGTTTATGTCACCGGCAATCTCGGCGCCGCCTTCGGCGCCCATCTCGGCAACAATCTCACCGGCTTCCTGCTGATCTCGCATCAGGAGAACTACAATTCCTTCGCCCTGTTCAACGCCAAGCCGCTGGAAGGTCCGGACTGGACGACGACGGATGCCGTCATCATCGCCGCCATCGGTATCGTCTGCACCTTGCTGACGATCCTGCTGCTTCTGCACCCGCGCTCGCCGCTGAAGGTTACGGCCGACCCTCGGGATGCAGGGTGAACTAAACAGGGACCGATCCAGAGACCGGCAAGCCGCCCTTGTCTTGACTCTTCGGCCGATTTCCTGTCTACAGCCCCGAAATCCGCGACGAGTATCCCTCCGAGCAAGCCGACCAGGACGCCAAAACCTTTTGAGGTGGGTGCTGTAAACAGATCCTGGAGGCCAACACCCGGCAGCGCTAAGCGCCCCCGGGTGCTTTTTGGTTTTGAGCTTTGCTTGGATGAGCGGCGCGAACGCACTACCTCTCGGGCACCATCGGGGTGCCTGAGAAAAAGGAAACGGAATGTTTGAATCGCTGCAGGAGCGCACAAGAGGCGTGGAGGGCCATCGGCCCGACAGGGATCACCATGAATCCAAGGCGCTCTCGCGCGGCGGGTTGACCAATGTTTGAATCACTTCAGGAGCGCCTTGGGTCCATCCTGAACGGCCTGACAGGCCGCGGCGCGCTGTCGGAGGCTGATGTCTCGGCGGCGTTGCGCGAGGTGCGCCGTGCGCTGCTCGAAGCCGACGTTGCGCTGGAAGTGGTGCGTTCCTTCACCGACAAGGTGCGCGAGAAGGCCGTCGGCGCCGCCGTCGTCAAGTCGATCAAGCCCGGACAGATGGTCGTCAAGATCGTCCATGACGAGTTGGTCGACATGCTCGGCGCCGAGGGCGTCGCCATCGACCTCAATGCGCCGGCGCCGGTCGTCATCATGATGGTCGGCCTGCAGGGCTCCGGCAAGACGACGACCTCGGCCAAGATCGCCAAGCGCCTGACCGAGCGCCAGAACAAGAAGGTTCTGATGGCCTCGCTCGACACGCGGCGGCCCGCGGCGCAAGAGCAGCTGCGCCAGCTCGGCGAGCAGGTCAAAGTCGCGACCCTGCCTGTCATTGCGGGCCAGAACCCGGTCGACATCGCCAGGCGCGCCGTCCAGGCAGCCAAGCTCGGCGGTCATGACGTCGTCATCCTCGACACCGCCGGCCGCACCCATATCGATGAGCCGCTGATGGTGGAGATGGCCGACATCAAGAAGATGTCGAGCCCGCACGAAATCCTGCTGGTCGCGGATTCGCTGACCGGCCAGGACGCCGTCAACCTTGCCAAAAGCTTCGACGAGCGCGTCGGCATCACCGGCCTGGTGCTGACCCGCATGGACGGCGATGGCCGTGGCGGTGCCGCGCTTTCGATGCGCGCCGTCACCGGCAAGCCGATCAAGCTGATCGGCACCGGCGAAAAGATGGACGGGCTGGAGGAATTCCACCCCAAGCGTATTGCAGACCGCATCCTCGGCATGGGCGACATCGTCTCGCTGGTCGAAAAGGCCGCCGAAAACATCGACGCCGAGCAGGCGGCGGCGATGGCCAAAAAGATGCAGTCGGGCAAGTTCGACCTGAACGACCTTGCCGGCCAGCTTCAGCAGATGTCGAAAATGGGCGGCATGGGCGGCATCATGGGCATGATGCCCGGCATGGGCAAAATGAAGGACCAGATGGCGGCCGCCGGCCTCGACGACAAGATGTTCGGCCGCCAACTCGCCATAATCTCGTCGATGACCAAGGCCGAGCGCGCCAATCCGGACATGCTGAAACATTCGCGCAAGAAGCGCATCGCCGCCGGCTCAGGCACGGATGCGGCCGAGATCAACAAGCTCTTGAAAATGCATCGCGGCATGGCCGACATGATGAAGGCGATGGGCGGCAAGGGCAAAGGCGGCGGCCTGATGCGCGGCATGATGGGCGGCCTTGCCTCCAAGATGGGCCTCGGCGGCATGATGCCGGGTGGCCCCGGCGGCATGATGGGTGGCGGCATGCCCGACCTCTCCAAGATGGATCCCAAGCAGCTCGAAGCCTTGCAGAAGCAGATGCCCGGCCTTGGCGGCATGAAGGGCCCGCCCACCCCGAGCGGCGGTGGCCTGCCCGGTCTGCCCGGCGGCATGAAGCTTCCCGGCCTTGGCGGCGGTGGTCTGCCCGGCCTCGGAAAGAAGAAGTGAGGACGCTATGAACGAAGAAAAAGACATGGCCGACGCACGCACCATCCTGGCCGGCTATCGCGCCTCGATCGACAACATCGACGCCGCCCTCATTCATATGCTGGCCGAGCGCTTCCGCTGCACCAAGGCGGTCGGCGTGCTCAAGGCCGAGCATGGCCTGCCGCCCGCCGACCCGGCGCGCGAGCAGGAGCAGATCACCCGCCTTCGCCAGCTGGCGAAGGACGCTCATCTCGACCCCGATTTCGCGGAAAAATTCCTCAACTTCGTCGTCCGCGAAGTGATCCGCCATCACGAGCAGATCGCCGCGTCCAACGGCGCAAGCAAAACCGGCTAACAAAGTGCATGTCGCCCAAAAGTGCGCAGCGGTTTTGGGACAACGACCTGCACCAGACAAAGCCATTAACCCAACACTGAAATCAGAAATTTAGGAGAAATGAAATGCCCTTGAAGATCAGACTGGCCCGTGCGGGCTCGAAGAAGCGCCCTTACTACCACGTCGTCATTGCCGACGCCCGTTCGCCGCGCGACGGCCGGTTCATCGAGTCGATCGGCTCGTGGAACCCGCTGCTGCCCAAGGACGGCGAGCGCGTCAAGGTCGACGCCGACCGCGTCAAGCATTGGCTGTCGCACGGCGCTCAGCCGACCGACCGCGTGCTGCGCTTCCTCGATGAGGCCGGCCTCCTCAAGCGCGAAGCCCGCTCCAACCCGAAGAAGGCCGAGCCCGGCAAGAAGGCGCAGGAACGCGCCTCTCTGCTGAAGAAGGCCCAGGAAGACGCTGCCGCCGCCGTTGCCGCCGCTGCTGCAGCCCCGGCCGAAGCGGAAGCCGCCACCGCCGAATAAGCATCGCGTCATCGCATCGACAAAACGGCGGGCCTGTGCCCGCCGTTTTGCTAATGTGCGGCGATGTCATATGCGTTCGAACGAAAGATGACTGAGCGGACCGTCACGGAAGAGACCCTTTTCGGCGGCGTAGCCGGAACGCTGTTGCGATGCGCCGGCGCCACGACAGGCGTCGTCGTGCTCAGCGGATCGAGCGGCCGCATCGACGTCACCCGCGCCCGGCTCTTTGCCAAGGAAGGAGCATCCGCTCTCGCGCTGCAATGGTTTGGCGGCGAAGGTCAGGTGCCCGGCCGGGCGAAAATCACGCCGCGCTCGAGGCTGCATGCCCATGGCGGCAATGACGACGCCGACACGCGCCTGGGCCGCCTGGCTTGGGAGCATATCCGGGGATTGCTGTAGCGCAGGCAGCCATGGTCCAGCTGCCTTGGGCAACAGCGAAACCGGCGATCTATAGCCGCCGGTTTCCGATGTTGGACCTGGCTGTGTTCAATAACCGTCGGGGCAGCTGGCGATATAGGTGCGCCCGTTGCGGCCGCGGTAGCGACATTGACCGCTTTCGCTGGCACGGCCGATCAGCGCGCCGGCCACGGCGCCGACGGCGCCGCCGACGACGGCGCCCTGAACCGGATCATTTGCCACAGCTGCGCCAACCGCCGCGCCGCCGAGACCGCCGACCGCGGCACCCTTTTCGGTTTGCGAGCACGCACCCAGTGCGGTCGCCAGTACCAGAATGATCATCGCTTTTTTCATTGTCGTTCCTCTCTCACGCGGATCGCCGTCCTCGCCGCCACGGCTCTAACTCCCAGACAGCTGATTTGATCCCGAAGACGTGAGAGATCCCGGTGCGCGCGCCTGTCACATTCGTAACGACCACCGCCGAGCTTGTTGAAATGCAGGACGTTTTACCTTTCAGTGGCCTTCTTCAGATTGGCGAGGCCAGCCTCGAAATCCTTGCCGATCAGCGTATCGAAATTCATGAAGAGACCCAAAAGCTTGGCAATGAAGGGCCGGCTGCCGCGCATTGCCCAGGTGACTGCGGTGGTGTCGCCCGAGGGCTTCAGGGTGAAGTCGACGCTGTTGTTGGCCCGGAACGGCTTCTCGAAGTCGAGCTTCAGCGACACCAGCGAGGATGGCACGGAATTGACGATCTCCATGCGTCCCTTGCCGGCCTTGGCATTGCCTTCCCAGGCGTAGGCGGCGCCCTTGCCGGCATCAGCGCCCGACAGCGTGCGCTTCATCTCGGGGTCGAGCTTTTCGTAGGGTGACCACTCCGGCCAGTGCTTGAAATTGTTGATCAGCGGAAAGATCGCTTCCGGCGCGGCCTTGATGCTGGCGGTGCGGGCGGTGACGAAATCATTCGACCTCGTCGCCGCATAGATGAGCACGGCGGCGATGATGACGACCAGGATGATGAGAATGGTGCTGAGCATGTTTTTCTCCTCGCTTAACGGCTGAACGGGATCAGGGCGCGCACGCTTGGGTCGCGCAGATAGAGACCGCCCCACAGGATGATGCCGAGATAGACGCTAAACAGCGTGTGCGAAAACAACGGGCTGCCGACGCGCATATTTGTGGCGATGGCGCCGCCGAGATAGCCGGTGAGCAGGATGGCGCCGAGCACCGAGGTGCGGGGCAGCGCATAGAGCGCGGTCGAGATCAGCCCGATAATGCCGAGCGTGCGCGCGACATTGACATCGGCCGGCCAGCCGAGCGGCACCATGGTCTGGGTGACGACATCGAGCGGCGGCAGCTTGATGACGCCGTCGAAGATCATGAACAGGATGATGAGGCCGCTGAGCACGCGGCCGGTCCACAGGGCGCCCGATGAGACGGGCATGGTTTGAGAAATACTCACGGGTGTTCCCTCCTAAGCGGTTCGAGCCGTTTGCTGGCTTCGGACCAAGGACGAGCGATGGGGCGGCAATCCTACAGGGTGCGGATTCTTTTTGGGTAGCAGCAAGCAAAAGCCGCTGCGTGGCGATCCTTCACCCCCCCTCTGGCCTGCCGGCCATCTCCCCCGCAAGGGGGGAGATTACACGCTCGACCGCTTCGGCAATGTTCCATGAATGAGCGGAGCATCGAAACCGCCGATCTCCCTGCTTGCGGGGGAGATGCCCGGCAGGGCAGAGGGGGGCGCTGTCCCTCCACCTTGACGGACTATCGACATCCACCAGTCACGGCTATTGATAGGGCTGGGCGAGAGACGAGCGAATGGCCGGCGAGACTGATCTGAAAAGGCTGCTGGCGGCGATGACGCCGGAACTGCTGCCGGACGTCTACGTGTTCGCTACGCTCACACCTGGAATCAGCCGGCAGGCAGGCCTCGATCCCGTGATGGTCTTTCGCGAGCGCGAGGGTGTGACACTGATCGTGACCGAGGACGCGGCACGGGCGGCCGGGCTGACCGCTTCGTTCCGCTGCCGCATGATCACCCTGAACGTCCACTCCTCGCTGGAAGCCGTCGGCTTCCTCGCCGCCATCACCGCCCGGCTGGCCGCCGCCGGCATGGGCGTCAATCCGGTCTCTGCTTTCTATCATGACCATCTGTTCGTGCCCGCTGAGCGGGCCGAGGAAGCGATGGAGTTATTGCGCCAACTGGCCAAGGATAACGCCGGCTGAATATCAAGCTCGACGCACGTAGAGAATATCCGGCAGGCCTTCTTCGTTGGTGGTGCCCGCGCCGAACGCCTCGGGGCGAAAGCCATGGCGCTCGTAGAAGCGACGCGCGCCGGTGTTGGCCTGGAAGCAATGCAGTTTAACGATCCGTAGCGCGGCGGTCGCTTGCACCAGCAGCCGGCTGCCGATGCCTTGCCCCGTCCAGGCGGGGTCGAGATAGAGCTGTTCCACCCAATCGCCGCTGAGGGCAATGAAGCCGACAATGCCGGTGCCGGCCTCGGCGACCGTCACCTGCTGCCGGGACAGCACGATCTCGCGGATGAAGGCAAGATCCTCATCCGGCGTGTGGATGACCGGCATCCAGGAGAACGAGCCAAGTGCGGCCCGCATGACAATGGCGATGGTCGCGGCATCCAAAGCCGTGGCGGGGCGCAGCACGATTTTGGTGGGATCGTTCAAAGGCGTTTCTCAACAGAGGTCAGCGCTGCCCTCATCCCCCTGCCGGGACCTTCTCCCCGTGAACGGGGAGAAGGAAGGCTTCGGCCGAAGGCCGAGCCCGCGACTACGGGCCGCCGGCTTTCCGGCGCCCCGCGGAGGGCCAGCCGCGGCAGCGGCGATACGGCCCGTGAGCGATAAACGGAATCGGCCGAAGGCCGAACCCCGTGAGCGAAAACAAACCAGCCGTCAGGCCGCCTTCTTCTTCGGCTGGATCAGGCCGCGCTCGACCAGAAGCTCGGCGATCTGCACCGCGTTGAGCGCCGCGCCCTTGCGCAGATTGTCGGAGACGATCCACATCGACAGGCCGTTGTCGATGGTCGAATCCTCGCGGATGCGCGAGATGAAGGTGGCGTCCTCGCCGGCCGATTCCAGCGGCGTGATGTAGCCGCCATCCTCGCGCTTGTCCAAGACCTGGCAGCCCGGCGCTTCGCGCAGGATATCGCGCGCCTCGTCGGCGGTGATCGGCTTTTCGAACTCGATGTTGACGGCTTCGGAATGGCCGATGAACACCGGCACGCGCACACAGGTCGCCGTCAGCTTGATCTTGGGGTCGAGCATCTTCTTGGTCT
The DNA here is from genome assembly GCF_040320535.1 of Mesorhizobium sp. M0676. Lineage (NCBI taxonomy): Bacteria > Pseudomonadati > Pseudomonadota > Alphaproteobacteria > Hyphomicrobiales > Phyllobacteriaceae > Mesorhizobium > Mesorhizobium sp. M0676. Next base: position 143,093 of record NZ_JAMYPU010000014.1, read on the forward strand.
CGGCGACCATCTTCCACTCTTCCTTGGTCGAGCCGTCGTCGAGGAAGACGTCGATATGCGGAATGACGTTGAAGGCGATGCGCTTGGTGAACTTCTTGACCTCGACGCCATCGGCGACGAACACCGCGCGGGTCTGTGTAAAGAGTTCGTCCATGCCTTCCTTGCCGGCGCCGGATACCGATTGATAGGTGGCGACGACGACGCGCTTGATGGTGGCGACATCGTGCAGCGGCTTCAGCGCCACGACCAGCTGCGCCGTCGAGCAGTTCGGATTGGCGATGATGTTCTTGCGGGTGAACAGCGAGATCGCATCCGGGTTCACTTCCGGCACGATCAGCGGCACGTCCTGGTCGTAGCGGAAGGCCGACGAGTTATCGATGACGACGCAGCCCTGCTTGCCGATCTTCGGCGACCACTCCTTCGAGACGTTGCCGCCGGCCGACATGATGCAGATGTCGGTGTCGGAAAAATCATACTGGTCGAGCGTCTTGACCTTCAGCGAACGGTCGCCGAACGACACTTCGGTGCCCTGGCTGCGCCGCGAGGCCAGCGCCACGACTTCGCTTACCGGAAAGCCGCGCTCTTCCAGTATGTTGAGCATTTCGCGACCCACATTGCCCGTGGCGCCGACTACCGCAACTTTGAAACTCATCAGAAATCTCCTGTCCCTCTCCGCTTGGTTTTTGGAGAAAACCCGCCGGCCAATGCGGGTTTCGTCCCCCGGGCCGGACCCGGGAGAGGGTGGTTAGGCCAAGGGAATCACACCGTTTTGGTGGTGGTTTTGGCCATAGTTTTGCTGGAACGGTAAGACGCGCCAACGCGCCCGGCCCCATGATTGTGGCCGGGGAAGTCGAAGGCAAGAAGAGCCATCAGAAGGCCGCGCATCGAAAATGATCCCGTTCGATGCCGGCTTTTACGCGGTTTGCGTCAGGAGTCAATTGCGGCCAGGCACACGCCTGCCCTGTACAATAGCGGCCGCAAGAAGTACGAACGCCCAAATAGTGTTTGGCTGGCGTGCGTCAGCCCCGGCATGTGCTCCATGATGAGCCCAGACCCTGAATTCCGAAAGAGTGAGATGTCCAATTTCGAAGCTATTGTTCCTGCGCTGGCAGAAGCGCTGGAAAAACGCGGCTATACCGAGCTGACGCCAGTGCAGAAGGCCGTGCTGGAGCTCGGCGAGTCCGACGCTCTGGTGTCGGCGCAGACCGGCTCAGGCAAGACCGTCGCCTTCGGCCTCGCTTTGGCGCCGACCCTTCTTGGAAGCGCCGAGCGTTTTGACCAGGCTGGCGCACCGCTGGCGCTGGCCGTGGCGCCGACGCGCGAGCTCGCTCTGCAGGTGATGCGCGAATTGCAATGGCTCTACGCGCCGACCGGCGCCACCGTCGCGTCCTGCGTCGGCGGCATGGACATGCGCTCCGAACGGCGCGTGCTGGAGCGCGGCGCCCACATCGTCGTCGGCACGCCCGGCCGCCTGCGCGACCACATCACCCGCAACTCCCTCGACATGTCGGCGCTGAAAGCCGTGGTGCTGGACGAGGCCGACGAGATGCTCGACCTCGGCTTTCGCGAGGACCTCGAATTCATCCTCGATGCCGCACCGGCTCAGCGCCGCACGCTGATGTTTTCGGCCACCGTGCCGCGCTCGATCGCCACGCTGGCGCAAGGCTATCAGCGCGACGCCGTACGCATCTCGGCCGGCGGCGAGGAAAAGCAGCATCTCGATATCGAATACCGGGCGCTGAATGTCGCCTATCCCGACCGCGAGAACGCCATCATCAACGTGCTGCGCTTTTACGAGGCGAAGAACGCGCTGGTGTTCTGCAACACCCGCGCCGCCGTCAATCATCTGACGGCACGCTTCAACAACCGCAATTTTTCCGTCGTCGCACTGTCGGGCGAGCTCAGCCAGAACGAACGCACCCACGCGCTGCAGGCGATGCGGGACGGCCGCGCCAAAGTCTGCATTGCCACGGACGTCGCAGCGCGCGGCATCGACCTGCCCAATCTCGAACTGGTCATCCACGCCGATCTGCCGACCAATCCCGAAACGCTGCTGCACCGCAGCGGCCGAACCGGCCGCGCCGGACGCAAGGGCGTCAGCGCGCTGATCGTGCCCAACGGCGCCCGCAAGCGCACCGAACGGCTGCTGCAGAATGCCGGGCTGAAGGCGACATGGGCGAGCCCGCCCTCCGCCGACGAAGTCATCAAGCGCGACGACGAGCGCATCCTTGCCGATCCAGCCTTCGAAGAGCCGATTGCCGAGGACGAGCGCGGCTTCATCGACGCGCTTCTGGCCAGGCATGGCGCCGAACAGGTGGCCGCCGCCTTCGTGCGCCAATGCCGCGCCAGCCGCTCGGCGCCCGAGGAGCTTACGGATGTCGCACCGTTCACGCCTTCGCGTGACAAACCGGCGGGCGAAAAATTCGAGCGCCGCGATGAAGCGCCAGGCCGGCGCGACGATTTCGGCGACAGCGTCTGGTTCTCGCTGTCGATCGGGCGCAAGCAGAATGCCGAGCCGCGCTGGCTGATCCCGATGCTGTGCCGCACCGGCAACATCTCCAAGCGCGAGATCGGCTCCATCAAGATGCAGCAGGATGAGACCTACGTGCAGATCGCGGCCGACTGGGCCGATCGCTTCCTCGCCGCCATCGGCCCCGACAAGAAGCTGCAGGGCAACATCGTGGTGAAGCGCCTGGACGGCACGCCCGACCTGTCGCGGGCCGGCTACCAGGCGCCGAAGCCGGACAAGAAACCGCATCGCGGCAAGCGACCGTTCGAGGCGCCGCAAAGCGCACACAAGCCGAAATTCGAGAAGCGGGAACGGCCCGCCGGCGATGCAAAGCCTTGGGCCGGGAAACCGAAATTCGACAAGGCGGGACCGCCGAAGAACAAGAAGCCGAAGAAGCGGCCGGTTTGAGGCTCTTATCGGCCAATTACAAATGCAGGCGCTGCCCCTCATTGCCCTGCCGGGCATTTCTCCCCGTAGAGTGACGGGAGAAAGGGCGGACCGCAGCCTTGGCGCTCTTCTTGCAGCGTTGGTGATTGGCGGAATCGTCGATAACAGCGACCCCTCTCCCCGTCACTATACGGGAGAGGATGCCGGCAGGCAGGTGAGGGGCAGCGCCAACGCACCGGAAAATAAAGCAACTCATGCCTGAACCGTTTGCCCTCCATTTCGTCCACCCCCTTGCAGTCCGCCGCAACTTTGAACAGTCTGTGCCTGCACGGGGGCGAGGCTAAATGCGCGGCGAAGTTCTTCACTATGACGAGGCCCAGGGTTTCGGCTTCATCACCGGGGCGGACGGCAACCGCTACACCTTCGCGCGCGAGGATCTGCGCCGTGATACCGTGATCGCGAACGGCGCAGTGGTCGAGTTTCTGCCGGCAAGCGGTCAGGCGCGCGACGTTTTTTCAATCCGCGCCCAGCCCGCCAGTCCCGCCACCGCTGCGCCAGCGGCAAGCGCCGCGCCGCCCAAGGCGGCTGCCGCTTCAGCCGCGCCACAGCATTTCGGCCGCCTGGCGGAAGACGGCGCGGTTCGCGATAGCGGACTGCCGGGTTATTTCTGGCGAGGCGTGACGCGCAACTACATCAACTTCGCCGAACGCGCCCGCCGCAAGGAATTCTGGGGCTACTGCCTGTTCTGGACCGTCAGCTTCATCCTGGTCGGAATTGCCGGCGCCCTCGCCGACCAGGCGGTCGGCAATTTCGATGCCGGCAACTGGCCGATTGTGATGATCGGCGTCTGGGGGCTGTTTTGGCTAGCGACGTTCCTGCCCTGGGTCGGGCTCGTCGTGCGCCGCTTGCACGACATCGGCCTGACCGGCTGGCTGGCAATACCTTACTTCGCAATCACCTTCATGTTCGCTCCGGCTACGCTGATCCTCGCGCTGATACTCGGATTGATCCCGACCCAGGCCCACGAAAACCAGTGGGGGCCGGTGCCTGGAGGAGGCGGAGCCTAGACCCGCACCAAGAAATGAGCAGCCGGCTGTTTGCGGACAGCCGTGCTATAACAATGGCTTAGGTCGCAGCCGGGAAGGCAGCTGCTGTTTTGACCGAACGAACGAAATATTCTCTTTGCCATTTAGTCCGTGCACAGATAATCTGTGCAATCATCAAATCGACGATCGAAAACGGATGATGGAGCCAAGACAAATGTGGACCAACGAGTACACCGCAATTTCCCCCCTTTCGGCGCAGGCCATCTGGAACGCGCTCAAGGCGCTGCACGAAGGCCGCCTCACCTACGAAGGGTCCGATACCTTCGTACTGCACGGCCCGTTCGCCAAGGGCACCCGCGTCTCTGTAACGCCCGTCGGGCAGGACACCTTCGAATCGACGATCGTCGACCTCGTCGACGCTGTAACCTATGCCGACGAGACCTCGTTCGGCGACACGAAACTGTTGTTCAGGCATACGCTGACGCCGGTCGAGGGTGGCACTCAAGTGACGCATCGCCTCGATATTTCCGGCCCATCGGCCGCCGAGGTCGGACCAGAGCTCGGGCCGCAGATCAGCGGCGATTTCGACACTTCGATGGCCAAACTGTTCGAGCAGGCAATGGTGTTGGCGAACGGTGGCTGATCAAGGGGATCTGAACACGCGCTTCAGCGGACCATCCGAGAGCCCCGGCTTGCTGCTCTGGCGAACCACCATGCGCTGGCAGCGCGTCATGACGGCGGCGCTGGCCCCGCTTGACCTTACCCATGTCCAGTTCGTGCTGCTGGCTTCGGCGATGTGGCTCGGCCGCTATGGCGAGCCGCCCAACCAGGTGCAGCTCGCCGCCCAGGCCGGCACCGAGGTGAAGATGACGTCGGACGTCGTCGCCCGGCTTGAGGCAAAGGGACTGATTGTGCGGGACACCGACCCGCGGGATTCCCGCGCCAAGGTGATCCGCGTCTCCACGACGGGGACGGCCGCAGTCCAGCGCGCTATCGTCGCCGTCGAAGCCGCCGACGCTGCTTTTTTTTCAACCGTGGACGAGGCGCAACTCGTCGGCCTGCTGAGACGGCTAGCCGGCGAGATCCGCTGAGTTTGGCCGCTAAGCCAGGAATTTGGCGATGATGGCGTCACCCATCTCGACAGTGCCGACTTCGGTCATGCCGTCGGACAAAATATCCTTCGTCCGGAGCCCGTCGTCGAGCACGGCGGCTATGGCGCCTTCGAGCTTGTCGGCCTCATCGACCATGCCGAAGGAATATCGCATGCACATGGCAAACGACGCGATCATGGCGATCGGGTTGGCGATGCCCTGTCCCGCAATGTCCGGCGCCGAGCCATGCACCGGCTCGTACAGCGCCTTGCGCTTCCTGGTTTTCACATCGGGCGCGCCGAGCGAGGCCGACGGCAGCATGCCGATCGATCCGGTCAGCATGGCGGCGATGTCGGACAGCATGTCGCCAAACAGATTGTCGGTGACGATGACGTCGAACTGCTTTGGCCAGCGCACCAGCTGCATGCCGCCGGCATCGGCGAGCATGTGGTCGAGTTTGACGTCGGCATATCTGGCTGTGTGGGTCTGGGTGACGACCTCGTTCCACAGCACCCCGGATTTCATGACGTTGCGCTTCTCCATGGATGTCACATGGTTCTTGCGCGTGCGCGCCAGCTCGAAGGCGACGCCGGAAATGCGCTCGATCTCGAACGTGTCGTAGACCTGCGTGTCGATGCCGCGCTTCTGGCCGTTGCCGAGATCGATGATCTGCTTCGGCTCGCCGAAATAGACGCCGCCGGTAAGCTCGCGCACGATCAATATGTCGAGGCCCTCGACGACTTCCTGCTTCAGCGAGGACGACGCGGCCAGCGCCGGATAGCAGATGGCGGGCCGGAGATTGGCGAACAGCTCCATATCCTTGCGCAGCCGTAGCAACCCGGCCTCGGGACGCACCTCGTAAGGCACCTTGTCCCATTTCGGCCCGCCGACGGCGCCGAACAGCACGGCGTCCGCAGCCATCGCCTTTGCCATGTCGCCATCCGAAATCGCCGCGCCATGCGCGTCGTAGGCACAGCCGCCGACCAAGCCTTCATCAGTGGCAAAACCGCTGCCGAGCTTTGCGTTCATGGCGGCGATCAGCTTCTTCACCTCGGCCATCGCCTCGGGGCCGATGCCGTCGCCGGCGAGCAGGAGAAGATTTTTCGAAGCCATGGAGAACCGTCCGATGCTGTTTGGAGAAACCGCGGCCTTGCTAAACGCCAAGAGCTTGCGGCGCAAGGGGATGAAGAACGCTACGACGGCGCCCGCCTCTCAAGACCTGGGTTCCTCGCCGTGGCCAGAGGCGGGGGAGAGGAACAAATCACTTGTGCGACAAAATATTCACCAACCGGCCGAACGGATCGCGCACATAAAACCGCCGTACGCCCCACGGCTCGTCGGCCGGACCGTATTCGACGGCAAAGCCGGCGGCCTTCATGCCTTGCAGCGCCGCATCGACATCGTCGACCTCGATGGAGAGGTCCGGCACCGGCGTGCCGGAGCCGCCCCGGGCCATGAAGCTGATCTGCACCTGCATCCGTTCGTCGGACCCGTAGGTGACGATCCAGCCCTGATCCATCAGCACATCGAGGCCAAGCACGTCCTGATAGAAGCGTTTCGCCGCCGCCGCGTCCTGCGTCCCGATATTGGCTACGATGCGCCGGACCGTCATGGCTTTGGCCTCCTCAAGCCGTGCGCCGCAGCGCCGTGACTTCGATCTCGATCTTCATTTCCGGCTTGTTGAGCTGGCACACGATCATCGTCGCCGCCGGCCTGATCTCGCCGAAAGCCTCGCCGAGGATGGGGAAGACGACGTCCGCGATGGCCTGGTCGGTGATGTAGTAATGCGCCCGCACCACATCGGCCATGTCGAAGCCGCCATCCCTCAGCGCCTCGGCGATGGTCGCCAGGCAATTGCGCGTCTGCGCCTCCACCGTTTCCGGCATGGTCATCGTCGCATAGTCGTAGCCGGTCGTTCCCGACACGAAGCACCAGTCGCCCTGCACCACCGCGCGCGAATAGCCGGCGGTTTTTTCGAAGGGCGAACCGGTGGAGATGAGTGTGCGCATGGAGCCTCGCTGTGGTTTCGGACACTTTTGCAGGGAAAGGGCCGGCCGGGCCATGGGCCAAGTCAGGTGCAAATCTTGGTCGTCGGCGGGACAGCACCCCCCTCTGGCCTGCCGGCCATCTCCCCCTCAAGGGGGGAGATTAGCAGTTCGGACGCCTTTCTCGCTTTCCACATTTGCGATTGGCGAAAGCCAGAGTGACGTCTGATCTCCCCCCTTGAGCGGGAGATGCCCGGCAGGGCAGAGGGGGTGTGACGGATCGCGACGGAACAAGCATGAACACCGAGTGTTCGCCGCGCTGCCGCAAACCCTAGTTCCCCGACTCCTGCGCCTTGTCCATTGCTTCCTTCACATCCGCCGGCCAGTCCGCCACCGGCGGCCAGGCCTGCGGCTCGCCATTGTCGCCGCGGCGGGCGAAGTAGAGCGTGTGCTTGGCCGGGTCGACCGCCATGAAACCGTCATTGCTGCCGCATGCGTGCGGCACGCAGCCGGTGGCGTAGAAGGGGCCCGACGCCATCTTTTCGGTGCCGCCGCCGACCAGCAGGCTGGTTGCCATGTCGGGCATGGTGTCGCCGAGCAGCGTCTGCGCCGCGTTGTAGACGGCCTCATTGTGGAAGGCGTCGATGATGTTCTGGTATTTGGCCGGATCGACGTCCTTCCAGTCCGTACCCGGCTCCGGCGCGTAGGTCAGGTCGCCCGAGATCGTCAGCCCGTCGCTGGGCGACCATTGCAGCGCTTGCTTCGTATCGCCCGGCAACAGATACGGCACGAAATAGATGGCGTTGTCGGCCACCGCCGCCGGCGGCGCCCCGCATTCGTCCTGTTCGACCTTGAGGCTTTGTATCTCGCCGCCTTCCGGCTTCCAGACGATGACCTTGGCCGGGCCGCACTGGTTGCCGCCGTCGCCGACATCGACCAGCGCCACGTCGACGCCGCCGACCTTGACTGTTCTGTCGAAGAACACGTCATAATTGCTGGCCAGCTGCTTGCCGTCATAGGCCAGCACCTTCTCGCCATCCTGCTCCGGCTGGGTGATGGTCAGCTGCCCGCCCTCGAACGGGACCGGCCCCTGGCTGTCATCGTCCGCCAGGGCCGCATTGTTCGACGCGCCCAGATCGGCGGCGGACGGATCTTCTGCCGGCACGAGTATCTTGTCGGTCTGTGCTTGCGCGCCGGCCACCGGCATCAGCATCCACGCCAGCGCGCAGGCGCCGGCAAGAAGAAAACGTGTCATGACTGTCCCCTCCGTTCAGCCGCCACGAACCCGGCTTTGTGGCGGCCGGGCCATCTCGTACCACTCAGGCCCAAGGACGCTCGGCAGCGTTCTTCTTCTCGAACGAGGCGATGGCGCCGGCCTTCTCCATGGTCAGGCCGATATCGTCGAGACCGTTCAGCAGGCAGTGGCGCTTGAAGTCGTCGAGGTCGAAGGTGACCACGCCGCCGTCGGGGCCGCGGATTTCCTTGGCCTCGAGGTCGACCGACACCGTCGCATTGGAGCCGCGCGAGGCGTCGTCCATCAGCTTCTCCAGGTCTTCGGGGCTGACGGTGATCGGCAGGATTCCGTTCTTGAAGCAGTTGTTGTAGAAAATGTCGGCGAACGACGTCGAGATGACGCAGCGAATGCCGAAATCGAGCAGCGCCCACGGCGCGTGTTCGCGGCTCGAACCGCAGCCGAAATTGTCGCCGGCGACCAGGATCTGCGCCTTGCGGTAGGCCGGCTTGTTGAGCACGAAGTCGGGGTTTTCCGAGCCATCGTCCTTGTAGCGCATTTCGGCGAACAGGCCGCTGCCGAGCCCGGTGCGCTTGATCGTCTTGAGATAATCCTTGGGGATGATCATGTCGGTGTCGACATTGACGATCGGCATCGGTGCGGCGACGCCGGTGAGCTTGGTGAATTTTTCCATGGCTTTTGCCCGTTCTTGATCGAATTCGTTGCGTCAGGGTTTGCTGCGCCCGGTTTACACAAAGCCGCCGGCAAATAAAAGGCAACTGTTGGTGCGCGGCCCGATCGAAAGATCGGCGGCAAACGTCTTTAAAACCGGCCGCCGCTGGTGCACCTTGCGCCCATGACCACACAATCGAATATTATCTATGCCAGTGAACCTGAGCTCGACGTCGCTGAATTCCGCCGCGTGCTGGTCGAATCCACGCTCGGCGAAACACGCCCCGTCGATGACGACGCCCGGCTGCAAGCAATGCTTTCAGGCGCGAACCTGGTGCTCACGGCGCGGCTCGACATCGAAGGCAGGCCGCTGATCGGCGTTATCAGGGCCATCACCGATTTTTCCTGGGTGTGCTACGTCTCAGAGCTCGCCGTGTCGCAATCGGCGCAAGGCGTCGGCATCGGCAAGGGCCTGATGGACGAGGCCCGCCGGCAGCTTGGGCCTTCGGTCGCCATCAGCCTGATCTCGATGCCCGACGCCGTCGGCTTCTACGAGCGTATCGGCATGAAGCGCATGGCCGACGCGTTCTGGTTCTCCCGCGAGGGCTGACGCCGCATCGGGCGCAATTGCCGACCGGGTTGGGCAGTCAAGGCGGGCAAGGTTATCGGGCAATGCGGAACGGTGTTCAGGACCCTGCTGAGCAACGCCTCCTTGCCGCCCTTGACCCGCGCTTCATCCGGTCCACATCCCCAGCATGGGAAATCGCCGATCTCTCATAGGCACCGCCGGCTGGGGAATTCCGTCTCGATACAAGGCTGAGTTTCCGCAGTCCGGTTCGCATCTCGAACGTTACGGAAAACGCTTTCCGGTCGTCGAGATCGACACCTCGTTCTACAAGCCGCACCGCCGCGAGACCTATGAGCGCTGGGCTCACGCCGTGCCGGAGCACTTCCGCTTCGCGGTCAAGGCACCGAAGAGCATGACCCATGAGCATCGCCTCGCCGATTGCGAGGGGCTGACAGAGGACTTTCTCGGGCAGGTCGAAGGTCTCGGCGAAAAGCTGAGCGTGCTTCTGGTGCAGCTGCCGCCGAGCTTGCCCTTCGAGCCGGAGGTCGCCGGCGGTTTCTTCGACATGTTGGGCAAGCGTATCCGGGCAAGGCTGGCATGCGAGCCGCGCCATCCCACCTGGTTCAGTGCCGAGACGGACGCACTGCTGGCCGGTCACCAGGTCGCCCGGGTCGCCGCCGACCCGGCTTCGGTTCCGGAGGCAGCAGGGCCGGGTGGCTCGCCCGGCCTTGCCTATTTCCGCTGGCACGGCGCGCCGCGCATCTACTATTCGGGTTACGATGCCGAAACGCTCGACCGGTTTGCGCGGCAAGTGGAAGCAGCGGCCGCTTCCGGTGCCGAGGTCTGGGGCATTTTCGACAACACGGCCGCCGGGCATGCACTGGGCAACGCGATGGCTGTCGATGCGATGGTTGCTTAGACGCTCGCGGGACAGCACCCCCCTCTGGCCTGCCGGCCATCTCCCCCGCAAGGGGGGAGATTAGACGCTCGATCGCTTCGCCAATCTCCAACGTTGCGAGGATAGCGGGACGCCGGAGCTATCGATCTCACCCCTTGCGGGGGAGATGCCCGGCAGGGCAGAGGGGGGTGGGCGGGAACTCGGCAGTGAGCTTTTGCCGCCTCAAATCACGTTCAATTCCCGAAACGCCCTTCCCTCAGCCACTCTGGCGTACCCAAACGCCGAGCAATCCACCGTCCGATACCCGCCATGCACCAACAACTCCGCCAGCGCCTTGCCGACGGCCGGCGCCTGCTGCAGGCCGTGGCCGGAAAAACCGTTGGCGAAGATGAAGTTGCCGACCTCGGGATGCGGTCCGACCACGGCGTTCTGGTCGAGCGTGTTGTAGTCGTAATGGCCTGCCCAGGCGCGGGTCGGCTTGATCGCCTCGAAGGCGGGGATGCGGGTTGCCAGCACGGGCCAGATCACCTCTTCGAACAGCGGCCAGTCGACGTCGAAATCCCGGGGGTCGGCGGGGCCATCGCCCTCCTCCGGCTCGGCGCCGCCGGTGAGATAGACCGAGCCTTCAGGCCGGACATAGATGCCGGATGGGTCGACCAGCAGCGGCATGTCGGCGTATTTTTCCCGCGCCTCGAAGACGAAAACGTTGCGCTTGCGCGGCTCGACGGGCAGGACGAGTCCCGCCATGCCGGCCACCTTGCCGGCATTCGGCCCGGCGGCATTGACGACGATGCCGGCTTGCAGTCTTTCGCCATTGTCGAGGTCCACGCCGGTGACGCGGTTGCCCTGCCTCTCGATGCCGGTGACGTCGGCGGCGATGAAATCGATTTGTCTGTCGCGCAGCGCCTTGCGGAACAGCGTCAGCATCGCATGAGCGTCGAACCAGCCCTCGCCGGTGCGGCCGAAGGCGCCGGCGCTGATGCCTTCCGTCGACAGCCACGAAAAGCGCTTTGCCAGCTGGTCGGCATCCTCGAGCAGAATGTCGGCGCCCTCGGCGACCTGCGCCTCGTGGTTGGCTTTCAGGATCGGCAACCCGGCCTCGCCGGCCAGGATGAGATAGCCGCCTTCGCGAAAACCGATATCGGCATCGGTGCCGAAGGTCTCCTTCAGTCGCCGGAACAGGTTTAGCGTGAACTGCGACAGCCGGATATTTTCCGGAATCGAGAATTGCTGACGGATCGAGGCCATGGACAGCGTCGTTGCCGCATGCGCGAATTGCGGGTCGCGTTCGATCAGCGCGATGGAGCCGGAAAAGCCTTCCTCGCGCAGATAATAGGCGACCGAGGAGCCGACGATGGCTCCGCCGATGATGACGGTGTCGTAGCGCACTTTGTTCTCCGATCCGGCCGCCGGCATCCTTCACGCCGCCGGCACAATGATCTCGAAGCGCGTGCCGCGCCCGGAGTCAACCAGCGCGATCGTGCCATCATGCGCTTTCAGGAGGGCCAGCACTATGCCGAGGCCCATGCCGGTGCCGCCGGACTCGCGCCGCGTGGTGAAGAACGGCTCGAAAATGCGCGCCCTGTTGCTCGGCGAAATGCCGGCGCCATCATCGCTGATCGCAATCGTCACTTTGCCGTCGGCGCTGGCAGCCGCCAGCAAAACCTGGGTCGCGCCGTGCCTGGCGGAATTGTCGATCAGGTTGGCAAGCACGATCGCCGCATTCTCGGCCGAGATGCGCAGACCGGTTTCGCCGCCCGTCTCGATGGTCACAGCCAGCCTGCCGTCCACCGGCAGCAATGCCAGCGCCGCATCGAGCGATGTGCTTTCGCCGCTCGGCGCCAGGTTTTCCGCGCGCGCCAGATCGAGCAGGCGCCGTACCAGCAGATTGAGCCGTCCGGCATCGTTGACGATGTTGCCGGAAAACCGCTTGCGCTCTGCCGCGTCCATCGCCTCGCCGGAATCGCGCAAGAGTTCGGCCGCGCCCTGGATCGCCGTCAGCGGCGATTTGAGCTCGTGCGAGACATGGGTGGCAAAGGTCTGGATCGAGTCGGAGCGCGCCTGCAGCTTTTCGGCCATGTCGAGAAAGGCCGCGGACAGCTCGGCCATTTCGCGCGTGCCGTGATGGTCGAGCGGCCGGATGGCGTCGCGGTCGCCGGCGGCGATGCGCCTCGTGCGCTCCATCAGCGCGTAGATCGGCCGGCTGACGGTGCGCAGGAACACCAGCGCGATCAGCAGCGTGCCGAACAGCATGGCGATGGCCGCCAGCGTCACCTTGCCGCGTTCGCCATAGAGATGCTTGACGATGTTGTTCGGCGTTCGAGACAGGTAGATCACGCCGGCGACATGGCCGTCGACCGCGATCGGCATGGCGACAAAGACGCGAACTTTCGTGCCGCGGCTGACCGAATAGAGGGGCGGTGGCGGCTGGTCGGGAATTCTTTGTCTCAACACGCTGGCGTAGTGGCCGGCAAGGGCGGTGCGCACCTCTTCGACATTGGCCAGCGATAGTCCGACCTCGTCGCGCCCTGCAATGACAACGCCGCGCGGATCGAGCAGCCGGAAGCCGGCCAGCGTGGTTTTTTGCGTCGTGTCGAGAATGCCGGACAGGCTGGCGCCGATCGCCGCGAAGGCTGGATCGATGGCCGCGGCGATGCCGGCGGGTCGGGTCGGCAGCAGGTAGTCGGAAGCGAGATCGAGGCTCGGCTCGATCGGCTGGTAAGGCGAGTCGTCGCCACGGCTGGCATCGCCGCTCTCCGCGTTCATCGGCGCACCGAGCCTGTCCGGGGAAATGCCGGCGTCGCTGATATCCTGCGCATAGATCGCCGCGATGACGGCGCCTTGCGCGATCAGCTCGCCCTCGGTCTGGCGGATCAGCTGGTTTTCATAAAGCCGGAAGAAGAACAGGCCGACCAGCGGCAGCGCCAGCACCATGATGAGGATGGCGAGAACCACCGTGGCCAGCCTTGGCCGCCATTTGGTGCCGATCCATTTGGCGTCGCTCAGGCGCCGCATCGGCCGAGCCGGAAACCGACGCCATGCACCGTTTCGATGGCGTCGAGACAGCCCGCCGCCGCCAGCTTGGCGCGGATGTTGCGGATGTGGCTATCGACGGTACGGTCGGCGACGTGGATGTTGGCGGCATAGGCGCTGGCGACCACCAGGTCGCGGCCCAGCACATGCGCCGGCCGCGCCAGAAATCCCCTGAGGATCGAGAACTCGATCGCCGTCAGCGCCAGCGCCTTGCCGTCGAAACTGGCGCCGTGGCTGGCCGGCACCAGGCTGAGCTTGCCATGCGCAAAGTTCTTGTCACCGGCGGGGTCCGGGGCCACCGGGCGGGCGCGGCGCAGGATAACGTTGACGCGCGCCACCAGCTCGCGCGGGCTGAACGGTTTCGTCACATAGTCGTCGCCGCCCATTTCGAGCCCGAGGATGCGATCGATTTCTTCGTCGCGCGCGGACAGGAACAGAACCGGCACATCGGAGCGCTGCCTCAGCCGCCGGCAGACTTCCAGCCCGTCCATCTCCGGCATGCCGATATCGAGCACGACGAGGTCGGGCTCGCGGCCTTCGATCGCCTGCAGGGCGGCTGCGCCGTCGGACACGGCTTGCGTCTTCATCCCGGCCCTCTCCAGCGCAAAGCAGATGATCTCGCGAATGTGCGGATCGTCGTCGGCGACCAGGATCTGATGCGGCATGGATCTAACGGTCCGGCACTGAAGGTTGCGAGGGCTGGGTAGGTGGAGGAAGCACGAGCGGACCTCTCTTGTCGAGAACCTGCACGAGCCTCCAGCCGCGAAAGCTCCAGGCGCGCCACTGCTTCTGCTCGGCGATAGTGTCGTCGATCATCATTTGATCGGCCAGACAGGTGGTTTGGTTTCCGAATTGATGCATGTAGAGGCGGTCCAGAGCCGGCATGGCGGCAGCGCCAAGCGAGCGCAGATATTCGGTATCGATAGGCGTGCCGTCGCCGGTCATTTCAAGGGAATGGTCGACATTGAAATTGGCGATCGTTGCGGCGAAGTTGATGAAGCAGCAGGCATAAAGCGTCGCCGATAACGTCGCAAGATTGGCGGAGAGCAGCCATTCGTTGGATTTTCCAAGCGCGATGCGGGCAATGATCAGTGCAAGCCCTGACGCCACCAACCCCATCCAGACGAAGGCGGCGATGCGCCAGTAGGTCAGTGCATAGACGCCGATATAGAGATCGAGCCTGAGAATTGACGAGATGACCAGCACGATGTTCTGCGCCACCCAGGCATAGACCAGCCGGCGGATCAGCGGATCGCCTGAGGTTTCGCTGCCCGGCCGCAGCGCCGCCAGCACGAAGCCGGCGGCCAGCAGCGCCGTGGCGATCAGCGGATAGGCACCGCGATGGGCATAGGCGGCATAGCTCAACCCGTCCGGCAGGGCGACCCCACCCCAGAGATAGGCGGCGTCGAGCCCGGTCTGCAGCGCAAACAAGGCGTTGAAGACGATCAGCGCGCGCAGAATCGCGGCCTTGCCGAAGACGACGGCCTCGATCGTTGTCGCTGGTTTAGTCGCGGCCGGTGCGGCCACGGCTGCAGGCGGCGTCAAAGGTGGAAGGCGGCGTGGAAGGCGGCGCGGGAAACGCGGCAGGCGAGGCCGCAGGAAAGCCCAGACGCCGGCGAGCACGAACAGCCAGAAGACGATCCGCGCCAGTTGGATGAGATCGAGCAGCTTCATCAGGTCAATCAGCGACAGCCAGTATTCGATGACCGGATTGGCGGCGCCGAACAAGAACAGGAACACCGCGCCCAGCGTCACCGGCATGACCCAGACGATGATGGACGCCAGGCGGATGCGGCGGCCGCCAAGCCGGCGCACCGTGCGGCGCCATTGGAAAAAGTCACGGATAAGGCGCAGCGGCGCCGCCAGCAGGAACAGCGCGACCTGGCCGGCAATGCGGGCGATGCCGTGCCGCAGCCGCCCGGACAGGGACAGCGCAAACACCACCAGCGCCACGACAGCTATCGCCACCGACAGCGGGCTGACGTTCTCGGCCAGCGGCAGCAGCGCGACGAACAAAGCGGCCGGCTTGAGCCAGGGTCGGGTGGAATTCAGTGCGGCAGGATGCACAGCGACCACCGCGCCGGCGATCAGGATGGCAAACAGCAGCACCGTGATCCCGGCGGGCTGGCCGTAAAAGAAAAAATCCGCCAGCGCCACGAGCAGGACGGCGATGCCGAAGCGGCTGGAAACGCTTGCAAACGATGTCATGCGCGGATTTTCCTGATGGGCTGGGTCCGCTCGGCCGGTGGGCGGATAAAGGGGAGCAGGCTCGCTTCCAGGTAAGGGCGGGCCGCCGCCCGGGGCGGATCGACCAACCACCAGCTTTCGCTGCGCAGGCGATAGGGCAAGGACCAAAGGTGAGCGTTTCGCTGTTGCATGCCGCTGTTGTCGCGGGCTCGCATGGAAACGGCGGGGCGGAGCGGAGGAGGTTTTCCGCAGGGATGTGCAGTTTTCGTGCAGGACCTGCGCTTACGGCCGGGGCGCTCCCCCCCATCTTTCCGGACGTTGGCGCTGTCCCAGCCAGGCTCCTTTCCTCTCCCTCCGGAGGGGGGAGAGGTGGCTCGGCGAAGCCGAGACGGAGTGGGGGAACCACCTGGCAATCGCCGCGAACGGACACAGGAAGGGCATTCGGTGCAAACATCGCCTCGCCTTGCGCCCCAAGGGTCGACATCCACTCCGTCGACCCCCACTCCGTCGAGCTTCGCTCGACACCTC